>NZ_CP116808.1:1200000-1500000 GCF_028464065.1 Saprospira sp. CCB-QB6 | reverse complement strand
GTAAGTAGCGAGAACGACTAAATTCGCTCTTTGCTCAATAAGAAAAGCGCAACCTTTTTAGGTTGCGCTTTTTTTTGCCCCTAGGCCATCGCTTTCAGCCAAACCATTTAAAAATGAGCTTTTCTGCCTAAGGAGAGTTGTTTTTAAATGAGTTCTAAATAAACTAGCGTATCTTTAGCCCCTCAATACAAAACTATGGAACAAACAATGCCCGCCACTTTTAAAAAGTTGGCTTTTTGGAACCTCTTCAGCTTTTTGGAACGCTCCGAAATTTCGGAAGAAATGGTGGACCAATGGCTAGATGAACTAAGTAAAGATTTTAAAGTAGAACGAGAACAATTTGATTTTAAAGTAGGCGGCCAACGCCAAGAAGGCTTTAATCGCATCCTGATTCTCGAGTTTGATTGCGGCAGAGGCTATAAGCTCCGCCTAGAATATACGCCACATCCAGAAGGAGGCGAAAAATACCTCTACCTCTCGGCCCCTCATCAAGAAAAACAGCTGATGGGTTGGTGGAATCTCGAAAACTGGCACCCCTACGCCCTTTCTCCAGAAGAGCTAGACCTCTTGCTCAATTACTGGGAACAACAAGGTGGAAAATGGACCAACCGCAATTTGGCCCATGCCCTTTTACACGATTTTGTGGGCCTCGAAAGTGAAAAAGCTACGGAGGATTATGCGGCCAAAACCTTTGCCGCCTTTAATGAACTTCGCATCAAGGGCTTTGCAAAGGTGGAACAAAAACCCATTGCCATCTTTTACTATGAAGATAGCGAGTACCACTGGCGCTATGATCGCAAACTCGGTTGGTTATTCGAAAGCGATCAGTATGCCTGCTATTCCATCCGAAATAAAGCCCATGCCAAAGGCGAGGAAGGTCGCTTCCCCTTTGAAGACTGGAACTATTTGATGCAGCAAATCCGCCAAGAAGTTGGCCAATAAACTCCCCACTTATGCCTAAATTATATTCCCTGATACTACTCGTTTTTCTTTTCGGGGCTTGCCATACGCCCAAAGAATTGCCTGAGCAAGCCAGTCCAAAAGCAAGTTTTGTCCCTAAGCAAAAAGGGACGGTCTGGACCTATCGCTATACCTTTCACAATCAAGAAAAAGAACCGATAGAACAAAAACTTGAGTTGCTCCAAACTGAACAAAAAGCCGATGGACTTTATTTAGACCTTAACCAGGCCAAATGGTTGCTCCGAAACGATACGCTTTTTGTCCGCTGCCAAGGCCGTGGGGGAGGGGAGTTTCAGGCGCCACTCTATTTGCCCACCGCCGATTCTTCTACCTACAATACCTGTAAGGGCGATGTTTTTATGCAGGTTTCGGCTAAGCGCCTACCTCCAAAAGAGATTTTGGGCAAGCGCTATGAAGATCGCTTTAGTTACCAAATTGGCCCTTATGAACGAGTAGAGTACGCTCTTGGCCTTGGTGTGACTTTACATCAATATTTTGGGATTGGCCAAAAGCTAGAAACCCAAATGGAATTGATCGATTTTCAGTTGGGAGTAGGGGAGGACTAGGGGCCTCCGCTGCGGCTTCGCCTTGCGGCGCTATGTTGCGGGGCTCGCAAGGCTGCTCGGCCCTGCGGCGGCTGCGCCGCCTGGGTCTGGCCCTTCGGGCCACCCCTCCACAGCGCTAGGCCCAGCGGGCTGCGCCCGCTGCTAGACGCGGGATCAAAATTGTTAAAGAAAGATGGAAAATATCGCTGAATTTAGCCAGCAGTACGAAATTGATTATGGCCAGCCTTTGCCAGCCAAAGGCTTGGGCTCTGTTTATCGGGCCAAGGACCAAAACGAGAAAATTTGGGCCTTAAAGGTTTTAGAGCTGCACCCCAATTTTGATAATGGGCTTTTTGGCCGTTTGTATGAGCGGGCCAAAAAACTAGAACATCCGAATTTATTGCCTTATGAGGCCATTCATGTTTTTCGGGAAGAGGATGTAGTGCAGTACTATATATTAATGGAGTATTGTATGGGGGGCGATTGGGCCAGCCGTAGCCAGCAGTTGAGCGAAGAGGAAAAACGTCAATTATTGCAAGAACTGCTTAAACTGCTGATTTACTTAGAAAAAGAAGGACATTGCCTACAAAACTTAAAGTTAGAACATCTGTTATTTAAGGAGGAAGAATCTTTAGATTGGCAATTGATAAATTATGGGGCCAAGGAGAGTCTACCGAATTACTTTCATTTGGATTATGCCTATTTGGCTCCAGAGCAATTGCAGGGGCAGGCTATGGGCTCCGCAGTTGATATTTGGGCTTTTGGAGTTTTGCTTACCGCTTTTTGGACGGGCCAATTGCCTTTTGGCCAAAAATCGCCACAGCAAACCAACGCAAAAATTAAAAATCGCATTTTGAAAGGGGAGTTGCCTAGGGAGTTGCTTAGACGTTTACCCCTTGATCTGCGTTATTTAGTAGAAGGCTGTCTGCAAAAAGAGTCTGCTCAGCGTTGGGCATCTTTTGAGGCTTTGGCAGCAGCTTGGGAACTTGGTCCCGCTGAAGATTATGCCCAAACTTGGCAGGCAGCGCCAGCCGCTGAAGTCTCTGTTTTGGAGACCTTAGCCTATATGGGCCAAGAAGCAGAAAAAGGGTCGAAAGAGGAAGAAGAGCAGTCAGAGAAGACGCCCTTTTTGCAAAGAAAATTTAAAAGGAAGAAAAGCAAGCCCATCACGATTTGGGAAGTACTGCTTTGGTTAGGAGGGGCTTTGGTCCTTGGGTATTGTATATCTAGCTGGACTTAGTGCGCATGAAATTTGAGGAGAGAAAGTTGCCTTGGCCTAGCGATGTGCAGCAGTGGCCCGAAGGGCCAGACCAAGGCGGCGCAGCCGCCGCAGGGCCGAGCGAATAGCGAGCTGCGGAACGTAGCGCCGCAAGGCGAAGCCGCAGCGGAGGCCCCAAAACAATAGCGAGCTGCGGAACGACAACAAGGTCTTTAGACCGCAGTTCGATGACCAAAGGGAATAACCGCCGCAAGGCGAAGCCGCAGCGGAGGCCCCAAACAAAAAAAGAAAAGCGATGAAAAAACAGTTACTCCTATTTTTTGCCCTCCTTTTGTTGGGGAATGCCTATGGGCAGCAGGCCGTGCAATATAGTTTGCAGCCTTGGAATCCTTATTATTATAATACGGCCTATGCGGGTTTGGATGAATCCTTGAGTTTGACGGGCCAATTTCGTAAGCAGTGGACCGGTTTTGCGGGTAGTCCTTTGAGTTTTAATTTTTCGGCGCATTTACCGATCAACTATATTAATAGTGGGGTAGGATTTATGGTCGAGCAAGATTATCGGGGCTTAAATGGGAATGCCTATACGAATACTAATTTTCGTTTTTCCTACAATTATTTTGTAGATGTGGCTGGGGGCAAGTTGTCAATAGGGGCAGCATTTCGTTATTTGCAGAAGCGAGTAGATGGGGGAGCATTTCGGGCGCCCGATGGGTCTTATAATACAGATAGTGGAATTTTTGATCACAATGATGGCGTAATTCCCGTTGGGGTAAGTCAGGCGCAGTCGGCTACGGCGGATTTTGGGGTATATTATAAAAACGAGCGTTTGCAATTGGGTTTATCGTCAAATTATTTGACCGAGCCTATATTGGCTTTGAATGATCAGGCGGTGGACCATGAACTGCGTAGTCGGAACTATTTTTTATCGGGTTCTTATACTTTTGATTTGGATGAGCGGGGCGATTGGAAATTGCAGCCGACAGTATTATTAAAAACGGATTTGACCAAATTTCAGCCAGAATTGGGTGTTTTGGCGCATTATCGGGACCAATTTTATGGTGGGCTTAATTTGCGGGGATATGATAGCAAAAGCTTGGATGCCGTTGTATTGGTTATGGGGTGGCGGTTGAATAAGCACTTAAAAATGGCCTATGCTTATGATTTGAGCATATCGGGTTTGCGCAACTTCAATGGGGGGGCGCATGAAATTATGCTAAATTATAATTTGCAGGAACCGATTGGTAGAGAATTACCGGCCAAGGTCATTTACAATCCCCGATTTTTATAAGGAGAAAGAGAAGAAAATAAAAAACAAAAGTAGCTCTGGACAAAGGAGCTACTTTTTTTATTCTATGGAGATAGTTTTTATCTTTGTGGGTCTTCGGCCCCAATGCCCTAAAAAATAGAAGGGAAAGGGGGCGAAACGAAGCCCTCTAAAAGAAAGTTGGCAAAAAAGCAATTTTTAATAAAATAATTGCTTTTGGTCCTCCGTTTCTATGATGACTTTGCAGCAACTAGCTCAAAAAAGCGGTAATTCTTGGAATAATTTTTTGTATTAGCTGCTAACTTTGGCTTAGTCTTGAGATGAACAATTAAGAAAAAAGAAAAAAAGGCCTACTTGCCAAAAGGGCCTATTGCCTTTATATACGGATCATACGCAACTCTAATCTTTAAGCCTTTAGGATTGAGGGGCATTATTAACGAAAAACAACGAAATTAAACTCGGGTGCGAACATGAAAAAACAGCAAATTCTAGCCGTCATTGCCAGCACGTTGCTCCTGTTCTCTTGCGCTCCGCGCGATAATGGACAACTTATAGGTGTTATGGACCGTCCCTCTTGGTCGCCTATCAATCCTTACGGAATGCAGTACGTGCCTTCGGGTGCCCTACATATCGGTCCCAGCGATCAGGATGTCAACCACTCTTTGGTAGCTCGACCTAAGCAGGTCTCGATCCAAGGATTTTTTATGGATGATACAGAAATTACCAACAATGAATACCGCCAGTTTGTACACTGGGTGCGCGACTCTATCGCTCACGTACAAATGGGGCACACTGTAGACCATCCCAATGGCGTTCAAGGCGTAGATTGGGAAGCTGAGCTCGACTGGGAGCCCGGTGGAGCACTAGACGGAATGTTCTATTCTGGTGCCGAACAATTGGGAGACCGTCGAAATATCGACATCCGTCAATTGGTCTATGATTATCAATGGTATGACTGGAAAAAGGCCGCTCAGGACTTTGACTGGAAAACAGACTTTAACCGCTTCTCTAAAGAGAAACACAATCGCGCCGATTATATCCGTAAAGATGCTATCCGCATTTACCCTGATACACTCTGCTGGATCCGTGACTTCACTTACTCTTATAATGAGCCCATGACACGGAACTACTTCTGGCACCCTGCCTTTGACGACTATCCCGTTGTTGGTGTGGCTTGGAAGCAAGCTATGGCGTTCTGTTACTGGAGAACTAACCTTTGGAATGCTTTCGAAGAAGTAAATACAGAGGATTTCCGCCTTCCTACAGAACACGAATGGGAATATGCTGCTCGTGGTGGCCGCGAATTGGCTCCTTACCCTTGGGGAGGATACTATGTGCGCAATGCCAAAGGCTGTTTGTTGGCTAACTTTAAGCCTGGCCGTGGTGATTATCCCGCAGATGGTGGTTTATACACGGTAAAAGGCGATGCTTATTTCCCCAATGATTACGGTCTTTACTGTATGGCTGGAAATGCTTCTGAATGGACCTCTTCTGCTTTCTACGAAAATGCATACGCATTTATCCATGATTTGCAGCCCGATATCCGCTTTGATGCTGAAGAAGATGATCCCAATACTTGGAAGCGTAAGGTAATCCGCGGTGGCTCTTGGAAAGATATCATGTACTATATCCAAACAGGAACTCGTCACTGGGAGTATCAAGATACAACTAAGTCTTACATCGGTTTCCGTTGTGTATTGACTTTCCTCGGTCGTTCAATCAATGACTTTAACTAAGCGCATCCTTAGTTCAATATATCAAAGGCTCTACATCTGTAGGGCCTTTTTTATTATTTTTTTGGGCCTGCCGCTTTCAGCGGCCGGGCCCTTACAGGGCTCGCAGGTCTGCTCGGCCCTGCGCGGGCTTCGCCCGCTAGGTCTGCGGCTTCGCCGCCCCCTTACAGGCCCCTAGGCCTGCGGGCGCTTCGCGCCCTGCAAAACCGCTAAAACTGCCTGAATTAGCGACTCAGGAAAAAAAAGTAAATTTTTTAAAAGAAGAACTGTAACTAATGTTGGGCAGCTGTATTAAGAGAGTAAAATAAGCACCCAAAAGGCAAAAATAGTAGCTAAAAAGCTCTTGGAAAAAGAAAAACATCCAAATAAAATTTGGACAAAATAGATAAAGAAAAACTGAAAAAGCCCATTAGAAGGGGCATTCAAAAAAAATGTTATAAAAAGTGTAACGATTTTAAGAAATTGTCTTATACTTACGAACCCTTAGCCTCAAGGAGGCCCTCGAGCTAGGGGCACACTATTATTACTTTCTTTATTATTGATTGAGAAAACCCTTTTCATTCACTAACCATTTAAAACTTTAGCGTCATGAGTTTTATTCATTCTAGTGGCTTCGCTTACATCAAAAACTTGATTATCGGTGTGGGTGCATCTGTTGTACTTGTAGGAGCCCTCTTTAAAATCCAATCTTGGCCTTACGCATCTGAAATGTTGACTGCTGGTCTTTTGACTGAGGCAGGCCTATTTATCATGATGGGTGTTCTTCCTCCCCACAAAGAGTACTACTGGGAAAAACTATACCCCGGACTAGATTCTCACGGTGGATCAATTGAACTAGGACAAGGTGGTGGATCTAGCTTTGACGGCGATGCACTTAACGTAACTATCGAGAAGTTGGGTAGCCAGATGGGTAACATCAAATTGGATACTACTGGAATCGAGAATCAGCAAAAAGCGATGATCGGTGAACTACAAACTATGGCTAAGAGCATGACTTCTTTGAAAGCCCTTCAAGAAGCTGACTTTGGCGAAATCAAAAAAGTAACTCAGGGTGCTGGTAAATTTGCCGCTGCTTTGGGTCAGGCCGTAGAAAGCATTAGCGAATCTCTAGAAGATACTCGCGTATACAAAGAGCAATTGACTCAATTGAACAAGAACCTCAAGTCAATGAACTCTGTCTACGGTAATGTTCTTTCTGCTATGGGCCAAAAAGCCTAATTTTAGCATAAAGTACAGAAACTGAATTTTGAATTCCAAAAAATCATTATAAGCTATGGCAATTCCAAAGGAGCCACGGGCGCTGATGATTAACCTGATGTACCTCGTACTGACGGCTATGTTGGCCTTGAACGTCTCGGCCGAAATCATCAATGCCTTTTTTATGCTCGATAAGGGTATTAAACACACAAATGAAATCGTTGGTGAAGGTATTAAGGAGTCTATTGAAGCTATGCAAAATACAGCTAAAGATAAGTCTCACTTACAACCTATCGCTGATGCTGCCAAAACAGTTCCAGCTCAAATTGAAGAGCTAATGGGCTACATCGATACACTTCGTGTAAATATTACTAACGGATCTGGTGGACTATACTCTACTGAAGACCACAAAGCAAAGTGGGAAGGCAAAGGGTTTCAGATCGGTAAAATCGTTACAGGCGAAGAAGAAAAACTCGATGGCAAGCCTAAGGGTAAGAAAAATAAAGATATTACCCAACGTCTTTTGGTAGATGAAGGTCAGGGAGCTAAATTAAAAGAGCTTCTAGACAAAACTCATGACAAGTTAATCAAAGTAGTAGATGATTTGGTTGCACAGGTAGAAAAGAACCCTATTGACGGGGTGAAGTTTGATCCTAACCAAATCAAAAAACTAAAGGAAAACCTTGTACTCGAGAAAACAGATGACAAAGTTTGGCAGGATGCTGGTAAGCCCTCTTGGGAGGCTCACGTATTCGGTTATATGCCTGTAGCTGCTTGTTATCCTCTTTTCCGTAAGTATCAGAATGATGCAAAGAATGCAGCTTCTCAGGTAATTAACTTCCTATCTGCAAACATGGGTACCAAGTCATTGGTTTATGATCAGTTTGCAGTATTTTCTTCTTCTAAAAAGCCTTATATCCTTTTGGGAGAGACTTATGAAGCAGAGATCGCATTGGGCGCTTACTCTAGCCAAGCAGAATTTTCTGTAAGCGTAAGTGGTCGTTCTCTTCCTGTAGAGAATGCGAAAGCGAAGTTTACTGCTAAGCCTTCTTCTGTGGGTACACAAAAGTACACAGCTACTATTACTGTAAAGAACCCCGCTACTGGTAAAACTGAAACCGTAACTGAGGAATTTGCTTATGAAGTAGGTGTACCTTCAGTAACTGTTGCTGCTGACAAGATGAACGTATTCTACATTGGTGTAGATAACCCCATCTCTGTTGCTGCTGCGGGTGTTTCTTCAAATGATATTGCTGTATCTGTTTCAGGTGCTGGTGGAGCTAAACTCAAGCCTGCTGGTAGAGGCAAGTACATTGTGAACGCTACTAAGATGACAAAAGCAAATGAGTTCTGTAACATCGTTGTAACCAACAAGAAAACAGGCAAAGCTTTGGGGTCTTATCCCTTCCGTGTGAAGCGTATTCCTGATCCTGTTGCTATGTTGACTAATATGAAAACAGACGGAACTTTGAGATCTGGAGAAATGAGTGTACAAAGAGGTCTTATTGCGGTTTTGCAAAACTTTGACTTTGATGCAAAGTGTAAAATCCAAAGCTTTACTATGTATTACACTCCTCCTCGTCAGGATCCTGTTCCTGCTAAGAACAATGGTGGTACATTCTCAGGTACAGTATTGAACTCTGTTAGAGCAGCTAAACCTGGTGGATCTTTCCAATTCGTTGATGTGAAAGGTCGTTGCCCTGGTGATGCTGTCGGTCGTAAACTAAACGGCTTGGCTTTCCAAATTCGCTAGAAGTTTTTGGTAGCTGAATAAAATAGAAGTTGGTTGTCTTTCGTTAATACAGGGAAGCAACCAACTTTCTTTATTAGTGATAGAGGCTCTACAACCAAAATCACTTCCTTCGCATTCGGTGAGTCTTTCACAAGCGAGAGAAAGATTACGCTTTTTTTCTTTCTTAACATTTAACTCACTCTGGGGCCCTAGCTAAGCCCCTCACTTAAATTGTTAAATTCAATGAATGCTACTGCCTTATTTCAGTCTGCCTTGGTATTTATGTTTCTGTTGGCTGCTAACCTAACAGTTTCGGCACAAAGGATGCCTATTGGCACTACCGAATCAAACAATCCAATTCAGGAAACACCTCGTGACGATATTTATGAGCGTCATATCAACTCTAAAAAGTTAGTAATTCCTTATGACTTCTTACATGAAAAAGATGTCTTTTGGGAGAAACGAGTTTGGCGTCTTATTGATGTACGTGAGAAGCAAAATCACCACTTTGCAGCTGTAGCTACTACTGGCCGTAAACCTTTTATCATGATTCTATTGGATCATGCCCGTAAAGATGATATTGCTGCATATTCTGTACAAGGTCTAGAAGGTGCAGATGGGGATAACTTTAGTAACCCTATTCCTAAAGAGGAAATGCAAACTCTAGGAACCAAAATTGACACAGTTGTTACTTTTGATCCTGAGACACTTGAAGAAATCATCGAGCCTGTTGTAAATCAATTTAACCCTGAAGATGTGCGTCAGTTTCGTCTTAAAGAGGTGTGGTTTTTTGATGAAGAAACTTCAGCTATGGATGTGCGTATACTTGGTATAGCGCCTATCCAAGATCGTTATGATGATAACGGGAACTTCATTAACTCAGGCCCCATGTTTTGGGTATATTATCCTGACATTCGTCCTGTTTTAGCTCAGCATGCTTGTTATAACCCTACCAATGACTTGAATACAATGAGCTGGGAGGATGTTTTTGAAGCAAGACATTTTTCTTCTTACATTATTAAAGAATCTAATGTGCACGATCGCCGTATTCAGGATTACAAGTCTGGTGTAGATGCATTGTTAGAAGCGGATAAGATTAAGGAGCAGGTTCGTGACTATGAGCATGACCTTTGGACATATTAGACAGCTGTCTATAAGAATTCATTTTTAATGGGTTTTATTTTTAAGAGACGTTCTATACGAATAGAACGTCTCTTTTCGTTTTTAGATTGGTAGAAGGTTCATAATGGTCCTATTTCTGCCTGTTGCAGGGCCCAGTATGGGCCCGCAGGCTGAGGGATGGAAAGTGGTGCGGCGAAGCCGCAGACCTAGCGGGCGAAGCCCGCGCAGGGCCGAGCAGTCTTGCGAGCCACGACACAGCCCGGCCCGCCCATAGGGCGGGGCAGCCCCAAAATCATTGAATAACAAAAAAAGTTGCTATAGAGATAAGCTTTACTCCTAACAAGTTCAAAGAAAAGGCATACAGATATACCTGTCGAACTCACTAAAAACGATACTATGGCTTATCCAAAATTGATTATTTTGGCCTTATTTATTATTGGGCCCCAGTTACTTTTTGCACAATATACATTTGAAGCCCCAGCTGAGGAGGAGCAAGAAGCGAGTAGCCAGGCTGCCCCACCACTTTTACAATATTCACATTTAGAAGAGCGGGATGTGTTTTGGGAAACTCGAATTTGGAGAGATATTATTGTAGCAGAAAAAGCCAATCAACATTTTTCTGCAGTAGATCAAGAATTGATTTCTGCTTTGATGAAGGCGGCAAATCATGGAGAAATTACGCTATATCATCCTATTGATGATCGCTTTAGCCAGCCATTATGTCCTGCTGAACGGAAAGCAATAATGGGGGAAACAGATACAACTACTGTTGTTGATCCAGAGACTTTAGAGGAGGAGCATATTGCGATTTATACGCCATTGAATCCTCAAAATATTGTGGCTTATCGCCTCAAAGAGGTTTGGTATTTTGATTTACAAAGAGGACAACTGGATGTGCGTATTTTGGGAGTGGCTCCAATTGTGGAGGAATATGGGGAGGATGGCGAGTTTTTGGCTCGTCGGCCACTTTTTTGGGCTTATTATCCAGATGCTCGACAAGCATTGGCGAAAAGCCGAAGTTATACGCCCTATAATACGCCTATGAGTTGGGCTGATGCACTTGATGCTCGTTTTTTTAGTTCCTTGATCATTAAACAATCCAATTTGCAAGATCGTCGAATAGAGGATTATGCTCAAGGAATGCAAGCCTTGTTAGAAGCGGAGAAGATCCAAGAGAAAATTCGGAATTTTGAACATGACCTTTGGACCTATTAAAAAGAAAAGGGCAGCCAATACTTGGCTGCCCTTTTGGCCTCACTCACTATGGAGCGTGAGCTGTTGGATTTTAGCTTTGAATAAGCTATCTAACTTAGGATAATCGCAATTTTGCCGCATCAGACTAAAGTGTAGTTGATTGATTTTTAAGTCAATCTCGAGCTCACTCCTTAGATAAAAATACTCTCGTATATTGTCTCGAATGCGATCATTATAGGTAAACTCTGTGCAATAAAGCTCATCATTTTCTCCCTTAGCCAAACATTCACAGGTCTTTACGGATACTGCTTCTAAGCGCAATTGACTAAAAATACCTAACTGATGAAGCTGAAGGTCCAAAACCTCTGATTGTAAGATGTATTCTGGCTTGGTATTTTTTCGAAAATCAACTTCTTGAAGGACATAGATTGTCCCCAAAATGCCAAAAGCTAAGGCAAAAAGGACAACAAATACGGACAAAAAGGGAGGCTTTTTTTCCATGAGCTTAATTATTTTTTCTACCGCTACTTTTTTAAAAGTGTATATACTATAGGAAAGTACTCCTAGAGCCAATGTATACTCATCAGCGCAAAATTTTATTTCTTAACAGAACTTTGCTGTTCTTCTCGCTCTATTGTCCCTACCAAATTTGAAATTTGCGCCCGCCGAACGCTATTGGTATAGGTCATGATTCTGAAGTATTTAGGGTCCTTATAATCCACTTCCCATTGCCCATATGCCTCTTCCGTTTCTTCTAGCGTCTCAAGCATACTCTTATTGTTTTGGACCAAGGGCAACTGAATGATTAAAGGCATTCGGTCATCAATTTTGCGCTGTAATTCAAAAAGCAAAGAAAAGTCTTTAACAGTTCCCTCTTTAGCGCGCTTAACATATTTGAAAACGAGGTCCATTTCCATAATCGTCTTACGCAAACTTTCGGCTAAACTTTCTTTATCATCGAGCCATTTTTTAGCCATTTCTAGGCTCTGTTCGTGGGCATTGGTCTCTACTTTTGGAGGAGTAGTTTTGAGCCTGCTGACGATTATCGCTTCTCTGACGACAAATACGCCAAATACAAGGCCTAGAACTATGGCAAAAGTTTTTATCGATTTTTTCATTTCTGTTTGTTTTTTGGGGCCCGCGGCCGCCCCTTTGCGTGGGGCGGCCGCCGCTATGCTCTGCGGCTCGCAGGTCTGCTCGGCCCAGCGGCGCATAGCGCCACTGGTCTGGCCTTCGGCCACCGCTACGCAGCGCTGGGCCAATTGCCTCCCTGCGGTCGGCTATTTATGGCCCAACCCAATTTAAAGTTTATACTTAAAGCTTTTATTCCCCTTGATGAGTTCTATTTCTGGGCTATCTCTGGTATAGCGGTAGGTTTCCCACTTTATGGGCTCAATAACTCGGCCACCAACAGCTACTACCCCCCATTTTCCACCTTTCTGGACCAGAAAACGGCCTTTGGGCAAAATGACGACATCCTCATATTTTGGTGCCAATAAAATCCCTTTTTTCAAAGAAACGACTCCCCATTTCTCCCCATCAGCAGCAAAGAAGTACCCCTCTTTTCTAAAATCAAAGTTGGTGAAAGCAGGCGCAATGAGCTCTCGGTTTTGTGCATCAACTACCCCCCATTTTCCACCTTTTTGGACCATAAAAGTATTGCGATCAATAATATGGAGCTTGCTGTACTTTTTTGGGGGAATCAAAATCTCTTTTTCTACATTTGCTATCCCGGCCTTTCCATTTAGCTCAATAATAAAGAGCTGATGACGCAAAAAGTACTTGATTCCATCATAGGCAAAGTTAAAATACCCTTCCCCTTCATACATATAATCCTCTTTGCCCTTATAGCGGGCCATAAGCTTATAGTTATCAGGGTCAATGCCTATATCATCATAAATAGGGGCCAAAATAGTGTCTAATTTCCCTACAGAATCTAGACGCAAAAGCCCATATTTATCATTTTCCAAAACCTTTAGCCAACGCAAGGGCAAGAATGAAAAAGGCTCTAATTCCTTATACTTGCGCTCAATGACCAATTGGCCCTTATCATCAGCTACACCCCAAAGCCCATCTTTATAGACCGTAAAAAACTCATTGAAGTACTCAATGCGCTCAAAGCTGAGTCCTGGCTGCAATTGACAAGGTTCTCCATTTTGGGCCAACCAATTATACACCGACCAAAGCTGCTTATCTTCTTGGCGAACCAAAGAATATTTAGGTTCTAAATTATCATAGATATGCGCAAAACAAATTGGAATATACTCTTCTCCATGAATAGTTAAAATGCCCCATTTTTCTCCTTTGAGGACCTTAAAATAGTTGCCGTCAAACATGATTTCATCATAAATAGGGGCCAACCACTCACTACCATCCTCATTGAAGATGCCATATTTGCCCCCAACTTCGACAAATATGCGGGCGGGATCTAGTTTGTAGCGATAATTAACTTTATCATATTTAGGGGGAATCCAAGGGCTGAGGTCCTTATTCAATAGTCCCCATTTTCCATTTTTCTGGATTTCATAATAGCGCAAATCTTGTTCTAGGCGAAACTGATATTTAATGCTATCATAGGCGGCGGGACTAAGGATTTCGCCTGTTTCTCGCTCATAAAAGCCCCAAAGGGTTTTTTCACCTAATTTGACTTTGTAAATATTGTCCATCAAAAAGCTGCTGTCTGGCCGCTGAGCTGCTAAAGGCCCAAAAAATAAAAGGCCAAGACAACAGATAAAAAAGAATCGAATCATAAGAAAGTATTTAAGTAGCTAGACTGAAGTTCAGGATGAAGGCCAAGCCCTATTGGCCCAGCGCTGCGGAGGGGTGGCCAAAGGCCAGACCAAGGCGGCAAAGCCGCCGAAGGGCCGAGCGAACAGCGAGCCCCGCAGCATAGCGGCGGCCGACCGAGGCGAAGCCGAGCCGGCCGCGGGCCCCAAAAAAGAAAAAACTAGATGCTTTGCCAAAATGCTTCTTGGCGCAATTGTTCTGGAATTTTAGGCGCAGGATGCAAGCGAATAGACTGCCCATTTTCCCAATAAACATCTTCTGCCGCTTCCATCAAGTTTTGCCCCTCCAATTGGGCCAAGGCTGCCCAAAGGGCCAAGGCGCCCGCTCGAAAAGTTTGCTCAATATGGGCTTTTTCACTCTTTTTTTCCCAATCTGTAGCAAAAATGCCTTGGGCCAAAATGGGGCCTGCATCAACTTGGGCTTCGACCAAATGCGCACTAGCTCCAAAAAAAGGCAAGTTTTGCTTTTTTGCCGCTTTTAAAGGAGCCAAACCAATTAGTCCAGCAAAAGCAGGCAAAAGCGAATAATGCAAATTGACCCAATGCGCCTGCGCAAATTGGGCCAGGGTTTGGGCATCAATAATTTTGTGAATATTGGTAATAATCAGATCAGCTTGCAATTGGGCCAAATGCCACCGCAAATCCTCTGCTTGGCTTTGCCGATAGCTAATTTGTTGGGCAAAAATGCCTTTTTGTTGGGCCCAACTCAGGGCGGGACAAGCCCGATCGGCTAAGACGCCAACTAGCTCGCCCTCTAAAAGCCCCAGCGCTAAAAGCTGAGCCAAGACGCGAAGGTTTCCTCCTCCGCCCGAAACCAAAAAAACATAGCGCCTAGTCTTCATTTTGCGTATCATTTTCTGGCGCACGCAGCCAAAAATTGGGCCTTCGACTACTGCGCTGGTTAATTCTGTGAATGTATTCGCCCAAAATTCCAATGCCCAAAAGAACCAAACTCAGCCCAAACCCCAACATAATGACCAAACTGCTGTAGCCTGGAATAATATCATTGAGGATCAGTTTTCGGAGCAAAATATAGAGCGAATAAACCGAAGAGAGTATAAATATAATGATCGAAATGCCCGAAAGTAAGCGGACGGGCAGGTCCGAAAAAGTAATTAAAATATTGATACTATGATTGAGCAATTTGCGCAAAGTATAGCCACTTTCTCCCGCCTGCCGTGCCTGATGACGCACCCGCACACTGCCCACCTGCTGGGTAATCCAGCTCAGATAACCATCCAAAAAAGTATAAGAATTGTTCATCTGTAAACAAGCTTTGGCCATCTCGCTGCGAACCAATCGGAAAGGGCTATAATGCGGATGTAATTCGGGAATAGCCAAGCTCAAACTGCGTTGCATCAACCAAGAGGTCAGATTCCGAAAACCATTGTGCTGCCGCTCCTCAAAATAACCATAAACTAAATCGAAATTGCCCTTTTTTTGCTCGGCAATAAGCAGCGAAATATCGGCTGGCCGCTGCTGCAAATCCTCATCCATCGTAATGATCCAAGGCGCCCGAACTTGGGCAAAACCACAGATAATCGCATTGTGCTGGCCAAAATTTCGGCTCAACTGAAAGGGCCGAACACGAGCATCCTGAGCCGCCAATTCTTGCATGACCGCCCATGAATTATCGGGCCCATAATCATGGACCAAAATGAGCTCAAAACTCAAGCCCGCTCCCTCAAAAAAAGCCTTAATTTCTCCATAAAGCAGGGGCAAACTCTCTTCGCCTCGATAAACGGGCACAACAACAGCATAGGCTAAAGATGACATGGGCAGGTGATTAAGTTAGGATATTTTGGGGCTGCCCCTCGCTTCGCTCGGGTCGGGCTGTCTCGCAGCTCGCTGATCGCTCGGCCCTTCAGCGCTAAAGCGCTTCGGTCTGGCCTTCGGCCACTGCTGCCCATCCCTCAGCCTGCGGGCGCTTCGCGCCCTGTAGGGCGTGTTAAATGGACCGAAAAAAATGTTTGGCAGCTGGCCCCAAATGAAAAAAAAGATCTAGAATACTGACGGCATCAGTAAAGGGAGGATAGAGTTGCTCGTAAGTAGGGTAGGGGCCATAATTCAAATACTCCAACTGAATATTAGCCGCCTGAAAAGCAGCTTCATTGATATAAGCTTTGGCTGCTGGACCAGACAAATAATGTTGGGCCTCAATTTTCTGCAAAAGCTCAATCAATCGCAAACTAGGGTCCTGCTCTTGCAAATCAAAATCAACACTTTCTAAAACCGTTGTCTGAATATCCAGCTCCTGCAGTACCCAAAGAATAAACCGCTTATTGATTTGAGAAAGGAAGTTGCTTTCCTCTTCCAAATAAAGCGCCTTAATTTTTGGGGCATAGATTTTGAAAAAGGGAGCCTTCGCATAATGGGTCTGCCAGCTATTCCAATGCTTTTTGGCCCAATTGGCCTGAGCAATTTCCGTATCGGCAATGCGCTGTTGCAAACTCTTTTGGCGAACGGGGATGCTTAACCACTGCAATCCTTGGGCTGTTTTTATACGATTTCGATTGCGCCAATCGTTTTTGGTGTATTGGACACAATCATAAAGTACAAAAACATCGGCCTGGGCAATGGCCTCAAAGTATCCCTTCCAGGGAATATAATTGGATTGACAAATAAAAGCCTTGCGCATGCCTAATCAATTTCTGCCAAAAGGTCCAAGGTCCAAGCCTCTGGCTTAGCCGCAAAACGCTTTTTGGTTTCTGGCCAAACCTGTCCAAAAAGCGCCGATTTTCTGTAACGATCAAGATCTTCAGGCCCATTCCAATAACTATAAGAGAAAATAATATTTGGCTGATCTTTTCCTCTAAGGATCTGCAATTTTTGACAGCCTTTAAAATGGCGAATTTGCTCTTTAAAGGGCTGGAAAAAAGCCAAAAAATTAGCGGTTTCCTCTGGCTGGAAAGTCATTTTGACAATGCGAATGATCATATTTTATAATTTTAATACAATGGCTAAAAGTATAGTTTTTAAGGGCTTTTTAGGAGATTTTTAGTTGAGGAATCGCCAAAATAGTCGTACTTTTAAAAAGTTCCCATTCCCAGCGTTTTTATGTAGTTCCCCCACAAATAGTGAACATAGCAACTAGACACTGAATATTAGATATTATGACGGTTAAAGATAGGAGTTTAACAACGGCCTTGAAAAAATATTTTGGATTTGAACAATTCAAAGGCCAGCAAGAGGAGATTATTCAAAGTATTCTCAGTGGACAAGATACTTTTGTGATTATGCCTACAGGCGGAGGAAAGTCACTTTGTTACCAATTACCCGCCCTACTTTCTGAAGGGACCGCAATTGTTGTCTCTCCACTCATTGCCCTAATGAAAAACCAAGTGGATGCCGTCCGTTCTTATGCAGAATCGGACCAAGTCGCCCACTTCCTCAACTCTTCATTGAGTAGAGCTAAGGTAAAAGAAGTGAAGCAAGATATCATTTCTGGCGCTACCAAATTGCTCTATATCGCCCCAGAAACGCTAACCAAAGACGAAACACTTAAGTTTTTATCTCAGATTCAAGTCTCTTTTGTAGCTGTAGATGAGGCACACTGTATCTCGGAATGGGGACATGATTTCCGCCCAGAATACCGCCGAATCCGCTCTATGATTGAAAACTTGGAACAAGATATCCCAATTATTGCCCTAACAGCTACCGCAACCCCAAAGGTGCGAATGGATATCGTTAAAACCCTACGCCTAGAGGAACCCAAAGAATTTATGGCTTCCTTCAACCGGGATAACCTCTTTTATGAGGTGCAACCCAAGGGCAAAAAAGAAGATGTCCTCCGCCGAATTGTACAGTTTATTAAAGATAAAGCTCCTAATGAATCAGGCATTATCTACGTGCAAAACCGCAAAACAACCGAGGAGGTGGCCAAGGTGCTTTCTGTCAATGATATTAAAGCGGCTCCTTATCATGCTGGACTAGAAGCAAAACTCCGAAGCGATACTCAAGATGCTTTCTTGATGGAAAAAGTAGATGTGATTGTTGCTACTATTGCCTTTGGGATGGGGATCGATAAACCCGATGTACGCTTTGTTATCCATTTCGATATTCCCAAAAGTATCGAAAATTATTACCAAGAGACAGGCCGTGCGGGCCGCGATGGCCAACACGCTCATTGCCTCACTTTCTACTCTCATAAGGATATACTTCGCCTAGAGAAGTTTTTGCGCGATAAACCCGTGGCCGAAAGAGAAATGGGCGCGCAGCTACTGGCCGAAATGATCGCTTATGCAGAAACTACAGCTTGCCGCCGCCGTTTCTTACTCCATTATTTTGGCGAAAAGTATAAAGATGAAGTCTGCCGAAGAGATGAAATGTGTGATAATTGCAAAAGACAACATCCTACCGAAAATGCTAAAGATGCATTGTTGCTCATGCTACAAGTAGTTAAAGATCTACATGAACAGCTGCAAGCTAAAGAGCTGCTAGATTTTCTGCTAGGTGAACAAACACAATCTATTCTCGACTTTAAATACGAACAACACGAACTCTTTGGCAAAGGAAAAAATAAGGACCGCCATTACTGGAATTCTGTCCTTCGCCAAGGCTTACTCAATGATTATCTCAAAAAAGATATTGAGGATTACGGTATTCTAAGAGTTGCAGAAGCTGGACATGATTTCTTGGCCAAACCCGGCCTATTCGAAATTAGCCTCAACCATAATTTTGCCCAAGAAATGCAAGATATGGAGGAGGAAAGAGAACAAAATGCAAGCTCTACCCTAGATCCTCAACTACTCAAGATTCTCCTAGACTTACGCAAACAGGTGGCCCGCAAGAAAAATGTGCCGCCCTTTGTCGTTTTCCAAAAAGCCTCGCTAGAAGAAATGGCTACTCAATACCCCTTCACTATCGAAGAAATGAAAAATATTTCTGGGGTTTCTGAGGGCAAAGCCCGCCGCTATGGCCGTAGCTTTTTGACCACCATCAAGGATTATGTAGAAGAAAATGGCATCATTCGCCCTGTCGATTTTATTATCAAATCCGTGGCCCGAAAGTCTAAATCTAAGGTGACAATTATCCAAAGTATTGACCGAAAAATGCCCTTTGAAGATATTGCCGATAGCCTGGCCCTTCGAATGGATGAACTGCTGCAAGAACTTTACATGATTATCAATGCCGGCACCAAACTCAATATCGATTACTATATCGAGGATATCCTCGATGAAGGAGTCCAAGACGATATTGAAGATTATTTCATGCAGGCCGAAACCGATGACCTAGATACCGCCTTCGCAGAACTCAAAGAAGACGATATCTCTCTAGAAGAAATTGAGCTTTATCGCCTCAAGTTCCTCTCTGATAATGCGAACTAAATTTTTGCCCCGAGCTTTTGCTTGGGGCTTTTTTTCGTTTTGGGGCCTCCTGCCTACGGCAGGCGGTTACTCCCTTCGGTCATCGAACTGCGGCCTAAAGGCCTTGTTGTCGTTTTGGGGCTCGCTCTTCGCTCGGCCCTTCAGCCCTGCAGGCTTCGGTCTGGCCTGCGGCCACCCCTGCAGATCGCTAGGCCACTCAATCAACAGTTTTGCTTTAGTCTTTCTGCTCTGGCCCTATTTTGTTTATGGACCAAAAGAAAAGGCCACTAACTGGAAAAAGTTAGTGGCCTTTTGGCATCATATAATGGCTCTTTTTCTGCGCAGAGCAGGGCGCGAAGCGCCCGCAGGCCTAGCGATGTGAAGCAGTGGCCCGAAGGGCCAGACCTAGCCAGCTTGCTGGCGCAGGGCCGAGCAGACCTGCGAGCTGCGGAACGTAGCGCCTGCCGCAGGCAGGAGGCTCAAAAAACACTAAGTTATTGGACTAATCGGCCAACCAATTTGAATCTTTGGAGGTGTGTGGCTGAATGAGGGGCTTTTTGATCTAATTCTTGGGTTAGATCTTGTCCGGCCCATTGGCCATAATGTTGGCCAGTTCGCCAGAGGCGGCTACCGTTGAGCTCGTAGATGAGTCCTTGGTAGGCCACCCAAATTTCGTCTCGGTCTTGGCCGTTGCGTAGGGCCAATTGGCTGCGGCTAAAAAGGGGGAGATCTTGCATTAAGACTCTTCTTTTTTGGGGGCTTCATTTTCTTTTTCGGCCTGTCGTTTTTTCTCTAAGTATTTGCTGCCATCATAGAGATCATATTGCAAGAGGCGGCATTCGAGGGGGCCGTTATATAGGGGAATTCGATTTTTTGGGCGGAGTCCTACCTCCTTGGTGGCCTCTCGGTTAGAAGAGAGGATCCAGGCAGAATAGCCCGAAAAATGTTTCTTGAGGGCATCGCCAATTTGGGCATAGAGTCGGCCAATTTGGCTAGGTTTGAGGCGTTCGCCATAGGGTGGGTTGATAATCACGGCACCAGCTTCGCCTTCTTCGGGGCGTTTCAGCTTTCTGAAATCGAGATTTTCCAGTTGCATGAGGTCGGCTACGCCGGCAGCATGCGCATTTTTGAAGGCCTCAGAAATGGCAGAGCGTTTAAAGTCTGAGCCATAAATGCGGTGTTCAAAGGTTTTTTCCTCACTCATCAGCTCCATACGGGCTTGGCTCCAGAGCTCCTTATCGAAGTTTTTCCAGTGCTTGAGGCTAAAATTGGGGCGGAGCAAGTTGGGGGCTTTATTGGTAGCTAGCAGGGCGCCTTCGGTTAGAATTGTACCTGAACCGCACATAAAATCGACCAAATTACCTTGGCCGCGCCAGTCAGAAAGGAGGAGCATCCCTGCGGCAAGGACCTCATTCATGGGAGCGGCATGTCCCCCTCGGCGATAGCCGCGGCGGTGGAGTGAAGAGCCACTACTATCAATAGAGATACTACAGCGATCTTTAAAAATATGCAGGTGAATTTCGATATCTGGATTATCGCGATCAATATTGGGGCGGCTGCCCGTAAAGTCTCTAAATTGATCGGCGATAGCATCCTTGAGTTTAAGAGCGGCAAAAAGCGGGCTTTTAAACTCTGGAGCTTGGCTCACTCTTGCGCGGATGGCATAAGTGGCTTCATTATTAAACCAGCGCATCCAGTTGATTGCTTTACCTAGGGCATAGAGTTGGTCAGCATTGCGGACCTTTTCTTCGGCTAGGGGGTGCAAAATGTGCAAGGCAGTGCGCAGGCCCATATTGGCCTTATAAAGTTGGAGTGGGTTGGCTTCGAAGCGAACCGCTCTTTTTAGGGGCTGAATATTTTGGGCGCCAAGTTGGCTGAGTTCTTTGGCGAGGACATTTTCGAGGCCAAAAAAGGTAGTGGCGATATAGGCTTGCATAGGAGCAGAAGGTTTAAAACGGGCACAAAAAGACAGACCTAATGGAACCGAGCCAGTAGGTCTGCCAAATATTTGTCAAGGACCAAGATCCTAGAGATTGTTGACGTAAGAAGTCAATTTGCTCTTCAAGTTGGCCGCTTTATTTTTGTGTACTTGGTTCTTTTTAGCCAAGCGGTCGATCATAGAGACTACTTTGGGCAAGAACTTTTCAGCATCTGCTTTTTCAGTGATGCTGCGTAGACGTTTGATAGCAGAACGAGTTGTTTTCTTGTAGAAGCGGTTGTGCACGCGGCGCTTAGCTGTTTGGCGAATGCGCTTTTTTGCTGATTTGTGATTGGCCATTTTTATTGAATAATTTACGATTTGGCAATAAAAAGAGGCTGAGGGGCAATGGCCCACAGCTCAACGGATGGCAAAGGTACAATTTTTTTCAAAAAAATCTAAACCTCAGTCCTTTTTAAGAAAAAAAGAAAAAACACAGGCCGATAAGCCGAATTCTGTCGCTTTTGGCCTAAGCCTCAAGGCTTCATCATTTATCTGGGCGTTTACTCACATAAACGCTCTATCTGCCTACCCTCCAGCATTGGGCCTGCAACCCTCAAGCGCTGGTATACATGGCATTTCAACTCGCGGGGTTTATCCCAGGCTGCTGTTGCCAGTAGCCTGCCTGCGCTCTTACCTGCAGGTTTTCACCCTTACCCAAAATGGGCGGTTATTTTCTGCGACACTTTCCGTCAAAGAGCAAAGCTCTTTGCCCAGCCGTTAGCTGGCGCGATGCAGTACGTTGTTCGGACTTTCCTCAAGAAGTAGCTAAAAGCTAGGTTCTCGCGATGAAGTAGCCTGTGTTGAGCTCAAAATTAGTTAAAAAAAAATACTTTTTGATTCAATTTGGCCTAACCTTTTATAGATCGGGGCATAAAAAAACGTCAAGCATCTCGCCCTAGCTAGAACGGATGACTTGACGCTTAGTCTTTCAGTGACTTTTAGGTTGTGGAGCCTTTTAGAGTCTATGCCCGAGCATAGGCTCTTTTTTAATTTTGAGCGGTGTCGCTATCAGGGCTAGCCAAATCGGCCTGAAAAAGAATGCCCATAAGCTCTATTCGCTCGCGACTGTGCAGTTTGAAATCAACGGCAGACCATTTTTCATCGCTCTGCATGCGCAACTCAATTTTGTCATTTTCCTTGTTATAGCGCCATTCACCCTCATAACCGCCATAATTATCTCCGCCTTCCATAAAACCGCCTGGATCTAAGATTAAGAAGTTGCCTTCTTCGTCATTGCCTAGCCATTTGATGGGGTTGCCCTCTTGATCTACCATATAGGCCTTAAATTGCTGAATGTAGAGCGGTTCTTCCTTAACTTCAACAACTACTTCATCTCTAAAACTGCCCGATCGTTTGGCCGGCTGCTGAAGTAATTCTTGGCTACTCATTTTGGGGATCTCGGGCTTTGCTGTTGATTGGCAGGCCCAAAGAAGGGTCAAAAAGGCCAAAACAGCTAAAATCTGGGGGAATTTTGGTGTTGAGATCATATTACTATATGTCTTTTGTTAAACTTAATTAATTGCAAAGCTCAACAAAATTTTGACCAAAAAGCCAGTTATTTTTATAAAAAAGGATTTTTGTCTTGCTTTTGTCGCTAGTTTGGGCCCCCTGTGATGGCTATTGCAAATAAGCTCCAAATAGCCGCTTTTATTTGTACGAAAAACATTGATGATGTCAAAACAACAAGCGCTAGCCAATCGCTGGCCTATACGCATACTATTTGTTCTCTGCCTAATCTGGGCACTTAGCCCTTGGGCCAATAGCGCCGCAGCTTTGGTGGTTGGCCTTCTTTTTCGCCATTTTTTAGGCCACCCATTTTTGAGCTATAGCCAAAAGGCGGTCAAAAACTTACTCAAATTGGCAGTAGTGGGCCTCGGTTTTGGCATTTCAGCCCAAGAGGCCCTGCAAGTTGGCCAAGAGGGTTTGCTGCTTACCGTTTTTTCAATTAGTCTTACGCTTAGCCTAGCCTTTATTATTGGCCGCTTGCTCCAAATGCCTAAAGCCGAAAGCCATCTGATTGGCTCAGGCACCGCTATCTGTGGCGGAAGCGCTATCGCCGCCGTCGCCCCCGTCATTAACGCTTCTGAACAAAATATCTCGACAGCCCTTGGGGTGGTCTTTATTCTCAACTCTATTGCCTTGGTCCTTTTTCCCTTTATCGGCCAGGCACTAGAACTAAGCCAAACAGATTTTGGCCTTTGGGCCGCTATCGCCATCCATGATACGAGCTCAGTGGTCGGAGCCGCCCACAGCTATGGCGAAGAAGCCCTAAATGTCGCTACTACGGTCAAATTGGCCCGCGCACTCTGGATTATCCCCATCGCATTACTCTCCGCCTACTGGTTCAAAGGCGAACAGAAAAGTATCAAGATTCCCTATTTCATTGGCGGCTTCCTAATCGCCATTCTCATCAATAGCTACACGCCTTTTCCCGAAGCCCTTTCTAGCGGAATCAAACAAGCCGCCAAGGCCCTTTTGGTCCTCACGCTTTTTCTTATCGGCAGCAATCTCTCTCTAGAACAAATGAAAAAGGCCGGACTCAAAGCACTTAGCCTAGGTGTCGCTCTTTGGCTCATCATTTCGGTCAGTAGCCTAATTTGGATTCTTTATTTATAAGCTAATGTTTTGGGGCCTCCGCAGCGGCCTGCGGCCTTGCGGCGCTACGTTTCAGGGCTCGCTATTCGCTCGGCCCTGCGGCGCCAAAGCGCCTTGGTCTGGCCCTTTGGGCCACCCTTGCACATCGCTAGGCCTGCGGGCGCTTCGCGCCCTGCTAAGCCCAAGCCACTTTAATGCTAAAACAAACAAAAATCCCTTTAGCAAGGAACTTTCCCGAATGGCAAATCTTAAAGGCCCAAAAAGTTCCGCTAATTATTTGGTTTTTTGAAAATTAGCTGCTTATCTTTGTCTGTCTTTAAAAAGACCTCACTCAAAAGAGTGCTTTGGGCCTAACTCCCTAAGCTTTAGTTCACTAGAACGACTACTTATGAAAAAACGAGTACTTTATCGTTATAACAGGCATACGCTTTCCTACGAACAGATCAAGAAAAACTGGCTTCAACAACTGGGGCAGATGACTATGATCCTTAGTGCAACGGCCATCTACGGCTGGGGATTATGGAGCTTTGCCGCCCCTCAAACTCTACGTGATTATGTTGCAGAAAAGCAACTAATCACAGCCAAAATTGAAGAAACTAACCAGAAATTGGACCTTATGGGAGCTGCTTTAGTAGATCTCAAAGAACGGGACCAAAACTTATATAGCCCCACTCTAGACCTCAATCAAATTGATGATAGTGAATGGGAATATGGAGTAGGGGGGAGCATTAAGCAGCCCGAACTTCAACAACTCCAAGATGGAGCGGCCCTAGTAGAAATGGCCGAGAAAATGCAGAAAATCCGTCACCAAATGTCTATGGTGGCCGCCTCTCAAGATAAATTATTGACCAAAACCAGCAAGGCCGAAAAGCGCATGCGCGCTATTCCCGCAATCCGGCCGCTTTTGCGCCTAGAGCGCCCACTTCACCTCTCTTCAGGTTTTGGTATGCGTAGAAATCCTTTTAACAAGTCCGTTTGGCAAATGCACCCTGGTATTGACTTAGGAGCCCCTATGGGAGCGCCTATCTTTGCTACTGGCGATGGTACCGTGGTTCGTGTAGAACATAAACGCAGCGGATACGGCTTTAATGTGGTTATCGATCACGGCTATGGCTATAAAACGCTTTATGGTCATATGTGCTTGATTGATGCCAAGGTAGGCGAAAAAGTACAACGTGGAGAAATTATTGGCTATGTGGGAAGCACAGGCTATTCTACTTCTCCTCACGTTCACTATGAGGTATTTATCAATAATAAGCGAGTAGATCCCAAACCCTACATCGCAGATATGACCACGGAGCAAATCAAAACGATTGCAAAGTCTGTAGATCCTGAGGTCAGCTTTTCTTATAAGCGCCGCCGTTCGCGCCGCTAAACAGAAAGCACAATAAGCTAAGATTATCAAATAGAGCGATATGTGGTCCTTTTGGGGTGCTGCATATCGCTTTTTTATAGGAAAATTGTGGAAGAGGAAGGAGCAAAAAATAAATTGGGTTTAGCAGCGGCTGTAGCCGTTATTGCTGCCTGTATGATTGGCACTGGGGTCTTTACGAGCTTGGGCTATCAAGTGATTGGGATCAAATCTACCTTTGCGGTGGTGGTCCTTTGGTTGGTGGGCGGCCTAGTGGCGCTTTGTGGTGCCTTGGTGTATGGAGAACTAGCAGTTCGCTTACCAGGTTCTGGTGGAGAATACAACTACTTGAGCAAGATTTATCATCCTGGCTTGGGCTTTTTGTCGGGTTGGACCTCGGCGACAATTGGCTTTGCGGCTCCGATTGCTGCTTCTTCTATGGCCTTTAGCAAATACTTTTCTTGGGCTCTGCCTAGCTATTTTGAAGGCATGAGCGAAGAGGAGTTGGAAACGGCACAAGTGGTAGTGGCCATGGTTTTGGTCCTTTTGGCGGCCTTGGTCAACTTTATGAAATTATCTTGGTCCTCTTTGATACAGAGTGGAACCACCTATCTCAATCTCTTCCTCATTGTGGTCTTGATTGTCTGCGGCTTTTTTATAGCTGGAGATACGAGCCATTTTTCCTTTAGTATGGAGGCGGTAGATTTTGAGGCGATTGCTAGCCATAGTTTTGCCGTTTCCCTAATCTATGTCTCTTATGCCTTTTCGGGTTGGAATGCTGTAACTTATGTGGCAGGAGAAGTAAAATCGGCCAATAAAAATGTGCCTCGATCTTTGATTTTATCCGTCGTTTTGGTGGCCACGCTTTATGTTTTGCTCAATTTTGTATTTTTGTACCGAGTGCCAATGGCGGAGCTAGAAGGGCAGAATGAAGTGGGGGCAATTGCCGCCCAAGCCATCTTTGGCGATTTGGGTGGGCAGTTGATTTCGGCCATGATTTGTTTGGGCCTTTTAGCCTCTGTTTTGGGGATGACCTTAGCGGGCCCCAGAGTGAGCCAGCAAATGGGCCAAGATCTAAAAGGCTTGCGTTTTTGGGCCATTAGCAATAAAGCGGGAGCGCCTTATATGGCCGTAATTATTCAGTCTGTAATTGCCCTAGCTCTTATTTATACGGCTAGCTTTGATGCGGTGATTCGTTATGTGGGCTTTACCTTGGCCCTCTTTACCTGTTTAACTGTTTTGGGCCTTTTTGTGCTTAGAGTTCGGCAGCCAGAGAGTAAGGGGTATCGCTTGCCGCTTTATCCTTTGCCTGCAATAATTTTCATTTTGCTAGAGCTTTGGATGCTCGTTTATACGATGATCGATCATCCTAAAGAGTCTTTTGCGGGTTTGGGGACGCTAGCTGTTGGTCTAGTTGTTTATTTTGTGGCCAAGGGTCGAAAATAAGGCGGCTTGGCCGCCCTGGCCCGAAGGGGCAGAAATGGCCTAGCGATGTGGAGCAGTGCAGCGAAGCTGCAGACCAAAGCGCTTTAGCGCTGCAGGGCCGAGCGAATAGCGAGCTGCGAAACGTAGCGCCTGCCGTAGGCAGGAGGCCCCAAAACAGCAGCGAGCTGCGGAACGACAACAAGGCCTTTAGGCCGCAGTTCGACGACCAAAGGGAGTAACCGCCTGCCGTAGGCAGGAGGCCCAAAAAAACAATCCATTTACAATCAAGTAATAAAATCCATGATGAAGAAGTCGATTTGGACATTAGGTAGCCTCGTTTTGGCTGGGGCGCTTAACTTAGCGAGTTGTGCAGAGGCGGGCTCGAATGCGGGCACTGCAGAAGTAGTGAAAAATGCCGTGGATACGGTCAAGCAAGATAGTGTGGCGGCTGTGGCAGAGCCTGAGGTGGAAGCTGTAGAGGAAAAAGTAGCGGTGGACCGAAAATATGATGATGTTGCCCGAATTTTGGCGGGAATGAGCATTGATGAGGCCTCTGAATTTTATGCAGTTACGCAGGGAGAGGCCTGGAAAGCCTACGCTAAAAAGGCGGATCAAGGTTGGGCTTCGGCCGATGCTAAGCGTTTTGATGAGTTGCGGACTTGGGCTGGAACGGAGTTGGCGGGCTTGAATGAAATGAAAGGGGATTTATTCTACCCTTTTTCTGGGCCAGATATTTATTATGGCTATCAGTTTTTCCCTTCAGCTAAAAATTATCATCTTTTTGCTTTGGAGCCAGCGGGGAATTTGACCTTTATGAAATCGGATGATGTGAACTGGATGAACTACTGTAATTCGGTGCAAAATACGATTGCGGACTTTATTCGCGGTGGGTTTTTCCATACCAAGCACATGAAAGTAGATATGGCCAGAACAGGCGTGTTGCCTACACTTTTGGTCTTTTTGGTTCGTTCGGGCAACAAGATTGTCAATGTGCGCCCCGTGGCCATTCAGGCAGATGGTAGCGTAGCTGTTTTGGAGGGGAGTAATGACTTTTCTTCGGTGCGGGTAGACTTTTTAGATGCCAAAACCCAAGAACAAAAGACCCTCTTTTATCATTCTTCTGATGTATCGGATGCGGGCTTGGAAAAACGTCCAGAATTGTACAAGCATTTGGAAACTGTAGCGGCCAACCGCACATTTACTAAATCGGCTAGTTACTTGATGCATCGCCCAACCTTTACCAAAGTTAGAGAATTGATTTTGGCTAAGGCCAAGGCTGTTTTTCAGGATGACACGGCCATTCCCTACCACTATTATAATAGCAGCGAATGGGATTTTACTTTTTATGGTCAGTATACCAGTCCAATTCCACTATTTAAAGTGCGTTATCAGTCGGAGCTTAGAGAGGTGTATAAGACCCAAAAAATTAAGGATTTGCCTTTCTCTTTGGGGTATCACTCTACTCGAGAGCACGATAATATGATGATTGCCAAACGAAAAAACTAGAAAGATGTCAGTTGCAGTAATTACGGGCGCTACCAAGGGAATTGGGCGCGCTTTGGCCCTTCAGGGGGCCAAAAAAGGCTTTGATTTGGCCCTTTGCTCTAGAACTTTGGCTGATTTAGAAGCCTTTAAAGCGGAGCTTTTGGCGATCAATGCCGAAATTAAGGTCTTTATTCAGGCCGTTGATATGTCTAAAAAGGAAGAGGTAAAAGCTTTTGGGGCAGCAATTCTCCAAGAGTTTGAGCAACTCGATCTTTTGGTCAATAATGCGGGTGTATTTATTCCTTGTCCCTTGACGGAGGCTGGACATGAGCAGAGTTTTGAGCTTATGATGGATACCAATCTCTATAGCGCGTATTATTTGACACAGGCGTTATTGCCCAAGATGCAAGCCCAGAAATCGGGACATATCTTTAATATTTGTTCAATAGCTAGCTTTATGCCTTATGGTGCTTATGCCGTTTCTAAGCATGCTATGTTGGGCTTTTCTAGAGTCTTGCGCGAAGAGGTGAAAGCGCAAGGGATTCGCGTAACGGCTGTAATGCCTGGGGCAACTTATACCGCTTCATGGGATGGCACAGCGTTACCCAAAGAACGCTTTATGAAGGCCGAAGATATTGCCCAATCTGTTTGGGATTGCTATGGCTTGAGTCCACAAACTGTGGTGGAAGAAATTATTCTAAGACCGCAGCTAGGAGATATTTAAAGAGAAAAGCGCTTGCAGTAAAACTGCAAGCGCTTTCTTTTTTAGCGGTTTCGCTTAGTTGTTTCGGAGTCTTCGCAAAAGGTCCATGGTTTCTTCGGCTTCTGCCAATTCGCCAGCATCTTGAGCGGCTAAAATAGCATCAACGGCTAGTTCTAAGGCTTCTTTATCGCGGCCCAGTTTGGCCAGTAAATGCGCTTTAGTATCCAAATTATACCAATTTCGATTGATATTGATTGAGGCTTCGGCCCAATTTAGCGCTTTGTTAAGATCTGAGCGGCTAGACTTGGTCTCGTAGTATTCCCAAGCTTTTGAGTTTAGGTCTTCCCAGTTATCATTCACTACGGTTTGCCCCTGATTACGCGTGTTATTGGTTTGTACATAAGGCTTGGCCAAATCAATAAGTCCTTCTGCATCGCGAGCGCCTTCTACCTTTTTGAGCAGTTGGCCCTCAGGCGAAAAAATGAGCAAGGTGGGGTAGGCTCGAATGCTTTGCTGGCTAGCAAAAGTAGGGCCTTCGCCTTTTTCCATATCAAATTTGTAATTGATAAAGGCCGCATTGTAAAGCTCTCCCACTGAGGCATCGGTAAAACTATTGGCCGACATCCATTTGCAGGGCCCACACCAAACGGCATAAGCATCCACAAAAATGGGCTTGTTTTGGGCTTTGGCCTTGGCTTTGACATCGGCCCATTTTCCAGATTCAAACTGAATGCCTTGGGCAAAAAGGCTGCTCACTGTCAATAGACAGAAGCTAAGACTGAAAATAAATTGTTTCATAGCGGTTGTGGTTTGATGCGTAATCCTTAATACCGTCTTTTATTCAAGGTTAGGGCCAAAAGGAAGTGGTTTTATTGTTTTTCGGGGCCTCCGCAGCAAAGCTGCGGCGCTGCGTTTCAGGGCTCGCAGGTCTGCTCGGCCCTTCGCCAGCAAGCTGGCTCGGTCTGGCCTAGCGGCCACCCTTTCACATCGCTAGGCCGCTCAACGGTCTTTTTTCTTTTGATGTTCTTCTTCGGCAGTGAATTTTATGAGGAGGGTTACCGTAAAAAGGCCCGAAGGGCCGCCGGCTGAGCTGCCCGGCGGGTGGCGCGTAGCGCCAGACCAAAGCCGCCCTAGGCGGCTGCAGGGCCGAGCAGAACTGCGAGCCGCGGAGGGAGCGACCCGCCCGCAGGGCGGGGCAGCCCCAAAAAGAAAAAATAATCATTATTTAGTAGCCTGCAGCGCTATCGTTGCCCCTTTGGTCGGCTGCGCCCTGCCATGTTCCATTGGGTAAGCGAATAATGGCATCCACTCGGCCAATAGGCTCCCGCAACTTAAATTGGTGGCCCATCTTTTTGAGTTGTTCTTGCTCGCTTTCTGGAATAGCTCCCTCTTCAATATAAATTTGATCGGGCAGCCACTGATGATGAAAACGGGGGGATTGAACGGCGGTCTGCAAATCTTGATCAAACTCAATGACATTGAGCAGGACCTGAAAAACAGAGGTGATAATGGTGGAGCCGCCAGGGCTGCCCAAAACCATAAATAACGCTCCATTTTTATCGACAATAGTTGGTGTCATCGAGCTCAACATCCGTTTTTTGGGGGCAATGGCATTGGCCTGGCTACCCAAAAGGCCAAACATATTGGGGTGGCCTGGCTTGGCGCTAAAGTCATCCATTTCATTGTTTAGGAAAAATCCAGCTCCTTGGACCATTAGTTTGCTGCCATAATTGCCATTGATGGTGGTGGTAATTGCAACCGCATTGCCCGCCTCATCCACAATAGAATAATGGGTGGTTTCCTCTGCGATCTTTTTGGGCACTCCAGCCTGAATTTTCTCGCTTGGACTGGCTTTTTGGTAGGAAAATGATTGCATTCTATTTTTGGCATAAGCCTTATCGGTCAAGGCCTCAATAGGGACGGGATAAAAGTCGGAATCGCCCAAATGTTTGGCTCTATCGCTATACACTCGGCGTTCGGCCTCCACCATTAAATGAACAGCTCTAGTTGATTGAAAGCCCATTTGCTTTAGGGGATAATCCTCTACCATCTGGAGCAGCTGGGCTAAGGCGATGCCACCACTAGAAGGGGGGGGCATACTATAAACCGTATAGTTATTTTTATACTTAAATTGGATGGGCGTTCGCCATTTGGGTTGGTAGTTTTCTAGGTCTTGGGCCTGAATCAAGCCCCCAGCAGCCTGCATTTCGGCCAAGAAAAGGGCTGCTGTTTCTCCCTTATAAAAGCCATCTCGTCCTTCTTTTTGGATGCGTTTTAGCGTTTGGGCCAATTCTTTTTGAATAATGCGATCGCCTGCTGACCAAAGTTCTTTTTTCATAAAAGGCGTTTGGAAGCGATTAACTTTTTTCATTTCGGGCAGTTTCTCATTGAGGCGGGCTGCCGCGGAACTAGATAAGGTATAGCCTTTTTCTGCTACTTCAATTGCTGGGGTAATGAGTTTTGCCCAAGGAAGTTGTCCATATTTTTGATGAGCCTCAAAGAGTCCCGCAACCGAGCCTGGGACCCCCACTGCCCAGGCGCCCAAGCGGCTGAGGCTGTCATTGGCTTGGCCCAAGCTATCTAAATACATATCTTGATGGGCTAGGGCAGGGGCTGTTTCTCTAAAATCTAGGCTTTGGGCAGGGCCTTGAGCTGGGCGAAAAATCATAAATCCACCACCACCAATATTGCCTGCCTCGGGATAAACCACAGCCAGCATAAAATGAACGGCCACAGCGGCATCTATTGCATTTCCTCCTGATTTTAGGACTTTTTTGCCCGCCAGAGAAGCTAGCGGGTGGGCTGAAACAAGCATAGCCTTTTCGCCATCTAGACTTTTATATTCTTGATAGTTGTTTTGACAAGACAAGAGGAGCCAGCAGCAAAAAAAGAAAGAAAGGTAGCGCATTGGATTTAAGGTTTTAGGGGCAAAAGAACGCGGCCATTCCATAAATAGTCAGTACTGCTTTGCTCATCGTATTGCGGTTGTCCTGAGGCATCATCATATTCCCCTGACTCATTCTTAAAAATGAGGAGGTTGGCGCTTTTTTGATGCGCTTTAGGATAAACAAAATACTGATGCTGAAAAACGGGTAAGTCAGAACCACTATAAAGAGGGGGCAAGGCATAAAGTCGCTGCTTTTGAAGGAAAACGGTTTGGATTCCATTAGTCCCACCACAATAGCCATCGCTAAAAGAAAGCTCAATGATTTGCTCTAGTTGCTCTACTCCTCGGTTATCGTCTAAGCGAAGCGCTAAGCCTGTTTGTAGGTTCCCCATGGCTTTTACGGCCAAATGTTGTATTTCTTTATTGTTTTGGACCAACCGAAGTCCTAGCCAAAATTGACGGTTTTCTATTTGTCCTTGCTTAACCACTTCCAAGCGCTCATAACCATAAAGTAATTGGCTGCCATCATTGAGTTGTTCTTGCCCCAAAGCTAGTAAGCCTCCCCAAACAAAGGCTTTTTGCCCTTTATAAAGGACAAAATACCAAGGGGCTGCAATCCCTTTAAGGCTAAGCGTTTTTTCTGATTTACTAATAATTTGGACGGAGCTACCAATAGGCGCTTTTTGCAAAACTTTAGCCTGCAAACTGGGTTTTTGGCGCAGATTGACCTTGTCGGCCATCAGTATATAGCTTTGGCCAGGCAAAAAATTATAATAAATAGAGGGCGTATTTTGGGCCGACAAAGGAGAAAGTAAACCCAAAATAAATAGGAGTGAGAGTAAGCGTATCATCGGCTGTAAGTTTGTTTAAAACAAGATACGCTTTTTTCTAAGCTTCATAAATGCCGTTTGCTTAGCTAGAGACACAAAAAAGGGCAGATAACCTATAGAAGATTATTGCCGTTTTTTGATTGGAGTAGAGAATGGGGATTTCTCAAGCAAAAAAAAGGGGAAGGGAGGGATTACAGAGCGTTGATAAAGATCGTATCAAAAAATGTCAAAGGGAAGGGAGTTTGTTTATTGTTGTAATAATAGTGGTTCCAGAGGAGGCATTAAGGTGTGTACGGATCTTTATCTAGGTAAAAATTGTTTGGTTTATACGACCTTAATGTAGTTTTAAGCCAAATTGTGAACTTCAAAAAGAAAAAAAATTTAATTTTTTTCAAAAACTTGACTTTTGCTCATGAAAAGGAGGCTTAGTAAGGTTTCTATAACAAAATTTTAGCCAAAAAAAGCCCCAACAGGGATGTTGAGGCTTTTAACAATCAATAGAAGGGCAATTTTATCGCTGAACGATATCTGCACGTAAAGTTTCTAGTAAAGCAACCAAATCGTTAATGAGCTCGGTATCAGTTACTCCATTCTGCCCAAGCGCCGTTCCCACATCTGCAATAAAAGCATCATAGGCAGCATTATCTGCCGCCATGCCCATGCGGTTATACTGGGCTGGATCATGCGCTGTAACCATGTCCCGACCACTATAAGTAAAGTTTTCGGCTCCTGTAGCGACCGCCATGAAATTGGTCAAACTAGCACTAAGTGCTGTTACTCCAGATAGATCTCCATTGCCCACTTCAGCAAGCAATACTTGAAAATAAGGAGCCATTAAGGTGTCTGCCGCAATAACAAAAATCGCCGAATCAACCACCGAGCGAAGGGTCAAATAACCCTGCTCAATCATCTGATTGGAGTTGTTGGGGTCACTAACCATCGTAATTCCACCAACACGCTCATATAGCGTGGGCTCATCATTATTGTTGTCGTCGGTATCATCTTTTTTACATGCGCCTAGCAATAAGCCTAAGGCAAGTACACTAAAGAAAAAACCATTCAAATACTTTGTCATAACTTAAGGATTAAACAGTGAAAAATAACTTGCCATTAGGGGACTGACAATTGTAGTTTAGTTGTAATTTTTTGGGGCCCGCGGCCAGCTAGGCTTCGCCTAGGTCGGCCGCCGCTATGCTTCGCGGCTCGCTGTTCTGCTCGGCCCTGCGCGGGCTTTGCCCGCTGGGTCTGGCCTGCGGCCACCGCTGCGCAGCGCTGGGCCAAGGACCTTCTAGAAGAAAGACTGGATAAACGCCCCCAAACGATAACTCAATGAGCTTTTATCCAATACCGGACAACCACTGGCCAATTGCTCCTGATTCACCACATACATTTTTGGCCGATTGGGCAAATCTTCAATTTTGGCAAATACAGCCTTGGGATTTACTTCTCCCGGACGATAGCCATAGACTAGGCTGCCATGCGCTTTGTTCAAGAAGGTATGCCGAACAGCTTCCGTTTTTCGGACGATTCCTTCCGCTAACTGAAGCAAACTATCATTTCGAGGACCTTCAAAATCAATTCTAGATAGCTGCATCGGGTTGCTATTGTGATACTTCATATTTGATGGCCCCATCACCATATAGATGTGAATAACCAAAACAACAAAAAGAAGCAAAAAGACCGCTAGACTACTCCAGCCAATTCTAATTATCCATTTTATCATAAAGTGGGCGTTTTGTTTTGATTACGGCCCTAAACCGATTCTGGATTTTTAGTTTTTTTATTTTAAGCCAAAAAAAAGTCGCTATAACAATTTGTGTTATAGCGACTTAATTAGATTGTTTTTTGCCATCTACTCCTTTGCAGAGGTCCAAAAACACTCTAAAGCAAATGTGTCCAAGATCCCTGTATGCCTACTTCTTGCTCGTTCTCCTTGAGAAAATCAAGATACATTTGGCGGGGGTAGAGGCGAGCACCTAGGCTCGACAAATGCTCGGTGTACATCTGGCAATCAATCCATTGGAAGCCGAGTTGGCCTAGCAGCGGGACCAAGGTCAAGTAGGCCGCTTTAGAGGCATTAGAGACCTTGGCAAACATAGATTCACCAGAAAAATTCCAGCCGACGGCCACACCATAGAGTCCACCCACCAGCTGGCCATCTTGCCAAGCTTCAACCGAGTGGGCATGTCCTGCTTTATGCAGGTTAATATAAGCTTCCTGCATTTCTTCGGTTAGCCAAGCGCCAGATTCTTCTCCTTCTAGAGGTTCTTGCCCAGGACGTGGAATAGAGGCGCAATTTCTAATAACCTCCTCAAAAGCCGTATCTAAAGTGATCTTAAACTCTGCTCGGGCCAAGATTTTTCGCATAGATTTACTAATCTTAACCTCTTCAGGCCGCATGAGCATTCTGGGGTCTGGCGACCACCACATAAGGGGTTGATTAGCGCTACTCCAAGGAAAAATACCCTGGCGATAGGCAGAAAGCAGGCGGGCTGTTGTGAGCTGGCCACCCAAGGCAACAATTCCATCCCAAGCTTCTTCAATAGGGGGAAATTGGTCAATATCATTATTTGCAATAAAGTTGAACATAGGCGTTCTGTTCAGATAAGATCATAAAAAAAGGGGCAAAGCCCCTCGTTCATTGGATGTCTGTCCAACTTAGGTTAGTAGGTTGTCTGTTTTAGCCTTCTAGAACAGCAGAGAGACCGCGCTCTAATAGGGCTTCTTTCATGGGCTTGAGTTTGGCCTTTGTACCTGTTTTTACAACAGCCTTGCCTGTAAAATGAATCATATAGCTCAATTGTTCGGCCTGAATGCTAGTATGGCCGCAAACTTTAATGAAAGACTCAATTACCCAATCAAAGGTGTTGTGGTCATCATTGTAGACCAAGAGCTTCATTTCATCTTTTAGCGGGTCCATTAAAAGGACCTCATCTTCTTCGTATTGTTCTTTTCTTTGCGAAAAAACAGCTGGCTCCTTCCACATAGCGTAGTATATTTTTAAATTTGGCTAAATTTTGACCTAAGTCAAATATACGTATATTAAACTAATATGTCTAATTTTTTCACCATTAAAAATGGGTGGAAAAAAATTAAAGCACTACAAAACAGCGAATTATGTTGGATTTCCCACCCAAGAACATACAAACTTACTGCGAGCAGCATTCCGAGGCTTTCCCTGCTGAGATCCTCAAAGAGATTGAGCGTTATACGCATTTGCATGTTTTGATGCCTCAGATGATTTCGGGCCAGGTGCAGGGACATTTTTTGGCCCTATTGAGTAAATTATTGGCGCCAAAAAAGATTTTGGAAGTAGGGACCTTCACTGGCTATTCAGCAATTTGTTTGGCCCAAGGCCTACAGCCTGGCGGTCGCTTACTGACCTTAGACATTAATGAGGAGTTGGAGGATGCCGTGAACGGTTTTTTTAAGAAGGCCGGCTTGGAGCAAAAGATCGAATTGCGCATTGGTGCGGCCCTCGATATTATTCCTGAGCTTAGCGAAGATTGGGATTTGGCCTTTATTGATGCCGATAAAATGAATTACGATAATTACTATGAGCTCATTTTGCCCAAAATGCGCCCAGGTGGTTGCATATTAATTGATAATGTGCTTTGGAGTGGTAAGGTGGCTGAGCCTGAACTCAAGGGCAAGAAAACTATCGCTATTGATGCGTTGAATAAAAAAATCATGCAAGACCCTCGGGTAGAGCGAGTGCTTTTGCCTTTTCGCGATGGTATGCTGATGATTCGGAAAAAATAGAGGGTGAGTTGAGGCCTCGACAGGGAGTTGCTAGACGAGTATTCCTAGATAGCAACTCCCTGTTTTTATTCGGGCTGTTCTTCTTCTAGTCATTAATTTAATTCTCATATATGCTGGCCCAACTTTTAGAGCGATTGCGCTCTTTTTCTTTTTTTGAGGTGTTTAAACACAGTAGTATCTACTTTATAGGCACTTTATTAACTCAAGGATTAGGAGTCCTTTCTTTGCCTGTATTCACCTATTTTATGAATGAGGCAGAATATGGGGTAGCAAGTGTTTTTATCTCTTATGTGAGTATTATTTCTGTTGTTCTCTCTTTCAATTTGCACATTTCAATTAGCCGAAGTTTTTATGAGAAAGATATAGAAATTAAACGCTTTGTTAGCACTGTATTTAATGTAACGGCGCTGATCAATTTTCTTTTAGGGGGATTGGTTTATATCTTTCGAGAACCTATTGCGACTTATATTAACCTACCTGCGGAAACAATTATTTATTTATTGCTAACGGGCTACTTTGCGGTTTTGTACCACATCTTTTTCCAATTAAAAAGAGAGGAACAAAAAAGCATTGAAATTAGTATTGTAAATGTGGCTTGGCAATATAGTAAGTTTGGTCTTGCTTGCTTGGGCTTGTACGCTTTGCGAAACACGGGCGAGGTCTATATGGGCAAAATTATAGGGGAAATGCTGGCCGGAGCCTTCTTTGCCTTTATCTTCATTTGGCGCATTTGGCCCTTCATTAAAGAACTGAGAATTGATTTTTCCGATCTGCGCTATGCCTTAATTTACGGCTTGCCACTGATCCCTTATTCTATTGGTGGCTTTTTGCTCAATTCATTCGATCAATGGCTTATTAATAGCCAGTTGGGCAATGCCGATGCAGGTCTGTATAGTTTTGCCTACAAAATCGGAATGCTCTTGCTGGGCCTCATTACCGCCCTGCAAAATGCCGCTAATCCCGCTTATCATAAAATAATGAATGAGCAGCAATATGAGCAATTGGGCCCACAGGTTTACAGTATTCATAAATTGAGTTTGTTGGGGGGCGTATTCCTCTTACTCTTTGCCGTCGATTTGGCTAGTTTGCTCCTCAGCTTTAGCAAAAATAATTTTCAGCAGTCCCTCTATATTGTGCCTATTATCGTTTTGGGCTATATCTTTTACAGTATGTCGCTGCTCTACAACCGCTATATTCAATACCAAAAGGTTAATATTTATTTGACGGTTATTCTACTAGCTTCTGCTTTGGTCAACTTGGTCCTCAATCTCTATTTTATCCCCAGACAAGGTTATCAAGCTGCAGCCTATACCACCCTAGGCTCTTATGTGATTATGTTTTTGTTGAGCTGGCTGGTCTGCGACTACTGGCTGAAAGCACCCCGCCTCCCCCTAGCCAAAATGCTGTTGAGCTTGCTGCCCGTTTTGGGCATTACAGTTTTGTATTATAGCTTGGGCTGGGACCAAAAAGCCCTAGAGTTAGGGACCATTTTTCCCAAATTACTTTGCTTCGCCCTTTTTGGCGCTCTGCTTTTTGGAAAATCTATTCAACGAATGCTACAGAAAGGAAGCTAATGGATGCTGCTGTTTTGGGGCCTCCGCCTCGCTTCGCTCGTCGGCGCTACGCTTTGGGGCTCGCAGGTCTGCTCGGCCCTTCGGCGGCTTTGCCGCCTTGGTCTGGCCCTGCGGGCCACCCCGCCGCATCGCTAGGCCGTTTACTGTAGGTTGAAACCTACAGCAAGGATGGTATTGCTTCGCAATGTTTTTATAGAATGCGGGTTAAAACCCGCATGGATTGAAATCTTTTGGCCTTTTATCTTTCTCACTTAGTTAATCAATCCTCTTCTCGCTATGGGCTGAAGGTTTTAACCTTCAGCCCATTTTATTGGGTCTAGTATGGCCTCCCTTCTTGCTGTGGGTTGAAACCCAGAGAGCTATATAATAGCGTGATTTCGGAGCCCAACCCCAAACAATTCAAAGGGAAAGCTATTCGGGATTTGTAAAATAGCATTTGTAAAGTTGAGAAAGGACTGTTGGGACTGTTCAGGATTTTATGTATCTGAATAAAATTTGGGTCTTTTAATTTTATGAGGGTTTTAATCCTCATTCATACATTATTGCGCAGCAATACCTTATTATAAAAGGCCAATAATCCCCTAGGGGCAGGAAAGGGCAGACACAAAATTTTAAATAGTCCCTACAGGCCCATATAGCAGGCGGCGAAGCCGCCATGGCCGAAGGCCAAACGGCAAAGGCTAAATAGAAGTCCTGCCACTTCTATCCTTTGATTTAATTTTTTGCTATTCATCCTTATTTTTCTCAGCCATAGCTACAGCTATGCCTTTAAAAAATGCCTCGACTAGCCTAAAATTTTTATCAAAGTATGGCCAAAGCGCAGAACTCCTATTTGGCCTAGCGATGTGCAGCAGTGGCCCAAAGGGCCAGACCAAGGCGGCAAAGCCGCCGCAGGGCCGAGCGAATAGCGAGCTGCGCAACGTAGCGCCTGCCGCAGGCAGGAGGCCCCAAAACAAAAGCAAGCAGCAAGGGAGGGAAAGCCCATATTGCATAAAATCTAGTTTAGTCAGTCTGCAAAAAATGTTTATTTTTGCCCAAACTAGTTGGGTCTGAAAGCAAAGGCCCTCAGCCGCCCTTAGTCAGGGCTAACAAACTAAACTTTATGATTAACCATTTAAGAGATTGGGTATTTAAGAATGTGCATGGGGGGAGCCTTGTGTATAACATTTGTTGGGAAGATCCCCGCTGCGACCGTGAATTGATGCAAATTGAGCCAGATAGCGAGATTGTGATGATTACGAGTGCTGGTTGCAATGCCCTAGATTATCTGTTGGATGACCCCAAGGCCATTCATTGTATTGATTTAAATTCTCGGCAGAATGCCTTATTAGAATTTAAGAAGAGCTTATTTAAGCATAGTTCTTATGATGAGCTTTACGATTATTTTGGGGATGGGAAGCACTCTCGGGCCCAGGAAGTGTACAAGCAGCAATTGCGTCAGCATTTGCCGACTTATGCGCAGGAGTTTTGGGATCAGAAGATGAGTTATTTTGAGGGCAAGGGGCCTAAGAAGAGCTTTTATTATAGAGGGTCTTCGGGGACATTAGCTTGGTTATTTGTGCGATATATGCAGATGCGTCCGAGTTTGCACTCCAAGGTATTGAAGTTGATGAAGGCGGATAGTTTGGAAGAGCAGGAGCAATACTTTGATCAGGTAGAGCGCAAGTTATTTAACAAGGCGGTACGCTGGACCATTAGCCGACATTTTTCATTGGCTTTGGCGGGGGTACCTAGAGCGCAGCGTCGATTGATTACTGAAGAATATCCTGGTGGGGTGAGTAGTTTTGTGGTAGATGCGGTACGGCATGTATTTACGGAATTGGACATCAAGGAAAACTACTTTTGGCAGGTCTATGTAAATGGACATTATACCAAAGATTGTTGTCCTAGTTATTTGCGAGAGGAGAACTATTTGTCATTGCGAGAGCGGGCGGATCAGATCCACACGCATACGACTAGTTTTGCGCAGTTTCTCAAGGACAATCCGGGCAAGTACAGTCATTATGTATTATTGGATCATCAGGATTGGTTGGCGGCGCATGATGTGCCAGCCTTAGAGGAAGAGTGGCAGTGTATTTTGGCGAATAGTCGTCCGGGCACTAAAATTTTGATGCGTTCTGCGGCCATGCGCATTGATTTCTTTCCTGATTTTGTGAAGGAGAAAGTTAGTTGGGTCTCATCGGAGGATGAGCTCAAGGAAAGTCATTTTCAGGATCGGGTAGGGACTTATGGCAGTGTTTATTTAGGGACAGTGAAATAAGTTTGGACCGCATTAAAAATCAGAGCATGGGAACAGCACATAAAGACTCGAGAGAGCAGGCGAGTAGTATGGATCAGTACTACAAATTTCAGTCAAAGATTTATGATCTAACGCGTTGGAGTTTTCTCTTTGGGCGGGTAGAGGTCATCAAAGACATTCCTTTGGAGCGCAATGCGCCGATAAAGATCTTAGAAGTAGGATGTGGGACGGGTTTCAATACGAAGATATTGGCCGAGACCTTTCCTGCGGCGGAGATCAAGGCCTATGAGGTATCTACGGATATGGTAGATATTGCCAGTAAGAAAGTGGCGCCATTTGGTCAGCGGGTGCAGGTAGTGCATGAGCCTTATGGTCAGGATGCGGAGGGGCAAAATGGGCAGTATGATGCTATTTTGTTTTCTTATTCTTTGACGATGATCAACCCACAGTGGGAAGATTTATTGAAGCAGGCCAAGAAAGACCTCAAAGTAGGGGGATATATTGCTGTAGTTGATTTTCACGACAGCAAGCAAGGCTGGTTCAAGAGTCATATGGGAAATCACCATGTGCGGATGGACGGGCATTTGCGTCCTTTTTTGCGAGATAATTTTGAGCCTATAGTGAATAAAGTGCGTTCGGCTTACATGGGGGTATGGGAGTACATTAGTTTTGTAGGCAAGAAGCAGTAATCTCCAATTTTCCCCTATGGCAGAGAAAAGAGAAATAGACATCTTGGTCCTTTCGGATGTGCATTTGGGTACGCAGGGCTCAGAGGCTAAGGCCTTATTGCAGTATTTGCAGAGTTTGGTGCCTAAAATGCTCATCTTGAATGGGGACATTATAGATATTTGGCAATTTAGGAAGGGATTTTTTCCGCAGGCGCATTGGGCGGTATTGCGGCATTTCATGAATTTGGCGGAGGCTGGGGTGCCAGTCTATTATTTGACGGGCAACCATGATGACAGTTTGCGTCGGTTAACGCCTTTTCGGTTAGGGAATATCTATTTACAGGATAAGTTACTTTTGGAGTTAGATGGAAAAAGGGCTTGGTTCTTTCATGGAGATGCTTATGATCCATCTGTTCATAAGGGGCGCTTTTGGGCCAAAATAGGGGGACAGTTTTATGATTGGAGTATTATGTTGAATCGGGGGCTCAACCGTTTGTTAAAGCCATTTGGGATACCCCCTAGTCAGTTTTCTAAGCGATTAAAGGCTTCGGTTAAGGCTGCCGTTCAGAAAATGAATGATTTTGAGCAGAAGGCAATAGAGCTGGGGATAGAAAAGGGGTATGACTATGTAGTTTGTGGGCATGTACATCGGCCGCAGCATCGGGAGATTGTGACAGCTGCAGGGCAGATTACTTACTTAAACTCAGGAGATTGGATGGAACATCGTTCAGCGCTGGAGTATGTCGATAAAGCTTGGCAATTATATCATTATAATGCAGAGGAATATGAGGAGCCAGCTTGTTTGGAGGGGGTAGAAAATCGCTTAGAAGATCTACTTCGGAACATTCAGGATGGAACTAGTGACAGCTTTTATCGACTTTAGCTAAAAGGTTTTGGGGGCTTTTGGTATATTAGTTGAAACTATGGCTACTGAACTCCTACTTATTAAATGAATTCATTTAAAAAATGGCTATTTTTGGGCGTTGTTTTAGATGAGTTTGATGACTTTTTCACTGAAGTGACAGAATTTAATGAATAAGCCAATATGAAACAACTACTTATTTTTTGTTTGACAATATTATTTGTCCCGCAGCTACTTTCTGCTCAGATTCCTGAGGTGGCCAAAAAGAAATTTACCTATGTCGAGGATCGGGATTACCTATATGATCATGATTTGCGGGGGAATACGATTATTCCCTATCGGGCAAAGTTGCGGGGTGCGCATTATGATAGCCCATTAGATCATGGTCAGGCTGTTTTTGAGATAACAGGGACCAAGGTAACGATTAGTGAGAAGCTACGATTTTCTACAGCGGGTATTGATGCCGCACCCAATAAAGAGCCAGTGACTATGCATATTCACAAGACAGAGTCGAAGGCCTTTGGTTTTGTGATGACCTTGATTGATTTGCGTAATCCAGAGATACAGGGGTTTATACAGTTTCATTGTGATCGAGGGCGCTTGGTAAAGTTACATTATCAGGAAGAGCCAACTAGTTCGGAGCATATTTATTACATTGCGCCTACGCCTGATTATCAGCTGGAGCGGGACCGCTTGTATTTCTCTCAGTTGGGCGACATTAGTTTGGTCGATGAGGAGCAGTTGTATAAGCAGAAGGTCGTTCCCTTTTCTACTCTGGAGTTGAAGTACGACCATTTAGCGTTTAAACGAATTTATGCTAAAGACTTGGTGAGTATAGAGTTTGAGGAGGTTATTATTCCAAAGGGGAAGCGCCGAAAGAAGCGGGAGTTGTATATTAAAATCAACGATAGCCGCAACAGAGAAAACCCCAAGCAAGTTTTTGTGATTAAGAAGAATAAGCGATCTCGTTTTTTTGATCCAATTAAGGGGAAGGAAGTGCCTGCTCATGTGCTTCGAGTAGAAAATGATTTGACCTCAAAGGAATCTGAAATATTCTTGGTAGAGGGGTCGAACCAAACCTTGAAATATATTGTAATTGGTAATGTGCGCTATTTATTGCGCTCTAAATAAGTAAATTATGCCTTTGGCCTTTGGCTGAAGGCTTTTTTTATGGTTGGTGGTAAACATATTAAAACAACCTAGATTGCATTCATTGAAATCTGTTATGGATTTCATTTAAAACTTCCTCCTATTATGGAACTCGTTAGTGATGTAAAACTTTTTTCTGGGCAAAATTCTCGTTATCTAGCAGAGCGGATTGTGGACTACTATGGTCAGCCTTTGGGAGATATGAGTATTGAGCGATTTTCGGATGGAGAATTTCAGGCCAACATCAAGGAATCGGTTCGTGGTGCTTATGTCTTCTTTATTCAGTCTACTTTTGCGCCTACTGAAAACCTGATGGAGCTGCTTCTGATGATTGATGCCGCCAAGCGAGCTTCGGCCGGTTATATTACAGCAGTGATTCCTTATTTTGGCTTTGCTCGTCAAGATCGAAAAGATAAGCCGAGGGTGGCGATTGGGGCAAAGTTAGTGGCTAACTTACTGATGGCAGCTGGGGCAAATCGAATCATGACCATGGATTTGCATGCAGATCAAATACAGGGATTTTTTGATATTCCTGTAGATCACTTGAAGAGTGAAGGCATTTTCTTTGAGTATTTAGAGGATTTGGATACATCTAATCTTATTTTCGCTTCTCCAGATGTGGGGAGCACAAAACGGGCGAGGGTATATGCGCAGCATTTTGATTGCGGCTTAGTGATTTGTGATAAATACCGTAAAAAGGCTAATGAAATTGCGGAGATGACGGTGATTGGAGATGTAGAGGGAAAGGATGTCATCTTAGTCGATGATATTATCGATACCGCAGGCACCCTCTGCACGGCAGCGCAGGCCTTGGTTGATAAGGGGGCGCGATCGGTGCGGGCCGTTTGTACGCATGCGGTACTTTCAGGTCCAGCTTATGAGCGGGTAGAGAAGTCTGTTTTGACCGAGTTGGTCGTTTCTGATACGATTCCTTTGAAAGAGAAGAGCGAGAAGATTAAGGTCGTCTCTACGGCCAAGTTATTTTCTAGGGCAATAAGAAACACCCATGAGCATCGGTCGATCTCGGCACTTTTTGTAGAGAAGCGAAAATCTAGTTATAGTAAATAAGTGAAAGGGCCTCTGAGAAGGGGCCCTTTTTTTGGGGCCCGCGGCCGAAATGGCCGCCGCTATGTTGCGGGGCTCGCAGTTCTGCTCGGCCCTGCAGGCAGGCAAAGCCTGCCTTTGGTCTGGCCCTTCGGGCCACCCGCTCCGCAGCGCTGGGCCTGCGGCGGCTTCGCCGCCTGTAGGACGCAAAAATGGTATTCGTCGCTGCGCTCCTCATCTATTGATATTTCCCCGCCCACCCACCCCTCTACGGGATTCCTTAAGGAATCCCTCGGGGAGTTTGGGCCAATAAAAAAGGCTCTTGATCTCCACCTAACGAGCGCTACAACAACAACAAGCTCTCCTAACCACTGGATTTTTACTAGCTAGGTCAGAGCATTAAAAAAAACAAAAAAGCGGATAGAACCTTCTGAAGGTCAGGGATTCTTTTTTTATTGGGAGGCAGTAAATGAATTAATGGAATGAATCGATCGTCTATTATTGGTATCGTTGGGGTAATGAGTATTGCCTTGTTAGGGATTTTTGGGGTACAAGTGTATTCCATTCAGCGAGCCATTATGCTCAATGCCGAGCTTTTTGACAATAATATACATGCTGCCTTAGAGCATGTCGTCTCCAAGTTGGAGCAGGCGGATATTAAGCGGATGGCCGAGATGTATGACCTCCCTAAGTTGTCGGAAGGGCAAGATTTGGGAAGGGACCTGCGTACCTTGGCAGAGGTGGAGGCAATTCATACTTCTTTATTGTATCAGGACACCAGTAATCAGGCCGTATCCGTGGATACCTTTGAAGTAGAGGGGGTAGGGCGATTACAGACGGTTTTTTTTAGCCGGGAGAAGAAGAGTCGGACCTGGAAAAAAGGGGGGGGGCAAGCATTTATGACACAGTTTAAGACTTACTTTACGCATCATAGTTTGGTCCGGAACATTCCTATAGCGGATCGTCTAGATTGGTCCAAGTTAAATCGTTTGATAGAGATCGAGTTGAGTAAGAAGGGCGTCGAGGGGCCTTATGCCTATGGAGTATATGATGTGCGGGCAGATAGTTTTTTACGATTGAATCCTATTTGTAAGAAGGCCGAGCAAAAAGCTTATTTGAAGAAAGAGGATTTTAAGTATATGGCGAGTTTGTATCCTTCATTGGAGGAGGAGACCGCCCGGATTTATATAGATTTTCCGTATAAGCAGTACCACATCTGGCAGAGTTTATTGGCAAATATCATATTGACAATATTCTTTACAGGAATCGTGAGTTTTATTTTTTACTATACGATACATATTATTCTCAAGCAGAAGAAGTTATCGGAGATGAAGAGCGACTTTTTGAGTAATATGACGCATGAGTTTAAGACGCCTATAGCGACGATATCTTTGGCGACTGATGCAGTGCGGAATTTTGTGAAGATGGGTAAGGTAGAGAAGGCCGAACGGTTTATACATATTATCAAGGAGGAAAATGAGCGAATGAACTCTCAGGTGGGAAAGGTATTGCAGATGGCAAGGATAGACAAGAAGGAGTTTTCGTTGAATATGGAGATCATTGATGCGCATCAGATCATGCGAGATGCAGCCGAAAAGATCATGTTGCAATTGGCGCAGAAGGATGGGATCGTGGAGCTAGATTTGCAGGCTAGTCAATCAGAACTAGAGGCGGATGAGACACATTTTACAAATGTTATACACAACTTATTGGATAATGCCAACAAGTATTCTCCAGAGAAACCGCATATTATTCTGCATAGTCGGGATGCTTCTGGAGGGATAAAGGTTACGGTAGAGGATCATGGTTTAGGTATTTCCAAGGAGGCACGTCGACATATTTTTGATAAGTTTTATCGGGTGCCCACAGGGGATATCCATGACATAAAGGGCTTTGGTTTGGGGCTTAGTTATGTTAAGGCTATTGTGACAGCGCATGCTGGGCATATTGAGGTAAAAAGTGAAGAAGGTAAGGGGAGTAGATTTACGCTTTTTTTCCCTTATAAACATCAGGAAGATTAAAGCGGCCAAATGTTAAAATTTGGTACATTTTATGCAAACGTTCAAGCAATCTGTGGAGAACCATAACCCTAAAAAAAGAGACTTTATGAGTGAAAATAATAAAATATTACTAGTAGAGGATGACCGCAATTTTGGCGATGTACTATCTTCTTATCTAGAGATGAATGATTTTGATGTAGTATTGGCTACAGATGGCGAGCAAGGGCTGGAGCAGTTTAAGGCTGGGCAGTATGACCTTTGTATTTTTGATGTCATGATGCCTAAAAAAGATGGGCTTTCTTTGGCAAAGGATGTTCGTCAGTTGGATCAAGAAATTCCGATTATCTTTTTGACGGCCAAGACTATGAAAGAGGATGTCATTAAGGGATTTAAGGCTGGGGCTGATGATTATATTTCTAAACCATTTACTTCAGAGGAGTTATTGTATCGGATTCAGGCCGTGCTCAAGCGGAGTCAGCGGACGGATCAGAAGGATCGTTCGGCTAAGGAGTTTGAGTTTGGTCGCTTTCATTTTGATTATCCTTTGCGTATTTTGACTTTTACGGCAGAGGATGGCAGTAGTTCGGAGGACAAATTGTCACCTAAAGAGGCGGAGCTATTGAAAATGTTTTGTGTGTATGTAAATGATGTTTTGCCTCGTTCTGTAGCCCTTAAAGAGATTTGGGGAGAAGACAATTACTTTACAGCTCGTTCTATGGATGTATTTGTGACTAAGTTGCGTAAATATTTGAAGCCAGATGAGAACATTGAGATTGTAAATATTCATGGTAATGGATTTCAGTTGCGTGTACAGGCGCAAGAAAAAGCCTAGTATTAGGTTGTTATAATGAACGTATAGAAAAGCCCTGCTCCCCCAGCAGGGCTTTTTTGATTGTATATTTTTAGATGAAAAGTATGTAAAGCCAGCATTTGTGACTTCTGTTTCGTTTCTTTATTAGGCCCATATTTTTTTAGACCTAATTGATGTTTATTATGAAAACGAAATCCATTATTGCGTTAAGTTGTTTGCTTGTCTTTTTGTTGGCCTCTTGTAGTAGTCCTTATAAAAAGCGTCGTCGTTGTAGAGGGAATGGAAGTTGGTATGGCAAGCGAAATTTGTCTATGACTCCAGAGAAAGAGGAGAGTAAGAGTTTAAAGTTGAGTGATTATCAGCTAGTGCTGGTAGAAGATGAAATAGGGGAGTAAAAGAGAGATTATTAAGAAAAACAGCTATTCAGTAATTAGTACTGAACAGAAATAAAGTATTGTTTTTATACAGCCCTAACTGAATCTAGTTAGGGCTGTTTTTTTGGGGGCCTGTCGCCTTCAGCTGCCGGGTCCTTTCGGGGCTCGCTGTTACTTGCTTCGCTGTGTCGGCTCCCGTTGGTCGGGTCGCTTGGTCCTGAGCGGGCTTTGCCCGAGAGGTCTGGTCTTCGGCCACCTCTACAGGCCCCTAGGCCAGCTTCGCTGGCAGCTCAGCTACAAGCCGCTAAAGCGGCTTCAAGCTTCGCCGGCTCGCGCCAAGCGCGCCCGGCCGGCTCTGGCCCCGCTTGATCACTAATGTTCCCTTTTGAGATTTTGCAGAAGCTTTCTGTTTCCTCCGCTTTGTGCTGCTCTGGAAGGCGGGGCTTCGCCTGGGGGCTGGGCTCCTTTGGCCCTGGAGGCCAAAGCGCCCAGCATTTCGTTCGTCGCTCTGCTCCTCACCCTCATCATATCAGCCTGCGGCTGATCAATTGGCCCAAACTCCCCAAGGGATTCCTTAAGGAATCCCGCAGAGGGGAGGGTGGGCGGGGACATATTAGCAAATGAGGAGCGCAGCGACGAATACCACTTTCACAGCAGAAATTAAAGAGCATCGGAGCGAGAAAGTCCCAAATAGCCCTTATTTTAGGCCAAAAGCTATCTGGCCTAGCGCTGTGGAGGGGTGGCCCGAAGGGCCAGACCAAAGGCAGGCTTTGCCTGCCTGCAGGGCCGAGCAGAACTGCGAGCCCCGCAACATAGCGCCGCAGCTTTGCTGCGGAGGCCCCAAAAAACAACAAAATGAAATACAGCAACCGACTCCAACAAGAAAGCAGCCCCTATTTGCAGCAACACGCCCACAATCCCGTAGACTGGTATCCCTGGGGCAAAGAAGCCCTAGCCAAAGCCAAGGCCGAAAACAAAATGATCCTAGTCAGCATCGGCTATTCTACCTGTCATTGGTGTCATGTAATGGAAAGAGAATCTTTTGAAGACCCTAGGGTAGGGGAGTTCATGAACCAGCATTTTGTCAATATCAAAGTGGACCGAGAAGAGCGGCCCGATTTGGACCATATATACATGGAAGCCGTTCAATTAGTGACCGGCGGACAAGGCGGCTGGCCCCTCAACTGCTTTTTGCTGCCCAATGGCCGCCCCTTCTTTGGCGGCACCTACTTTCCCCCTCGCCGAATGCAAAACCGAAACTCTTGGATGGAAGTGCTCAGCAACCTGAGTAAGGTTTGGAAAGAACAACCACAAAGCATCATCGAACAGGCCGATAAACTCTACAACTTCTTAGAAAAAGGAGAGCAAAAAATGACTGAAGGCATTGATTTTGGCCAAAATGGCGAATCGCCTTTTAAGCCCGAAGACTGGGCCCATTGTTTGGAGCAGCTAGCCGATAATTTTGATGAGCAAGCAGGTGGTTTTGGGCATTCGCCCAAGTTCCCCTCTGTAATGTCGCTGCGCTACCTCTTAAATAGCTATCATTATGAAAAGGACCAAAAATCAATGCAGCATCTACAGTTTTCTTTGGATGCTATGATTTATGGAGGAATTTATGACCAACTGGGAGCTGGTTTCGCTCGCTATACCGTAGATCGCTATTGGAAAATTCCGCATTTTGAAAAAATGCTCTATGATAATGCCTTGCTCATTGGCTTATTGGCAGATACTTATAAACTGACCAAAAAGCCGCTTTATGCAGAGACTATAGCTGAAAGCTGGAACTGGTTGCAAAGAGAAATGCAAAGCCCTGAAGGGACCTATTACTCGGCCCTAGATGCCGATTCGGAAGGAGTGGAAGGAAAGTTTTATGTTTGGGAATGGGAAGAGCTAAAAAGCAGCCTAGCCAATTGGCCACAGCCTTGGAAGCAAATCTTTTTGGACTTTTATGATGCTTCCCCCGCAGGAAACTGGGAGGGCAAAAACATTTTGCGCCGTCCACAAAGTTTGGCTGGTTTTGCCCAAAGTAGAGGGCTCGATCCCGAAGAATTGAGTCTAGAATTAAGCAAAATTAAGGAACATCTATTGGCCCTTAGGGCAAAGCGCATTCGTCCTGGCCGTGATGAAAAGATTATCCTCTCTTGGAATGCCCTTTTGGCCACAGCCTTACTAAAAGCCTTTCAGGCTATTCGATTAGCAGAATATAAAAAGGCTGCTTTTTGCATTTTGGAGCAAATAGAAAAGCGCCTGCAAAATGAAAAAGGGCAATTATTACATAGTTACGCAGGAGACCGCATTGCTCCTCAGCTAGCCTTTTCCGATGACTATGCCTTTTTGATAGAGGCCCATCTTTTGGCCTATGAAGTCAGTTTTGATGAGGGCCATTTAGAGCGGGCTGATCAATTGATGCAAGCCTGTATAGCAGACTATTCAGCAGAGGCGGGACTCTTTTACTACAGTTCTGCCCAACAGACTGACATTTTGTACCGCAAAAAAGATCTCTATGATAGCGCCACACCTTCAGGGAATTCTAGCCTAATGCATAATTTAGAACAACTCGGTATCTTACTCGATAAGGCAGAATATCGAGAACGAGCGGCTCAAATGGCCGCAAGTATGCGCAAAAGTATTCGGAAGTATCCACAGTCTTTTGGACGTTGGGCCAATTTTTTATTTAAGATTTTATACCCGACCAAAGAAGTTGCGATAGTTGGCCCAGAGTTTGCTAATTGGGCGGCGGAAATGCAAAGTCGCTTTGGCCCAGAATTGGTCTATGCCGCTACGCTAAAGCAATCTTCCCTACCTCTACTTTTGGGCAGAGAACAAACAAATGAAAACAGCAAAATATTCATCTGTGAAAACTACACCTGCCAATTACCAGTAGAAAGCTGGGAAGAAGCTTGGACTAAGATCAAAAATAAATAAACTAAAGACCTGTTTTTTACCCAAAAAATAGTGGTCTAACTAGTTAATAACTAGCGTTTTTTGAATGATTGTTAAAAAAATGTAAAAAAAACGGAAAAGACTTGCTTTTATGGGGTGAAGGCCCCTACATTTGCACTGTAATTCATGGCGCTCTTAAGAATTTTAAAAAGAGGAGGACGAGCCCTCTTTAAGAGCAATCCAGATATTTACTAATGCAGTTGGATATTTTCCCTAATATTCAATTGTTCATTTTTAAACCTTAATTTTCATTATGAAAAAACTGACGATTTTTTTGATGGCGGTTTTGTTCGCAGCTGTAGCTAACGCTCAGGTAGAACAAGTAACCAGCAAGAATGGTCTAGACGTAATGCCCGAAGCAGGCCAGTTTGCTATTGGCTTTGATGCTGCCCCCTTCTTGGGTTATGTCGGTGACTTCTTCAACAACACAAGCAACAACAACCTGTCTGCTACTTATGTAGACAACAACTCTGGCTTGCAGTTGTACGGTAAGTATTTCCTTTCGGAAAGCCAAGCTATCCGTGGTCGCCTTCGCCTAAACCAAAACACTGTTCAACAAGTAAACCGCGTAATGATGGACGGTCAAAATCAGACCAACATCGAGGTAGAAGATGAGCAGGTGTCTAACACTTTCACTGTAGAATTGGGTGGTGGTCTAGAATGGCGCCGCAGCAAAGGCCGTATCGTAGGTGTTTACGGTGCTGAAGCGAATATCGGTATGAGCACTTCTGGTTACACTCGTACTTATGGTAACGAAATCACTGTAGATAATCAAAACCCTACTACTACAACTAACTTTAACTCAGGTAATAGCAGCCGTGCGACTAGCCGTGAAGTTTCTGCAAGAGGTGCTAACAGCTTCTCTATTGGAGCTCGTGGTTTTGCTGGTGTTGAGTACTTCGTTGCTCCCCAAATCTCTTTGGGTGCTGAGTTTTACCTAGGTATTGCTTACACAGGCACTAACCGTTCACAGGTAGTTTCAGAAGAATTTAACCCTGCTACTCAGGAGGTTGTTGAAATTACTGATGTAAACGCTGGTACTTTGACTAACTTCGGTATCAACACTGCCAACTACGGAGGATCTATCAACTTGATGTTCCACTTCTAATCTGAACTTCTGTTCATTTTATATTTTCCCTTTTATATTCTTATTTTAATAATTACCACTTAATTATATAAGCTATGAAAAATCTAGCAGTTGTAACTTTCATCTTGGCTGTATTTGCCTTCTCTATCACTTCTTGTAAAAAAGTTGATGATCCTCAAGCAGTAACTGTAATGGAAAATGCAGGTGAGGCTACTATTTCTGGTATCGTTTATGCTGATTTGAATGATACTCTTCCTAACTCAATTGAATATGCTCCTGCAGGAACACAGCTTCTTGTTCGCGTTGATCCCAATCAATTTCCTGAAGTTTCTGTTTTGAACAGCGCTTCTACTGACTACATGTATGTTCCAGCTGAAGTAGGAGCAAATGGTACTTACTCTGTGAAAGTAAAAGCACCTAAAAATGGTGGTACTGTACGCATTTATCCCCCAGAGTTCCGTGCTAACTACATCGACGGTGCTGGCGATACTGAAAGCGCTGAGTTCTACTATAACGGAACTTACCTAACTGTATCAGTTTTTGAAGGAGCTACTGTAATCCAAGACTTCAGCTACGATCGTCGCTAAGCCGACCTTCTTTCAAAAGAAGCGAATTAGCTAAAATATAAAGCCCGTTCAGTACACTGAGCGGGCTTTTTCTGTTTTAAATTGGCCAAAATAATTACTGCTCTTCCTCTCTAGGCAGCAAACGCGCCAACAAATCTCTACGCGCTTGCAATTGAGCACTAGCAATGGCCACCTTCTCTTTCAGCTCCCGATATTGCTGATGAAGGGCCTGATGCTGGGCCAATAAAGCATCATAATCCGCCTTGGGCACTCGCTCCAAATTCGCCATTCGCTCTTCTTCCTTCCATTTCAAAAAAGTCTTTCGACTAATCCGATACTTTTGGCAAATCTCATTCAAACTAAGACCAGCTTCCCGCTCAGCCAAAGCTTGCATTTTTTGTTCTCTAAAAAATTGGGTCATCTCATTGCTATTTTTCTGTCTGCAACAAAGCTAAGAACTTAGCAACAATTCTCTGTTTTTTTCTTTTTTGGGGCTGCCCCGCCCTGCGGGCGGGTCGGGCTGTGTCGGGGCTCGCAGGTCTGCTCGGCCCTGCGCAAAATTTCGCTATGCTCATTTTGCTGGGTCTGCGGCTTCGCCGCCCCCCTTTCCATCCCTCAGCCGAGTCGCTGCGCTCCTTTTTAACTGCTAGCTTAAATTGTATTGAGGCCAAAAACAACCTAGACGATTATAGATCGCGTAAATTTATTCTATTAAATAGCTTAAATCCCAAATTTGCCTAAATGAGACTACTTTTTACCTTATTACTACTGTTTATCAGTAGCCTAGCACCACTTTCTGCCCAAGATTGCTTTAGCCAAAGTAAAGCAGAAGAACTATTAGCCCTGCTAGAAGAATATCCACAGTTCCTCTGGCTCGAAGAAGCTGGATTTGTAGAGGTTTTTCTAGATGATGAAATCAATTATCAAATTGATGCGAGTTGTGGGTACATCTTTTATCTGCAAGGAACCACAATAAATGGAAAGCCTTTTAGGGCCAAACTTTCTGCCAAAAAAATGTACTTTGCTCAAAATGGAGAGGTTCTTTCCCTGTCTAAACTCCTCAGCCAAAAGGAAACTAGCGGCAATTACCTCATCTGTAATAGCAAAAGTGCTTATACTTACCATAAAGGATATTGTCGTGGTCTCAATCGCTGTACTCACGGCATCAGCCGAGTCTCAGAAGCTAGAGCCAGAGCCTTAGGGAGAAGAAGGTGTAAGTTCTGTTGGTAGGGGAGGGGTGATGTACAAGATAGACGTTTTATTTATAGATATAAACGAGCTAAATAACTCCCCCGCCCCACACACAAAAAAAAGCAGATGCTCTCGCATCTGCTTTTTTTCTTCCACCGTCGAGACGACTGGATTCGAACCAGTGACCCCTACCCTGTCAAGGTAGTGCTCTAAACCAACTGAGCTACGCCCCGATATATATTCGCTCTGTACTTTGAGCGGACACAAATGTAAAGCAGGTCCCGCTTTTTTCCAAAAGTTGAACCTGCTTTTTTTCTGTTTTTTTAGCTTTCCGCTAGGGCGTCTAGCTCCAACCGAAGGTTGTCAATGATAAAGCGCTGACGTTGAGGGCTGTTTTTCCCCATATAATAACCCAGCAAATCATCTAGGTCCGTAGAAGCAGATAAACGCACAGGCTCTAAGCGAATGTCATCCCCAATGAATTGCTTGAACTCATCCGGCGAGATTTCTCCCAATCCCTTAAATCGAGTGACCTCTACATCTCGGCCCAATTTCTTCATGGCCTCCTGCTTTTCTTCTTCCGAATAACAATAGAAGGTCTTTTTCTTGTTGCGGACCCGAAATAGGGGCGTCTCCAAGATGTAAAGGTGCCCATTAGAGACCAACTCCGGGAAAAACTGCAAGAAGAAGGTCAATAACAACAAACGAATGTGCATGCCATCCACATCGGCATCGGTGGCAATGATAACCTTGTTGTAGCGCAATTCATCCAAACCATCCTCAATGTTTAAGGCATGCTGCAATAAGTTGAACTCATCATTCTGATAGACCACCTTCTTGGTCAAGCGATAACAGTTCAATGGCTTTCCTCGCAAAGAGAAAACTGCCTGGGTCTGCACATCTCTAGATTTGGTAATGGACCCACTAGCCGAGTCCCCCTCGGTAATGAAGATCATGCTGTCTTGCGCCCGCTTGTGCTTGCTATTGTAATGCGCGCGACAATCCCGCAGCTTTTTGTTGTGTAAACTGGCCTTTTTCGCTTTGCTATTCGCCAATTTTCGAATGCCTGCAATCTCTTTGCGCTCCCGCTCCGATTGCATGATGCGCTTTTGCAAGGCTTTGGCCACCTCTGGATTCTTATGCAGATAGTTGTCTAACTCATGTCGCAAAAACTCTCCAACAAAGCTGTTCATAGATGGGCCATCTGGTCCCACATGCGTAGACCCCAATTTGGTCTTGGTCTGCGATTCAAAAACAGGCTCCATTACTCGGACCGATACGGCAGCCACAACAGCCGTCCGAATGTCCGTAGCATCATAGTTTTTGCCATAAAAATCACGAACCGTTTTGACTAGGGCCGTGCGAAAAGCATTCAAATGCGTTCCGCCCTGTGTAGTGTTTTGCCCATTCACAAAACTCACGTATTGCTCTCCATAGTTGTTTCCATGAGAAAAAGCAATCTCGATATCTTCCCCCATAAGATGTACAATAGGGTAACGCAGTTTCTCTACATCCACCCGATTACTCAAGAGGTCGAATAGACCATTTTTAGAATAATAGCGCTGCCCATTCAAGTAAATGCTCAAGCCGCGATTGAGATAAACATAATCCCAAATGCGGTCCTCAATATATTCTAAGTTGAACTTATACTGCTTGAAGATATTTCCATCAGGTACAAATTCCACATAAGTGCCATTGGGCTCTTCTGTGTTCTCTTCCCATTCTTTGGTCAGCTCTCCTGTGGCAAATTCCGCAATTTTGGTCCGACCTTCCCGAAAAGCTTGCACCTTAAAGTAAGAAGATAAGGCATTTACCGCCTTGGTCCCCACACCATTAAGACCTACAGATTTCTGGAAAACCCGAGAGTCATATTTTCCCCCCGTATTGATTTTCGAGACACAATCCACCACTTTGCCCAAGGGAATCCCCCGACCATAATCGCGAATAGAGACCCGACCGTCGCCCATGACTTTGACCTCAATCTTCTTTCCGGCCCCCATCATGAACTCATCCAAAGAGTTATCTAAAACCTCTTTGACCAATACATATATTCCATCGTCTGGGCTATTTCCATTGCCCAATTTACCGATATACATACCAGGCCGCATCCGAATGTGCTCCTTCCAATCTAAGGAGCGGATCGCCTGTTCATCATATTGTACTTGCTTTGCCATTTTCTGATAATTTCCACAAAATTAAAATTCTTCCCCGAGTTTTGCAGGCTTTTTTTGCTTTCCTCTTCAGGCTTGTTTGAAGGCCTTTCTTCCCTGGGGCTCAGTCAGATTGCTTCCCCTGCCCAAAGAGGCAGTTGGCGATCTGGTCTAGACAGTTGATTTTAGCCGCTCGGCATAGACAAAGAGGCTATTTGCTAGCATTCTTAACCGCCGGAGCATTTGCCCCCTGCTTTCTAGCCGCTCGCGAAGCGAGGCCCCTATTTTCAGTGGGGGAATCCCCAGTTTTTTTGGCTGAGGGATAGACAGCAGTGGCCCGAAGGGCCAGACCCAAGGCAGGCAAAGCCTGCCTGCAGGGCCGAGCGAATAGCGAGCTGCGACACAGCCCGACCCGCCCGCAGGGCGGGGCAGCCCCAAAAAATAAAAAAAATAATTGTAATTTTCAACTCCAAATTAAAACAAAAAGGTATAGCTTCGCTTAAAGCGGCAAAAAATAATTAGAGTTATATAAAGTTTCTTATCTTAGATTTAGAATTAGTAAAGAGTCCTGTTTTCCCCATTTTATGGAAGTCTTAAGGTTTTTTTTAGTCCCCATTAGTTAAGTCTCTGAAGGTCTTGCTAATTTACGTTATCATTTATCTTTATCTATAAAGTTTTCTTTCGTGGATTTAATCGAATCGAAATCAAAGAAGAGCGAACAGCGCCACCCTTGGGAGTTGGCCCGCTATGAGGTCATGCGTTCTTTGCTCAAAAAGACCTTTAAGGGAAAAATGCCCAAGCAAATTTGGGACGTAGGCTGCGGCGATACTTATTTTGTAGAGCGCTTGGCGGGAGAGTTGCCTCAATCAGAACTCAAAGCCATCGATATTGCCTTTACAGAGGAATTACTGGCCCATTATCGGGCAGAAATGTCGCAACCCAATGTAGAAATTTTTAAGGCCGTGGATGATATTCAGGGTGTGGAGCAGGTAGATTTGATTTACCTAATGGACGTGATTGAACATATTGAAGATGATCTGGGCTTTTTGGAATGGCTCCAAAGCTTTCCCGCTATCAATGAGAAGACCTATTTCTTTATTACGGTCCCCGCTTTCCAATCGCTCTTTTGCTCACACGACCGCTATTTGCTGCATTACAGAAGATACGATAACCAAAGTTTGCGCGAAACCGTGGAAAAAGTGGGCCTAGAGGTGCATGATATTGGCTACTTTTTTAGCTCGCTGCTCTTGCCCCGCCAATTGCAGGTTTGGAAGGAGAAAAAGCAAGAACAAAAAGGCGAATTGAAGGATACCACTGGCCTAGTCGAGTGGTCCGCAGGTAATTTTAAAACCCAACTGATTAAGAATGTTTTGTTGACCGATTATCGCTTTGGTCAGTTTTTCAAAAGTATGGGCCTTAAGTTACCTGGCCTCTCAAATTATGTGATATGCTCCCCAAAAGCTGCCTCATTGTAGTGCCTTGTTATAACGAGGCCGAACGTCTGGCCTTGGAAGAGTTTCGACAAAGTTTGATGAAATGGCCCAATCTGGAGTTTCTTTTTGTCAATGATGGCAGCCAAGATACTACCTGGTCGCTACTCTCGGCTTTTGCCGAGGAACAAGAGCGAGCTCTAGCTTTAGACTTGCCCAAAAATAGCGGTAAAGCCGAGGCCGTCCGCCAAGGGATGCTAGAGGCCCTAACGCTTTCTGAAGCTGAATATATTGGCTTTTTTGATGCCGATTTAGCCACACCCTTAGCCGAAATTGAATGCCTAGCCCTAGGGCTCGAAAGAGGCCCAAACCGTTGGATTGCCGCAGGCTCTAGGGTGCGCCGATTGGGTAGCACGATCGACCGAAAACCAATGCGCCACTATCTAGGCCGCATTTTCGCTACCGTGGTTTCTATCTTGCTCGGCATCTCGATCTATGATAGCCAATGCGGCGCTAAGTTGTTTCGCCGCCAAGCCGTAGAAACGCTTTTTGAAGACCTCTTTATTTCTGCCTGGTTCTTTGATGTAGAACTTTTTGCCCGCCTGATTAAACGCGGCCCCAATCTACCTATTGATGAACTCGCCTATGAATTGCCACTCAAAAGCTGGCGAGAGGTCGGAGGCTCTAAGATTAAAGCAACGACCTTTATTAAGGCTCCCTGGGAGCTCTTCCGAATTTACAGACATTACTTTAAATAGTAAAAGGCTGTTGGACTTGCTCCAACAGCCTTTTTTCTTTTGGCCCTAATAGCTCCAGCGAGCCAAAGGGACGGTATCCTGCTGTACAAAATCGCCCGCCAAATACTGATAATAGGCGGTAATCCCAATCATGCCCGCATTATCGGTGCAATACTGAAAATCGGGTATATAGGTGGCCCAACCCTTCTTTTTGCCGGTCTCGGCTAGGGCCTGACGCAAGGCCGAATTGGCCGATACGCCCCCCGCAATCGCTATTTCTTTGATGCCGGTTTGCTTGACCGCCTTTTTCAATTTATTCATCAAGATGCTGACAATCCGCTCTTGAACCGAAGCGACCAAATTCACTCGCTCTTCTTCCAAAAACTGCGGGTTTTCTCTCAACTGCTTCTGAATGAACTGCAAAACATTGGTCTTGAGCCCACTAAAGCTAAAGTTTAGGCCCTCTACCCGAGGCTCCGTAAACTGATAAATCGCCTGCCCCTCTTTGGCCAATTGATCTATTTTTGGCCCCGCAGGATAACCCAAACCCAAGATTTTCCCAATCTTATCAAAGGCTTCACCAGCCGCATCATCAATGCTTTCGCCCAAAATGTTCATCTCTAAGGGCGCTCGAACTTCTACAATCTGAGTATGCCCCCCCGATACGGTCAAACACAAAAAAGGAAATTTAGGCTGGGGCGCATCAATCAAATGGGCCATCACATGGGCCTGAACATGATTGACGGCAATCAACGGAATGTCTAGGGCCAAAGCCAAGCCCTTGGCAAAAGAAACCCCCACCAAAAGAGCCCCCATCAGGCCTGGCCCCCGAGTAAAGGCCACCGCCGCTAGCTGTTTCTGAACAATGCCCGCCTCTTTCAAAGCCGCCTGCACAACAGGAACAATATGCGCCTGATGCGCCCTAGAGGCTAATTCAGGCACCACGCCCCCATAAGCCTCATGCACCGTCTGGCTGGCTCTACAATTAGAAAGCACTTTGGGGCCCTGCAATACAGCCGCGGCCGTATCATCGCAAGATGATTCAATAGCTAAGATATATGGTAGTGACATGCGCGCCTATTTTTTATGATCTGCCGCAAAATTAAAAACTTTAAGGGATTCTGTTAGGCTTTCTTGCTTTTTTGGGGCCTCCGCCTCCCTTTGGTCGTCGGCGCTACGTTGCGCAGCTCGCTGATCGCTCGGCCCTGCGCAAAAAAACAAGTTTTTTGCTGGGTCTGGCCTTCGGCCACTGCTGCACATCGCTAGGCCTGCGGCCCTTCGGGCCTGTAGGATGGATATATAGACCTGCGGGTTGAAACCCGCAGCCAGACAACAAAAAATAGCCTAGATCCATAGCGTGGAGGGTTGAAACCCTCCACAGCTTTTAACGGCCCTCAGAATTGCTGCATTTATGATTGAGGTAACCTATAAGATATTTGTTTATGGAGGGTTTTAACCCTGCATACTATATTAAAATGCATTCGTTAATTGGCTGTAGGTTTCAACCTACAGCTATGGCCCTGCGGCCTTTAGGCTGCAGGATTCTTGGCCCAAGAATACAAGGGTTTTCAATATGTTGTTTTTAAGCGAGCCTAGCTAATCTCTCGTAGGGTCGGTCCAGAAAAAAAAGATAGGGCCTTATACAGCTATCCCACGTTAATCGGAAAAATCCAAATGCCATGGGGAATTTCCCCACGCTAATTTGCCACCTTCGATTGCCATGGGGAAATCCCCTGAGCTGGATGCTTGAGGATCTTCTGTATAGATCTGATGGATAGAGGGCTTTATTTATGGGGAGGGGGAGATGAACGGCAGGAAAAGCATTGGTGGAAAAGGGGAGAGGGGAGGAAATAAAATAGTTGTGTGCAGGGGGAGTTTCCGATCGCATCGGGGGGAGAGAATAGCTTAGCTTTGTTGATGGGCTCCATGGCTGAGGGATGGACAGCAGTGGCCCGCAGGGCCAGACCGAGCAAAAAAGCTGCGCTTTTTTGTGAAGGGCCGAGCGAATAGCGAGCTGCGAAACAGCCCGACCCGCCCACAGGGCGGGGCAGCCCAAAAAAAACTAAAAAAAACTTAAGGGGAAACATCAAACTATGCTGAGTTTAATCTGTCTACGTATAAAAGGTATACATCTCAGTCTGAGGGGAGACTTTTGTAGAGCTGAAATCTATATTTCCCTACATAGACGTTATATTTGCAGAAAATTTAGTTAGCCATCGCAAAATCCCAACGGAATCCCGATACACCGCAGGTACAGCCCTCTCCGGTAGCAGTGGCGCCAGCCTGGCGTGCTTTGCTAAAAAAGCTGTGGACATTAGGCAGTCGTCTAGTGAATGGGACCGTCATTTTGGTATTCTTGCTTTGGATGTTATTTAAGATTCCGGCGGTACAGAATGCTTTAGCGGATTGGATGGCGGATTATTTATCGGAGGAATTGGATTGTCGGGTAGAGATTGGGACCATAGACATTCAATTATTTAATGAGGCGCATTTTCGGGATTTTTACGTAGAGGATCAGCAGGGGGATACCTTGTTATTTGCGCAGCGTTTGGATGCTTATTTGGATCTTTCGGCCTTAGTGCGTCGGCGTTTGATTATTGAGGAGGTTCATTTGGCCAAGGGGCAGTTTTACTATCATCGGCCAAAAGGGGAGCGGCAGTATAATTTGCAGTTCATTCTATATTATTTGGCTGGGGATAAGAAGAAGAAAAAGAAAAAGCGCAAGCCGCCGATTGCTTTAGATATACAGAAAGTGCAATTGGACAGCATAGACTTTCATATGCTAGATGAGATAGCGGGCAGTTCTGTAAAAGTATTTGCGCCTGTGGGGCGTTTGTATGCGCAGAATAGTGATTTGATTACGCAGTATGTAGATTGTGATTCGCTTTTTTTGGATGCGGCCAAGGTGGACATTCGCATTTTTGAGGGGAGTCCGATGCCTGCGGATCCTAATCCTAATGACAGTTCTAGTTATGTTGCGCGAAAGTGGACCGTTTATGCGGATAAATTGCGCTTGAGTAATTTTGAGTTTAGTTTATTGAATGAGCGGATAGGGGTGCGGCCAGACTTGCCCTTAGATTTTTCTGATTTGCAGGTAGATCCGGCCAACTTCTTTTTGGATGATTTGAGTTTGCGCAATGATAGTTTGCAGGCGCAGGTCTTGCAGTTATCGGCCAAGGAGGCTCGAGGGTTTCAGGTCGATAGTTTGCGGGGGGAGTTGATGGTTTGTCCGACTGGATCGCATTTGAAGAACTTTAAATTGCAGACGCCGAATTCGGTATTGGGGCATGAGTTAATCTTTCATTATCCTGAGTTTCCTGCATTTTATGACTTTGTGCATCAGGTAGATATGCGGGCCAAGGGGCGGAATGCGGTAGTTTTGTTGCGGGATGTGATGACTTTTGCGCCTACGCTTTATAATATTCCTTTGTTTGAGGAGAACAAAGGGCGTTGGGTTCAGGGAGATTTTGATTTTGAGGGGCCGGTAGAGCATTTCTTTGTGCGCAATGCCAATTTGGATATAGAGCAAACGCATTTTGAGGGGCAGTTAGAGTTCAAGCCCTTTGAGCAATTCATGCGGATGCAGCCGGCGGATTTGCAGACGCATACAGATGACATCTTTGCTATATTTTCTTTCTTGCCCTTGCCGCAGAACATGCGGCAGTTGCAGGAATTGAGTTTTCAGGGAAATTACGAGGGCAACTTTAATGGGGCCTTTGTAGCGGATGGGCAGTTGATGAGTAGTTTGGGGCAGCTCAATGCGGCATTAAAAATGAATATGTCGGCGGGTTTGGAGCGGGCGAGCTATGATGGAGAGCTGCAGTTTAGAAACTTCAATTTGGGTAGTTTGATTGGGATCCCCAAGCTCACGGCCTTGGATGCGGATTTTGATTTGGAGGGCAAGGGGACCAGCTTGAACAGCATGGATGCCAAGATCCATAAGGCCAACATCAATAGATTGGTTTACAACAACTACTCCTATGATACCGTCCGTGTAGAGGGGATGTTAGAGCCTTATGCTTTTGCGGGTTTATTGGCCTCCAAGGATCCTAACTTTGATTTAGATTTATATTGTTCGGCTAATTTGCGGGATAGTTTGCCTAAGATTGAGTTGTTTGGGCAGATTCAGCTTATAGACTTTTACAAAACGCATTTATTGGAAGATACTTTCCGTTTGGGGATAGAGCGGATAAAGATCATGACTGAGGGGGATAAATTGGAGAACTTCTCTGGGGACATCAGTTTGGAGGATATTGGTGTAGATAGAAGTTGGGGGCAGTATTATTTGCCAGAGATCAAGTTGCAGGCGGGAGATAGTTTATTGTTGGTCCAGGATAGTTTGGGGCAGAAGATAGACAGTAGTCGGTATTTGCGTTTTAGAAGTACTTTTGGGGAGTTGGATTTATTGGGCAGTTATGATGAGGTCAACTTACCGAAGTCGCTCTATGCTTTTGTGCAGAATAACTATCCCAACTATTTGCGGAACTTCAATTTGGCCCAGGCGAAGGATTCTTTGGCTTTGCAGGAGCTACAAGATAGCATGCAGTTAGACTCTAGTTTGTTTCGTTTGCCTGATCAGGAGGTACATTTGAGAGTATGGGTTAATGATACCAATCATATATTGCAGTTATTGCATCCGCAATTGGAGGCGGTAGAGCGTTTGAGTTTGCAGTTGGACTATGATAGTCCTGCCGATTCCTTTTATATGGATGGGGAATTGGGCCGTTTCCGTTGGGGGGGCTTTGAGATGCAGGAGAACACCTTATTTGCTAGAGGGGTAGATACTACCTTTGAGATTGAAACGGGTTTGCAGTATATGCAGCTCAATGATACGGCAAAGTTGCCTACGCCTAAGGTTCGTTTGCGAGGGAAGGGGGATACGATTGATTACAATATTCAAGTGACAGAGGTGGCCAAATTGGCCTCAGATGTAGAGTTAAATGGTCGTTTGACCTTTGAGGAAAAGGCCTTGCAGTCTAGCTTGAATAATTCGGGTTTAACCTTATTGGATAAGAGTTGGCAGGTAGATGGGAGCAACTACATCCGTTTTGACTTTGGGAAGCAGACCTTAGATGTGTCTAATTTGGTTTTGCAAGATAGTGCGGCTTATCAGCGGCTGGCGGTGGAGAGTTATGGGAACAAGGGATTGAAAGCCAACTTGGCCCATATAGATGTTGCTTGGTTATATGATTTGGTGCGCATCAACCTCTTTGATTTAAAGGGGGAATTGGATGCGGAGATTCGGGTCAAGGATGTATTCAAGCAGAAGGACCTATTAGCTGATTTTGACTTTAAGAAGTTTCAGGTTAATGGGGATGATTGGAAAGATTTGCATTTGCATATAGAGGCGGACAGCTTGAAAAGTCCTTTAACGGGCTATTTGGAGCATGGGGGCCCATTGGTAGATAGCATCAATGCGGACTTTAGTTTTTTGCCTGCCTTTGCGACCACAGATAAGGCCAAAAAGAATGAGATAGAAGTGAATTTTGCCCTTAAAAATGCCAAGGGACGGATTTTAGAATACTTCATGGCGGGCATTGTAGAGAATACGAGGGGTTTGGCATCTGCTCAGGGGAAAATTTGGGGGAGTGGACGGGATTTACATTTGTCTGGGGAGGCGGATATAGAGGATTTGGAGACATCGGTCATCTTTTTGAATAGTCGTTATCGGATGCCGAAGGGGCAATTATTGCTTAATGATCGGGGATTATTTTTTGGGCCAAGGCTGCGCATATTGGGTCGAGATGCCGATTGTGCGAGTTGTTTGCCGATACGGATTAGTGAGGCGGCGGTCTATTATATTTCTGGTGGGGTACCGATTATCGATCAGGAAGGGAATACAGGCTATTTGGGTGGAGGCATTACGCATCAAAAGCTCAATAAGTGGGGGATAGATATGGATATTGTCTTTAACAATAACCTCAGTTTGAACACTGGGCCGGGTAGTGATATGCCTTTTTATGGTAAGGTTTACGGTACGGGTATAGCGAGCTTTTCGGGTTTATTTACCAATATGAGTTTGAAGGTAGAGGCGGCCACAAACAAGGGGCGGAACAATGAGAAGAGTAAATTATTCTTGCCATTAACGGATCCTGTAGAAATCACACAGGCTGTAGACTTCTTGACTTTTGTAGATAAAAAAGCGCAAGCTCATCCGGATGCTGTTCAGAGCCAAGAGGATCCGGTAACGACTAGTGGGGGGATTGATATAGAGATGGACATACATGCTACGCCTGATGGTATTGCTCGCATCATCATTGATGAAAAAGCGGGGGATATTATTGAGGGTAGGGGAGAGGGCGACCTACAGATTCGCTATAGTCGAACGGGAGAATTGGATTTGCGGGGTTTGTATACCATTACGGCGGGGGATTATTTATTTACTTATCGGAACCTCATCAATAAGAAATTTGAGGTAGAAAAGGGGGGGACCATTCGTTGGTCTGGAGATCCTTATAATGCAGATATAAACATGAAGGCCAAGTACAAGCAATCTTCTAGATTGTACAACCTTCTATTGTCCTATCAGGAAGAATTGCAAAATGCGACCACTCGTTCGGCGGCCAACAAGCCTGTGGATGTTCAGGTCAATATGTATATGACGGGTTCATTGATGAAGCCGGACATTAAATTTGGTTTGGAGTTGAATGAGACCGTAGAGGGAAGAGTAGGGACCCTGGCCAAATTGGCCTTGCGGGCGATACAGCAGGATGAGAACAAGTTGAATCGTCAGGTATTTGGTTTAATTGCGCTCAATCAGTTTTTGCCAGAGGAAAACTCTGGGGCGAACGTCAATCTTGCTGCTTCTAGTTTTAATACATTGAGTGAATTGGTCACGCAGCAGTTTTCGCGGCAGATCAACAGCTTGCTTTCGGAGGTGGTAGAAGATGTGGATGTTATTTCTAGTGTAGATTTTGACTTTGATTATCGTTTGCAGGAAAACCAATTAGATAATAATAGCACGGCGGGTTCTCAGCTCAATGTGCAATTGGATCAATACTATTTTAAGGATAAATTGCGGGTGAGTATTGGGACCAATGTAGACTTTAATAATGAGCAAAACTTGAATGGTTCGAATAGCAACTACATAGGGGGGGACTTTATGGTAGAGTACTCGGTCAGTAAGTCGGGCAACCTCAAGGTGCGGGTATACAATCGGAGTGAGACCAGCCTTTTTGGTCCAAGAGTGCGTACGGGAGTGGGTTTATCTTACAATCGAGAATTTGATTCTTTTGAGCAGTTGTTTCAGGAAATCAAGAGCAATATTCAGAAAAGAACGGCGGAGCGCAAAGCCAAAAAGAAGAAGAAAAAGGAAGATGCATTATTGGGGCCTTCTTAGTGCCGAAGCGGGACGCGAAAAGCAGAGGAGGAGGTTGAGCGGCCTAGCGATGTGCAAGGGTGGCCGTCAGGCCAGACCGAGCCAGCTTAGCTGGCGAAGGGCCGAGCGACCTGCGAGCCCTGAAACGTAGCGCCCGCCGCAGGCGGGAGGCCCCAAAAAAGAAAGCCCCAGCTAAGAACTAGCTGAGGCTTTTATCATTTAGTCTTCTTTTTGAAAAAAGAAGAGTTCGTAATCAAAAATGGCTTCTCGTTTCAGGCGTTTATGGTCCAGAAAGCTGGGAGAAAAGGCCTGAAGGGCTTGCAAATAATGCTGCAGTTGATGTTGTTGTGGGTGAAGGATATCGCCGGGCAAGGCTTTAAAAATGGGATAGAGCCAGGGGTGGCGATGAACATCCGTAGACAAAATCAATTGGCCACCGGGGGCCAGAGAGCGGATAAGATTTTGCAGGCAGAGCGTCCAATTTTGGACATGATTGATTGCATTGAGGCAAAAAATGGTAGAAAATTGGGCGGGTTGCACAAAATCCTCTAGCGCTTGGTGGACAAACTGGGTATTGGGATATTGGGCGGGCTCAAAATGCGGCAATTTGGCGGCATATTGAGGAAAGAGTGGATCGAGGGCGGTGAGGGGGTAATCCTCTTGCAACAGGCAGAATATGCCTGCGGGCCCGGCGCCAGCATCTAGGATAGGGCCTTTTAGTTGCAGCGGAAAATCGGCTTGGAGCTCTTGGAGGAAATTTCTCCAGTAGTTTTTTTTCCAAGCCAGATAATCTTTGGGTTGCTGCTTAGCCAAATAATTTTGCCACCAGCGGATTTCGGCCGCCTGCGCAATTTTCCAGCGAAAGCTCATTACATTCCTTTTTGGGTAGAGAGATATAGCTCATTGATAAAGAGGAAAAAGGTATTTAGGGCATTTTCTTCTTTGTTTTCGAGTTCCCAGATCATTTCTTGGCGGATATAAGGATCATTGGGTTTAACCTTATAGGTATGTACGCTCATATCTTTAAGGCCTTTACTAAAGCGCTTTATTTCCTTGAGTTCGCGTTCAGTAAAAGCATTAGGCTTTAGCGTATTGATGCGCTCGACCAAGGCTAGTGCATGTTCGGGCGAGAAGAAAATAGTTTGGATATCTTCGAGCAAGTACTTTTTGTGCTTGCTGTCCATCTTCTTATACTTTTTGCCATTAATGAGGCGATCTTTATCGCTACCAAAGAGGAGCAGATTGCCATCTAGGACCAAATAGAACTTAGGGCTTTTGGGCAGGCTAATTTCGTACTTATTGGTTTTGATTTTAGTGGCAAAGCCTAGAATCTCTACAATTTCGATTAGGTTGAGAATATCTTTTTTGTTGCCATAAGAAGCGCCCACTACAAAATTGGGGAGGGGTTCTTCCACTTCTCTTTCAACCATTTCGTAATTGTCGCTCTCTTCGTTGTAGACATAATCCTTATCGATATACTTTTGCATCGAGAGGCCATTATAGGCGATGAAGAAGTCTCCTTTTAGGAAATTGAAGCTTGCTTTTTCATCAATAAAAATCTCCATAAACTTAAAGAGGCGATCAACGATTTCGCCTTGAGGACCTGCTTTCTTATGGGCCAGTTTTTTTAGGCCTTCATAAGTGCCTTCTGGGCTAAAGTGCATATAGCTATAAAAGATTGTATTTTGGCCATCGAGGTAATTGAGGACTTTTGTATTGGCTTTGCTATTCGAGATATCGCTATAGAGTTGAATATAATCCTGATTGCCATAAAATTTAGATTCGGCTAGGATTTGGCCTTTTTCTAGAGAGAGATCCATCCCTGCATAAAAGTCGCCATACATACTAATCAAGAGTGGGGTCAGTTCGCGCATAAACTGAGCGGCTTCTCGACCAAAAGCTTGTTGTATTTCATCCATATTTTGCATAGAGATGTTTAGATAACGCTCATAGTTGAGCCAAGCGCCCATATCGCGAGCGGTTTTTTCCCATTCATTAAATGATTTGAGGTTGGCGATGCTTTCCCCGCTATTTACATTAATAGTGTGCATAAACATATCAAACTGTTTCATAGCGTTTATCTCCTTACTTTCTTCGGCAAAGAAATTTTCGGGAGTAGAAACAAAGAGCAGCAAGACCTCTTTGTTCCAGGCCATACTAAATCCATTTGCTTGCAGCCAGTTATAGCCATCTTTCTGGCTTTTTTGGGCCAGATCTTCTTCCTTAAAAAGGGCTTGGCAAGTAGCTTCAAACTTTTGGATATCGGCCATGGGAGCGATTAATTTCGCTTTGATTTCTGAACCATAATCATCATTCAGCTCACTATCGATTACCAAATAGCTGTTTTGGCTAAGGTCTAGTCCTAGCTTTTGGGGGTTTTGGAAAAGGTCCTTAAAGAAGCTTTGATCATCTGCACCTAGCACTGGGCCAATTCCTCTAGAAAATTCTTTGATTGCGGGATACTCTTGGATTTGGCTCCAATCAGCTTTCTTTTCTAAATTTTGAGGACGCAAAACGATAGTATAGAGGGCATCCTGCTCAATATATTGCAGGAGCTTACTGTTTTGGGCCCAGCTAAATTGAGCCAAACAGATAAAGAGAAAAAGGATAGTTTTTTTCATGGGTTGCTATTAAAATAATGAAGAATAATTTTTTGTTGGTTTAGGGGCCTCCGTCTCGCTTTGCTCGTCGGCGGTTACTCCCTTTGGTCGTCGAACTGCGGTCTAAAGACCTTGTTGTCGTTTCGCAGCTCGCTGCTGTTTTGGGGCCTCCGCCTCGCTTTGCTCGTCGGCGCTACGTTTCGGGGCTCGCTATTCGCTCGGCCCTTCGGCGGCTTTGCCGCCTCGGTCTGGCCTTCGGCCACCCCTGCACATCGCTAGGCCAGGCCAGCGCTGGGCAAAAATACGGAAGAAGAGCGCAAAATTAGCCTTATTTGGCAATAACCCTTAAGATGTTTTCAAATGAGTTCATTAGACTAATTCTAATTGTTTACAAAGCCTTCTTTTTTTCTTGCAGTCTTAAGCATTTTTTAAGAAATTGCAGGCCTCAAGTTAGAAAACCTCAGCTGGTTTGACCCCAGTTAATTTAAGGGATTACCAACAGCTTTGCTGCCTACTATATAATAGGTATAGCACGGGATAGGAGAATTCTCACTAGAACACCGAAAAGTCGCCCAAAAAATAGAAGGAACTTAGCCTCAACAGCCTATAGTGAGACAGTTTTCTAAAAAAGTAGGGATTTCTCTTCCCTAAAGAAAATAGTGCGAAATAAGCCAAAAGCCCCATAAAAAGTAGCTGTTTAGGCAGTTACAAAAACCTTAATGCCGTATCTAGTTTAGACCAGATCTAAATAACTTGTACTCTTTATAAACATTTTGGAAATGTTAAGCAACATTGTAAATTTGCGCACAAAGCGACAAAGCGGTTTTTTGACAAAAAATTGACAGAAATGATATATCAAAACTTAGTACGCTACTTTTCCCTTGCGTTCCTGTTTTTGGCCCTTTCGTTAGGGGCGCAGGCGCAAGATGCCAAGCATGGTAAGGAATTATTCTTGGCGAACTGTGCCTCTTGTCACAACGCCAATATGAAGGACAATGCGACTGGTCCTGCCCTAGGCGATGTGGAGGCCCGTTGGTCTGAATTTCCGCAAGAAGAGCTATATGCTTGGATTCGGAACTCTCAAGGCTTAATTGCCGACAATTCAGCAGCCTCTCAAGGCTATGCTGCTGCCTTGTACAAGAAATGGGGATCAGTGATGACTCCCTTCCCAGCTTTGACAGATGCCGACATCCAAGACATGTTGGTATTCATCCAAAACAAATATGAGTTTGGTTGTGATTCTCCTCCCTGTGTAGAGGCTGTTCCTACAGGTGGTGAGGCACAAGGACCTGCCAAAGAGGATAACTCTAACACGGGAATCATCTTGATCATCTTGGCCATTGTTTTGGCTTTGAGCACGGTCTTCTTGGCTCGTTACATCAACAACTTGAACCGCTTGGCTGCACAGAAAACTGGAGCAGAGCCTGTGGCAAGCAAGTCATTCTTGCAAATCATTCTCAATCCTACGCTTGTTCGTTTGTTGATTTTTGCTTTGGTTCTTTTTGGTGGTTATTTCACAGTAAATAACGCAATCAACTTGGGTCGTCAGCAAAACTATGCTCCTGAGCAGCCTATTAAGTTTTCACATGCTTTGCATGCTGGTAAAAATGGTATTGACTGTCAGTATTGCCACGATGGAGCACGTCGCTCTAAGCATGCGGTAATTCCTGCTATGAATACTTGTATGAACTGCCACACTGCAGTGAAAAAAGGACCAGAGCATGGAACTGCAGAAATCTTGAAGATTTACGCTTCTACTGGATTTAACCCCATCTCTATGGAAACGCCTAACTATGGCGCTTACTTTAGCGATACAGTTAAGTTGGAAGCGCGTTTGGCTGTATATGAAAAATGGCTCAAAGCTTCTAATGAAGGGATGTCAGAAAGCGACATTAAGACGCAATTGGCTGCCGTACCTCAGTTCATTGAGACGAAAAAATTAGAAGATGATAGCGAGTTGGTAAATACTAAGCCCGTAAGCTGGATTCGTATTCACAACCTTCCTGACCATGTTTACTTCAACCACTCTCAGCACGTAACGGCTGGTAAAGTGGCTTGCCAAGACTGCCATGGTGCAGTAGAGGAAATGGCTGTAGTAAAACAGCATGCTCCTCTTTCAATGGGATGGTGTGTAAACTGTCACCGTCAGACCAAGGTGAAGTTTGATGAAAATGCCTACTATCAGGCAGATTACTACAAGCAGTACGAAGAGTACCACAAAGAGATTCAAGAAGGCGGCGTAACCGTAGAGGAAATCGGCGGTCTTGAGTGTCAGAAGTGTCACTACTAGCATAAGATACAACAGGAGGTTGGGCCAGGCGCTCAACTTTCTGCTGTTGTTTGAGTAAATACTAATTAGCAAAATTCTGGGAGCAATCCCGTACAACATATTTTATCTTCAAGCGATATGAGCAAACAGGAGAATACTAACAAGGTTTGGGTTAGTGTAGAAGATTTGACCCAAGATGCTGAGTTTATCAAAGCACAGCAAAATGAGTTTCCTGCATCGGAAGAGCAGACGGAGGGTGAAGGCCCTAGCCGTCGTGATTTTTTGAAATACGTAGGTTTTGGATTGGGTGCAGCTACATTGGCTAGCTGTGAGATTCCCGTAAAACGGGCCATTCCATATTTGGTTAAGCCAGAGGAAATTGTTCCTGGTGTGGCTACCTATTATGCCTCTACCTTTCTTAATGGTGGAGATTGCGTTCCTGTTTTAGTAAAAACTAGAGAGGGACGTCCAATTAAAATTGAAGGGCATCCAAATGCCTTTACTCAAGGTGGAACTTGTGCTCGTACACAAGCTTCTGTTTTGGATTTATATGATACAAATCGCATCAAGTCTGCTGGAAAAGTAGCTGGCGATAAGTACGAAGAAATGAGCTGGACTGCCCTAGATAAAGAGGCAAAGAAAGCGCTATCTGCTGCTTCTAAAGTGGCTATCGTTTCTCACACGGTGTTGAGCCCTTCTTTGGAGCGTGCTATTGCTGACTTCAAAGCAACCTATGCTGGTGCTGAGCACATTCAATACGACCCTTTTTCTTCTTCTGCTTTGCTAGAAGCTAATAAGGAGATGTATGGTAAGTCTGCTATTCCTAACTACCGTTTCGAGCAAGCCAAATGTATTGTTGGTATTGATTGTGACTTCTTAGGGACTTGGATCTCTCCTACAGAGTATGCTGTCGATTACGTCAAAAGTCGCAAACAAAACTTCTCTATGAAGAAGTTTGAAGAAACAAATGGTAAGATTGCATCTACTGTGGCTGACGACATGAGTGTGCACATTCAATTTGAAGCACATATGTCTGTTACAGGATCTAATGCTGATCATCGTGTATTGATCAAGCCTTCTGAGCAAGCTATGGCTGTAAAAGCACTTTATAATGAGGTTGCTCGCTTGACTAGTAACTCTGGTGGGGCTGCTGCTGCTAAGTTTAGCTGGGCTAAAGCAAACAAAGCTATTAAGAGCACAGCCGAGAAATTGGTTGCAGCTTCTCAAAAAGGTGCTTTGGTTGTTTGCGGTATCAATGATGTAAACATCCAAAAAGTAGTTAATGGTATCAATGAGATGCTAGGTGCCTATGGAAAAACTATCATTTGGAGTGGTTACTCTAAGCAACGCAAAGGAAATGATACTAGCATCAAAAACTTGGTAAATAACTTAGGTAACTATGATGCGGTGATCGTAATGGGGGCTAACCCCGCTTATGACTTGCCTGCATTGGCTGCTAAGTTTGCTACAGCTTTGAAGCAATTGACTGATGCTAATAAATTTACAGTTTCTTTCAATCGTTCTCTTGATGAAACTGCATCACTTTGTCAATATGTAGCTCCAGATCATCATTACCTAGAAGCTTGGGGCGATGCTAACCCAAAACAAGGAGAGTACTATCTTGTACAACCCACAATTAACCCTTTGTTTAAAACACGTGCTGCAGGTCAGACATTATTGACTTGGGCCGATAAAGCAATGAAAGGCGAACAGCCTTACTTTGAATACATTAAAGCTTTTTGGACTAGCGAGTTATTTGCTGCTCAGAGCCGCTTTATGACTAAAGCTTCTTTCTGGACCAATGTACTGCATGATGGCATGTTGAAGCTATCTAATCCTGACTCAGCTCCTGGTATTAAGGCGACTGCAACTGCTCCTGTAGAAGAAGTAAAAGAAACTACGGTAACAGCAGTACCTACTCCTAGTGAAACAGTAGAAGAGGAGGTAGCTCCTGTTGCTAGCAACGCTGCGTTGAGCATTGCTCAAGCTGCTCTATCTGGCTTATCTGAGAAGAGTAGTGATGCTCTAGAAGTCGTTTTTTACGAAACTGTAACTCTTGGATCTGGAGAATACGCTAATAACCCTTGGTTACAAGAGATGCCAGACCCTGTTATGCGTACCACTTGGGATAACTTTATTGCAATTCCAATTAAATGGGATGGCGATAATGATTATACGACCCCTTATGGTAACCTAAAAGATGGCGATATAGCTGAGATCAAAATTGGTGAAAATACTTACCAATTGCCTGTTATTCGCCAGTTTGGTCAGCACCCTAACACAATTGCAATTGCACTGGGATATGGTCGAACAAAAGCTGGAAAAGCGGGTAACCTTGTTGGTAAAAACCTTTTCCCTGAATGTAAAGACTTTACCTATAGCTCTGCTAGTGTAAGCGCTCCTACTAAAGTAGGTCGTGACTCTCAGTTTGCTTGTGTGCAAATGCATCATACTTATGGTTTAACCACTAAAGATGAAAGTGGAAAAACCATCGTTGATGAATCTACTGGTAAACCATTTAATGTAGATGAGCAGGTATTGGGCCATAGAGGTTTCCAAGGTTCATTGACTAATCGTTCTGTATTTTTCCAGTCTTCAGCTCAAAATCTTGAATCTGGTCTTAAAGAATTACACGCTAAGCGTAAGAGCTATCAGCATTTGAACGAAAAGGGACTTTACCCTGATAGAAACGAAGTTTATGGTACTGGTCACTGGTGGGCTATGGCTATTGACTTGAATGCTTGTACAGGTTGTGGTGCTTGTACTGTAGCTTGTATGGCAGAAAATAACGTTCCTGTTGTAGGTAAGTTTGAGGTATCTAAGGCACATGAAATGACTTGGTTGCGCATTGACCGTTACTACTACGGTGATGAGGAAACTCCCAATACGGCTTACATGCCTATGATGTGTCAGCACTGTGATAATGCTCCTTGTGAGAACGTCTGTCCTGTAGCTGCGACCAACCACAGTTCTGAAGGTTTGAACCAGATGACTTACAACCGTTGTATTGGTACTCGTTATTGCGCAAATAACTGTCCTTATAAAGTACGTCGCTTCAATTGGTTAGACTATACTTCTGCAGATACATTTGCTTTGAATGAAGTAGATATGAACCGCGGAATGGAGAATGATGAGTACTACACTTATATGACAGACAACCTTACTCGTATGGTCCTTAATCCTGATGTGACTGTTCGCTCAAGAGGTGTTATTGAGAAGTGTAGCTTCTGTGTGCAACGTTTACAAGAGGCTAAATTGACAGCGAAAATAGAAGGTCGCCGCCTAATGGACGGTGATGCAAAGGTAGCTTGCCAAACGGCTTGTGGCACTGGGGCTATTTCTTTTGGAGACCGCAATGACAAAGATAGCCAAGTTCTAGCTTGGATGGAGTCTGCTCGTGGTTACCTTGCCCTAGAAGAAGTAAACGTTCGTTCAGCTGTAACCTACTTGATGAAGGTTCAGAATACAGATGTGAACTTCGCTTAATTTTGAAATAAAGAATCGTCTATTATCATAAAATCAAACTCTTATGAGCTCAGTTGTATCAGATATTCGCCCACCATTAGTAATGGGCAATAAGACATATCATCAGATTACTGAGGATATCTGTTCTCCAACGGAGGAGTTGCCCAATGGTAAATGGGTAATGCTCTTGTTGGGCGCTTTAGGGCTACTCGCCTTTGGTGGTTTGGCCTTGTTTGTTACCATCTGGTTTGGGATTGGTAGCTGGTACCTCAACCGTACAGTAGGTTGGGGTTGGGATATTACCAACTTTGTATGGTGGGTAGGTATCGGTCACGCCGGTACGCTTATCTCTGCCATCTTGTTGCTTTTCCGCCAGAAGTGGCGTACGGGGGTAAACCGTGCGGCAGAGGCAATGACCATTTTCGCCGTAATTTGTGCGGCCCTCTTCCCTGGTATTCACATGGGACGTATTTGGTTGGCCTTCTTCGTGTTCCCTTATCCTAATACACGTGGTCCTTTGTGGGTAAACTTTAACTCACCACTACTTTGGGATGTATTTGCCATCTCTACATACTTTACAGTATCGCTTTTGTTCTGGTACATGGGATTGATTCCTGACTTTGCGACTATTCGCGACCGTGCCAAGGGCTTCCGTAAGCGTATTTATGACTTTGCCTCTTTTGGTTGGACTGGTTCAGCCAAGCACTGGCAACGTTGGGAGGCTATGGCCTTGGTTCTTTCTGGACTAGCTACTCCTCTTGTACTTTCTGTACACACCATTGTATCTTTTGACTTTGCTACTTCTGTTGTACCTGGATGGCACACTACGATCTTCCCTCCCTACTTTGTTGCGGGTGCGATCTTCTCTGGTTTTGCTATGGTACAAACGCTAATGATCCTTACCTCAATTGCTTTGCCTCAGCTGAAAGACTATATCACACTTCAGCACATTGAGTCTATGAACAAAGTAATTGTTTTGACTGGTTCAATTGTAGGTGTAGCTTACTTGACTGAGCTTTTCATTGCTTGGTACTCTGGTTATATTTATGAGCAGTTTGCTTTCTATAACCGTGCATTAGGTCCTTACTGGTGGTCTTACTTCGCTATGATGACTTGTAACGTAATCACTCCTCAGTTTTTCTGGGTGAAGAGCATGCGTAGAAGTGTTCTTGTTACTTTCATCCTTTCTATTGTAGTAAATATCGGGATGTGGTTTGAGCGTTTCGTAATTATTGCAACGACTCTACACCGTGACTTCTTGCCTTCTAGCTGGAGCTACTACTCTCCTTCTTGGGTAGAGGTTGGAGTATACCTTTTCACTTTTGGTCTCTTTGGTGTTCTTTACCTCATTTTCATGCGTGTTGCTCCTGTTGTAGCAATTGCTGAGGTGAAATCTATTCTTAAGAGCTCTGGTAATCAGTACTGTGGTGAAAACATGCACCAACACGAAACTGCTGAAGAACTAAACAGCGAAGCCTAATCCTTTAACCTTTGAATGACCTACTGCCCCCTCGAAGGGGGCAGACCAAAATAAAGCTGATGAAACAGTTGAATAAAACTATCCTCTACGGTCTATACACAGATGAAGAAGTGCTTATGGACGCTGTTAGAGATATCCGTGAAGAGGGAAATGAGATCTGGGATGTATTCACTCCCTTTCCCGTACACGGTCTAGACCCTGTTTTGGGCCTTAAAGAATCGCGCTTGCATATTGCAGGTTTTGTTTATGGCCTTTTTGGTGCTTTGACCGCCTTTGGATTTATGACTTGGACGCTCACCAGAGACTGGCCCATCATTTTTGGTGGTAAACCTTACTTCTCTGGCCCTTCTTTTATTCCGATTACTTTTGAGTTTACTGTACTCATGGCCGCTGTCGGTATGGTGATCACTTTTTACTTGGTTTGTGGCTTGGGCCCTGGCGTAAGCAACCCTTACCTCGATCCTCGTATTACTGATGACCACTTCTGCATCGCCTTTGATGTAACCAATATGTCTGAGGAAGAGCGTCAAGCACTAGAAGCTAAACTCCTTAGCACTGGCGCTTGCGAGCAACCCAAGATTAAAAATATCTAACAACTTCATCTCACCCTTCTATACGTGATTGACATGAAATTACCTAATCTATACTTCTTCGCAGCCCTTGCTCTTTCAGCTTTCTTCCTTGGAAGCTGTGGCAAGTCTGGAGGTGAGTTTGCTGGTTATGAGTATATGCCCGATATGGGCCACTCTATCGCCTATGAGGCAAACGTAAATACTTACTACCGCTTTAATACGCACTCTTCTGAAGAGGAGTATCACGAATTTGCCAAACCTCGCAAACCTGTTGCAGGTACGGTACCTTTTAACGCTACGGCTACTACGCCTGGTGCTGCCTCTGAGTTTACTTTCCCTGTTTATGCTTTTGACAATACAGAGGAAGGCCGCACAGAAGCAATTAAAGCAATTACTGAAAATCCACTCAAGGCTAAAAATGAGGATGACCTCAAAAAAATCTTGGGCCAAGGAAAGGAGCTTTACAATGTTTATTGCGCTTCTTGCCATGGTGAAAAAGGAGATGGTAATGGCCAACTTTGGAATAGCGGCGACGGACCCTATCCTAACGCTCCAGCCAACTATTTGACTGATGACTTCAAAAACTCTACTGATGGCCGTTACTATCACGCCATTATGCACGGTAAAGGAGTTATGCTTTCTCATGCTGATAAACTAAGCCATGATGAGCGCTGGATGGTTATCCACTATATCCGTAGCTTGCAAGCTGAAAAATATGACTTGCCTACCGCTAATGGACAAAATAAAGTAGCTACTCCCGCAGCCGAAGAAACAGAGGCAGAAGGAGCAGCCACTGAAGAAGATAAGCAATAAGGGTTAGTGATGACTAACTTCAGATTGAATCAAAACTATTGACTAAACCTATAGAAACTGATAACTAATGGGTGCGCATCACAACCACGCAATTCAGGATAATCCTCAGTTTGTCTTTGATGGGAAACTCAAAATGATCACCGCGATCATGATTCTCGTCGGAGCAGTAAGCCTTGGGGTTACTTACTTTACGGATGGCGACTATGGACATGTCCGCTTTTGGACCAACTTGCTCCATAATACCGCTTTCTTTACCGGTATTGCCTTCGCTTCACTCTTCTTTTTGTCTACTCACGTAGTAGCTTGGGGAGGCTGGCAAACTATTTTTAAACGAGTGCCCGAGGCCATGATGATGTTCATGCCTGTTGGCCTCATCTTTTTTGCTCTTATTGTTGTAGGCGTTTATTTGGACGCTGAAGGAACGGATTATCTCTACCTTTGGAGTGATGAAACTGCTCTAGCTGAGGATCACCTCGTTCAACATAAATCAGCTTTCCTTAACCCCTTCAATTATGTACTTACTTTGGTGGTACTTGGGGTATGGACACTTTTCGCTATGATGATCCGCAAATTGTCTCTAGAACAAGATGGCGATCGCTCTTTGCGCAAGGTGAACTATGAAAAAATTCACATGTGGTCAGCTATTTTCTTGCCCATCGCTGGTTTCTCTAGCGCTTATGCTATCTGGCAGTGGGTAATGTCTGTAGATGTTCACTGGTATAGTACGCTCTTCGCTTGGTATGCTACTGTAAGTGTGTGGGTTAGCGCAATTTGTATCATCTTTTTGCTCATCCTTTTCTTGCAGAGCCGCGGCCATATGCAGTATTTCACTAAGGAGCACACACATGACCTTGGTAAATATATCTTCGGTTTTAGCGTATTCTGGACCTACCTCTGGTTCTCACAGTTCCTCCTTATTTGGTACGCAAACAACGGTGAAGAAACACAATACTTCGACCTTCGTTTTGATCAGTTTCCCGCTGTATTCTACCTTAATATTCTGCTTAACTTTATTCTGCCTTTCTTCATCTTGATGATGAATAACTCTAAGCGCGCTAAAGGTACTTTGGCCCTTGTAGCAGTAATCGTTTTGTTGGGCCACTGGGTAGATTATTTCCAAATGATTAAGCCTGGTGTTTGGCACAACTGGGAGCATGCTCAACATGCTGGTCACGCTCATGGCGATGATCATGGACATGGCGAAGAAGGACATGATGCTCATGGTGACCTCATGCACCTCAACCAAGCGCCTAAAGCTGTACTTACAGCTAATCCTCAACATGGAGAGGAGGGACATGCAGAAGAAGCTCCTGCTACAGAAGCAACAGATTCTGCTACTGCCGATACTCATGCTGCAGAAGAAGCTCATGCTCCTGAAACACATACTACAGAAGAAGCTCCTGCTCATGCAGACGACGCTCATGGCGATGCTGCTCATGCAGAAGAAGGACATGCCGAACATCCTACTCAATTTGTGATGGGAATCCACTTCCCTGGTCTTTTGGAGCTAGGAACCATGATTGGTTTCTTGGGCTTGTTCCTCTTTGTTACTTTTCAAGTATTGTCTGGGGCCTCTTTGATGCCTAAGAACGATCCTTATGTAGACGAAAGTAAGCACCACCACGTTTGGTACGATCTCTAGGATACAAATAATTTGGGGCCTGCGGGCTAGCGCCCGCCGCTATGTTCCAGGGCTCGCAGGTCTGCTCGGCCCTGCGGGCGGCCAAGGCCGCCCTAGGTCGGCGGCTATGCCGCCCCCTTTCACAGCGCTAGGCCAGAAGCCGCTTCGCGGCTGATGGCCGGACCGCCAGCTTTGGTCCAATAAACGGTTTTGCAGGCGCGTAGCGCCGCAGGCCTAGCGCTGTGTAGCAGTGGCCGCAGGCCAGACCGAGGCGCTTTGCGCCGAAGGGCCGAGCGAATAGCGAGCTGCGAAACCTAGCGCCGCAGCTTGCTGCGGAGGCCCCAAAATAGTCTTAGACTTGCAAGAAAAAAGTTCCTAGTCTTTAGAGTTGTTAACAATTTAAAAACATTCTAAAGATTAGTCCTTTGCAAGGGGCGTTAATCAATATTTTAGCCTCTTTTGTTATATTTGCGAAGTAAATAATATTATTGGCAGCTTAACCGCTGCAGAAAAACCTATAGAACATGACTTGGCTTCTACTCATTATCATCGTTCTCGCCTTTGTCTTTATCGTACAAATCGGTAGAGCGCGCGAATTAGCCTCTTTGGTAAGAGGTGAAAAGGCGGAGGAGTTTGAACGAAACAACTTTCATGCAGGGCTAGGAATGGTCTTCATGATTAGTTTTCTCCTTATTTGTATTGTATCGTTTATCTATTATATCCCGTATATTTTGGGATGGGGACCAAACATGGCCGCTTCGGCACATGGTCCGATGGTAGATAGCGTATTTAATACTACTTTGTTCTTTACCTCTATTGTATTCTTTGGTTGTCAGTTTGCGCTATTCTTCTTTGCATGGAAGTTTAGAGGGCAAAAAGGCCGCCGCGCCAAGTATTGGGCACATGATGACCGTTTGGAGATGGTCTGGATGCTTGTCCCTGCGATTATCATGACCTTTTTGGTAGTGAGTGGTTTGCAGGCTTGGAATGAAATCATGGCCGATGTTACTCCTGAAGAAGTAGCGGGTGAGGATTATATGGAGATTGAGGCGACTGGGATGCAGTTTGCTTGGTTGCTCCGTTATCCTGGCCGTGATCAAAAGCTAGGAACAAAGCATTTTACAAAAATTGATGGGACTAACCCATTGGGTCAAGATTGGACCGATAAGAAAAACATTGACGATTTCCAGCCCAGTGAAATCGTATTACCTGTAGGTAAAAAAGTACGTGTGCGTATCAACTCTAGAGATGTATTGCACAACTTTTACCTTCCTCAGTTCCGTGTAAAGATGGATGCTGTACCAGGTATGCCTACTTACTTTGTCTTTACGCCTGTAGTTACTTCTGACTCTATGCGTAATCGTTACAAAGGGTACGACAACTGGAATATTCCTGACAAGCAGAATCCCGATAAGAAACGTTGGGAAGCTTTTGAGTACGAATTGGCTTGTGCAGAGCTTTGTGGCCGTGGTCACTACTCTATGCGCCGTGTACTTAAGGTAGTTACTGCTGAAGAGTATGCCGAATGGTTTGATGGCATTGAAGGAACTTCACACTATTTGAACAATGTTCGCGGGACAGATAAGGATCCTTTCAAAGATGTAGCGAAAGGAGAGCTTGAATTTGAACAGCTATTGGCTCAGAAAGAAATCGTAAAAGCGGAATTGGCTAGCTTGCAAGAAGCAATGGCTGCTGCTGCTGCTGCGAGCTTGAGTAAAATGGAAGCTGCTGAGGCTAAAGTATTGGCTGCTTTGAAAATTGCTCGTACTACTTTGGATGTTGAGGCGGCTAAAAAAGCTGCAGCTGATGCAAAAGCGGCTACAATGAGCGTTTTGGCACAGCCCGAGCCTATTGAAGCTCCTGCTACGGATTCTGTACTTACTGACTCAGTAGGAGAAGAGAAGCCTCTATAGTTTTAAAACACTTGTTCACTATTTTATAAATTACCTTCTTATGGCTGATATCAATATCACAGAAAAGGAAATGCACGCTCCACATGGTGGAGACGGGCACGGACACGGCCATGATGATCACCATCACGGTGATAAGTACCAATCGTCATTTATTGATCGCTTTTTGTTTAGCATGGACCACAAAACCATTGCAAAACAGTTTTTGATCACGGCGATTTTTTGGGCCATCATTGGATCTGGAATGTCTATCATCTTCCGTTTGCAATTGGGTTTTCCTGATGCAGACATGTCTTGGCTACAACCTTTGTTAGGGGGCTGGATCGACATTGATCCTGCATCTGGAAAAGGTACTTTGAGTCCAGACTTCTATTATGCATTGGTGACCATGCATGGTACCATCATTGTATTTTTTGTACTTACTGCTGGATTATCGGGAACCTTCTCGAACTTACTTATTCCATTGCAGATTGGGGCCCGTGATATGGCTTCGCCTCTTATGAACATGCTTTCTTACTGGTTCTTCTTTTTAGCTGGTGTGATCATGTTTATTTCTTTATTCTTGAACACAGGACCCTTTTCAGGGGGATGGGTAGCTTATCCACCACTTAGTGCATTACCTCAGGCTTCTGATGGATCTAAGGCGGGGATGACACTTTGGTTAATGAGTTTAGTTTTCTTTGTAGTATCTACACTTTTGGGAGGGATTAACTATATCTCTACAATTCTCAATATGCGTACTAAGGGAATGACTATGTTCCGTATGCCTTTGACTATTTGGGCATTTTTGCTCACTGCTGTTTTGGGCCTATTATCTTTCCCTGTAATTACTTCTGGTTTCTTCATGTTGATGATGGACCGTATGCTTGGTACTAGTTTCTTCTTGGATGAAATCTATGTAGCTGGTGAAGCGTTGACTGATCGTGTAGGGGGGAATGCCATTTTGTACCAGCACTTGTTCTGGTTCTTGGGTCACCCGGAGGTATATATCATTATTTTACCTGCGATGGGTTTAGTGTCAGAGGTACTTTCTGTACATGCTCGCAAGCCTATCTTTGGTTACAAAGCTATGGTATTCTCTATCCTAGGTATTGGTGTACTTTCATTCCTAGTATGGGCGCACCACATGTATGTTAGTGGTATGAATCCTTTCATCGCAAATATCTTCGTTCTCTTTACATTGATTATTGCTGTACCTTCAGCGGTAAAAGTATTTAACTGGATTGCGACAGTATGGGGTGGTAACATGCGTTACAACTCTGCTTCATTGTTCTCTATTGGATTTGTATCGCTCTTTATCTCTGGTGGTTTGACAGGTATTTTCTTGGGTAATGCCACAATTGATATGCAACAGCACGATACTTACTTTGTAGTAGCTCACTTCCACACGGTAATGGGTGTAGCTGCATTCTTTGGTATGTTCTCTGGAATTTACCACTGGTTCCCTACGATGTTTGGCCGTTATATGAATGAGACTTTGGGTCAAATTCACTACTGGGGTACTTTGATTACTGCTTATGCCGTATTTGGTCCTATGCACTATCAAGGGATGGCTGGTGTTCCTCGTCGTTACTATTCTTTCGACACGTTCCAAGCCTTTAACCAGTTTGATACGATGAACCAAGTGATTACTATAGCTGCCATCGTAGCCTTTTTCTTACAGTTTGTGTTTATTATCAACTTCTTTTATTCTATCTATAAAGGAAGAAAGCAAACAGAACAAAACCCTTGGGGTGGAACTACACTAGAGTGGACTGTTCCTATCAATCCTGGTCATGGAAACTGGGATGGACCTATCCCTGAAGTTCACCGTTGGCCTTATGACATCAGCCGTTACGAAGATCGTGAATTCGTAATGCAGAATGAGCCTCTAGCAGAGGGTGAAGAAGATGGAGGACATTAGTCTTCTGGAGAATGACCTATTCTAAATCAAGATTGATATTTTGAATACGAATAATAGTGCTACCGTTAATGACAGTCTTTTGGGCCAGAAGTTGAAGAACTATATGGCTTTAGCTAAGGCTAGATTGGCATTATCGGTAGTATTTTCAGCATGCACAGCCTACTACCTAGGAACAGAAAATTTTAATGTATATCATTTTCTGCTCCTAGGAATAGGAGGCTTTCTAGTAACTGCATCGGCCAATACCTTAAATCAGGTATTGGAGAAAGATACAGACCGAAAGATGAAGCGGACGCAAGACCGTCCTCTTCCTGCTGGTCGAATGGAAAGCTGGGAGGCTGTTCTTTTTGCTGGTATTACTGCTGCTGTGGGTTTATTGGCTTTGGCCTTTTTTAATCCCATGACTGCATTTTTAGGTTCTGTTTCTTTGGTGAGTTACGCCTTTATTTACACGCCATTAAAACGTATCTCTCCTGTAGCCGTTTGGGTAGGAGCCGTGCCCGGAGCACTTCCTATGGCTATTGGTTGGGTCGCTGCAACTGGTGAATTAGGCTTAGCTGCTTTTTTCTTATTTAGTCTTCAGTTCCTTTGGCAGTTTCCCCATTTTTGGGCTATTGCTTGGGTCGCTTACAAAGACTATGAAGAGGGAGGTTTTTATCTTTTGCCTTCTAGCCAAAAAGATGGTCGTACAAAAGAAACGGCCTTACAAGCAGCATTTTATGTGCTTTGCCTTATTGCAATGAGTTGGGCACCCGTTAGTCTGGGCATTTCTGGCTATATTGCCGCTGGCATTATGTTCTTCATGGGGCTGTTCTTTCTCTACTTTGCTATCCGTTTGTTTAGACAAACAACAGCAAAAGCAGCAAGACAGCTAATGCTAGCTTCTCTAGTTTATCAATTGGTGGTCTTTATTGCCCTAATGATTGATAAGATCTAAAATCAAAGCGCCATGAGCACTTTAAATAAAACAGTAAAACGTATTCACCCCAAAAAATTTGCCCTCTGGATGGGGATAGTTGGGATGATTATGTTCTTTTCGGCATTTACTAGTGCCTACATCGTGCGAAAAGCTTCTGCCAACTGGTATAACTTTCCGCTTCCGAACGAGTTCTTTTATAGCACAATCGCTATCCTTGGAAGTAGTCTCGCTTTCTACTTATCCAAAAAAGCATACCTCAGAGCCGATGCAAAAACCTTCAAAGGGCTTTACTTACTCGGCTTTATGTTAGGGTTTGTCTTTATTGGTCTACAGTACGCTGGCTGGGAATCATTACATGCTTTGGGCATCGATCTAGTGGCCAATCAATCCAGTAGTTTTCTTTACCTTATTACTGCGGCACATGTCGTGCACGTTATGGGAGGAATTCTTGCACTAGTTGTCCTTGCTACAGGTCTTATCAGAGGCCGATTTGATGTACCTACGCCCAAACGTACACTTAAAATTGACTTGACTTTTACTTACTGGCACTTTGTAGATATCCTTTGGCTCTATCTCTTGGTGTTCTTTCTGATACAACAATAAACATCTATCTGTAATTTTTACAAATTGATCCGATACAATGGCAAACGAAACAGTCATCGAAACTCAGGAGCAGCACGATAACGCCCCCCAGAAGGAAAATCTCTGGAATGGTGGCCAGTCTCCTTTCAAAGCGAGCTACGGAAAGCTCATGATGTGGTACTTCCTCCTATCAGATGCCTTTACATTTGGTGGATTCCTTTTGGCCTATGGTGCCTTGCGCTTTAGCGTAAAAGGTTGGCCCGTACCCGATTTTGTATTCCAAACTGCTCCCTTCGGCATCTCTGGTGCCCCCCTTATCTTTGTAACTTTCATGACTTTCGTCTTGATTGTTAGTTCGGTTACTGTACTTCGTGCCGTACAAGAAGGTAAAAGAGAAAATCAATCTGCTGTAGTAAAATGGTTGCTCGCTACCGTATTGGGTGGTGGATTGTTCCTTGGCTGCCAAGCTTGGGAATGGACAAACCTAATCGCTACAGAGGGTATGACGCTCTACACTAACCCTTTCGCGACTCATACCGAAGAAGGTAAATACCTTACATTAGACGAACTTAACAGTATCGCTAAAGAAAAAGGATGGGAAAAAGAAGTTGTAAGTGTGGAAAGCCATGGCAAAACTTCTGAAATCACTTACTTTACTGATGCTAAAGGCAATAAGTATTTCGAAAAAAGAGACCATCATGGTGATCTTCCTGAGAAAATGGAAATTAACACAGGTGACTCTTACCTCATTACTTACCAACACGATTTGCATGACTATGCAGTAGGTGCCTACCAAACTACCGATGGAGAAGTTAAAACGGAACCTTTTGGCCCTCAGGCTTTTGGTGCGCTATTCTTCTTTATTACTGGTTTCCACGGTTTCCACGTATTTTCTGGACTAGCTTTCTTACTTATTATCGCTATACAAGCCGCTAACGGTACTTATGTTGCCCGTAAGAACGGATACGAAATGGTAGAGAAAATTGGTCTTTACTGGCACTTTGTAGATTTGGTTTGGGTTTTCGTTTTCCTAGCCTTCTACCTACTCTAAACTCTATTCGATTAACCTTTTAATGCATATATATCATGGCTCACGCAACAACTCGTGAAGAAGATATCAAAGTAGGCCGCAATGGTTTTATCATTTTGCTTATCGTTACATTCGCAGAAGTAGGTATCGCTCTTATTGGTAATGGCCACCTTATCGAAGGGCTTAGCCTTCCAAAAATGATCATGATTCCTGTAATGATCGCACTCAGCCTTTATAAAGCTTACTACATTACTTCGATCTTTATGCACCTCGGTAGCGAAGTGAAACCTTTCATCGCTACGGTTATTCTGCCTATGCTCCTTTTTATTTGGGCAATTATTGCCTTTTTGTGGGAAGGTAGCGCTTGGTTCAATAACCAAGAGTATGTCAATAAGAAGAACCAAGAACAAGTGGATCCTAAAGGAGAAGCTACAGAAGGAGCTACTGGTATGCTAATGAATGCCAACGAAGCCCCTAAACAAGTTCGCTTCGAATAAAAATGCGCTGATTTTACTCGGCTCCAAAACCCTCTAGCCTCAAGCTAGAGGGTTTTCTTTTTTAGGGCGCGAGGCGCCCAATAGGAGCGAAGCGACTGGCTGAGGGATGGAAAGTGGTGCGGCGAAGCCGCAGACCAAGGCGCTCTGCGCCGCAGGGCCGAGCAGAATTGCGAGCCACGATACAGCCCGACCCGACCGAAGGGCGGGGCAGCCCCAAAATAATCCCCAAAATTATTCGTTCTAATGCCCTAAATTTACCCCCAAAATCAAAAGCAATTATGTATAAATACTTCTTCCTCTTTTTGTTGCTAACGAGCTGTACGCTCTGGGGCCAAAAAGATCAAGCGGGCTTGCATGCGGTCCGAAATAAAAATTTACCCTATGAATATTGGACCTATTTCCCCAAGAATTATACAGGCCAAGAAGGCCAAAAATTTCCCCTGCTGATTTATCTGCACGGCCGAAGTATTCAGGGAACAGACCTGAATAAGGTGAAGCAATATGGGGTGATTTATGAACTGGAACGAAAACTCGAACTCGATTTTATCGTGATCGCTCCCCAATGTCAAAAGGGCTGGGAAAATGATAAATTAATCCAAATTTTAGATTATGCCGAGGCCCATTATGCCGTAGATCGCAAGAAGGTGTATCTCTGCGGCATGAGTATGGGGGGCTATGGCGCTTGGCATTTGGCCGGCTATGCCCCCGATCGCTTTGCCGCTGTGGCCCCAATCGCTGGCGGTGGCCGCCTAAAGGATGTAGAAGGCATGAAAAATTTGCCCCATTTTGTGGTGCATGGCAAAAAAGATAAACCTGTACCCGTAGAGGAATCTCGAAAAATGGTCAAGGCCCTAAAAGCTGCTGGAAATACCGAGGTAAATTATATTGAGGAGAAAAATTGGGGGCATTCGGAGGCCGTTCGCGTCTTTTCTTGGCCCAAACTCTACGAATGGTTCCTAAAATATGAGCGCCCGATCAAGGGTGAACCCATTTTGGCCCAGGAAGACCCACCCAAAGAAGAACCCAAAGTACCAGAAATAAAGGAGCCGCAGCCAGAAGAGGAGGAATATATTGTTTTTGAAGAAGATCAACCCAAGGAGACGGTTAAGCCTAAACCGCAACCCAAAGCCCCCAAAAAGAAGAAAAATAAGTGGTGGCAGTTCTGGAAATGGAAGTTCTGGTCGACTATGTTTGGATAAGCGATTGTTTTGGGGCTGCCCCGCCCTTCGGCCGGGTCGGGCCATTGCGCAGCTCGCAGCTCTGCTCGGCCCTGCAGCCCTTCGGGCTTTGGTCTGCCGCCTTCGGCGGCCCTGCTACAGCCCCTCAGCCTGCGGCCCTTCGGGCCTGCAAAACCGCAAAATAGGACCAAAAAGGCCCGCTAGTAGAAACTAGCGGGCCTTTGCTATGCCAAATCTCTAGGATCGTTGGCTACTGAAATAAACTCTAATATATTTCCTTGTTCATCTACCCGAGCTGCCGATAACAGATTACCTAAAGAAGCTCCTGTATCCAAATTGCAATAGCCCTCTTCTGGCCGATAAAGAACGGCTTTCTGGGGGGTATGTCCCAAAAATTGCAGCTTGCCCAAAGGTTTCAAAGGCCCGCGATGCCATAAAATGCCCTGCGGATGCATGGGGTCCCAAGCATGTGGACCATAACCCAAGCCTGCATGAGATAAAAAACAATGGGCTTCCTCATGATAAACGGGAAGTTGGGCTAACCAAGCTACATCTTGCATAAAGTCTAGTTCCTGCTCCGCATATTGGGCCTCAATGGCATCAAAAAAGGCCTCGGCCCAATGCTGGCTAGCCCGCCCCTGCAAATAATGCAAGCCCAATTGCTGCTCATGATTGCCTCTTAATACCAAAGCTCCCGCCTGCTCCATTTCCTTCGCCCATTGGACCACCTCCAAGCTGTGCTTCCCCTTACTAATGAGGTCGCCTAGCAAACAAAGCCGCTCTTGGCTTGCATCCCATTGTTTTAAAAGTTCCAACAAACTGTAGTAACATCCGTGAATATCTCCAATGATAAATTTTGAATTAGGGCTATTTTGCATTTTTGTTTTAATTTTTGAGTCAATTTGCTTGAAATTACAAACAAAAAGTTTTACTTTTGAAGGGTTGAAACAATCTGATTTGCAGCATCCATAAAATCGCCCAGTATGAAAGACCGCTTCACCATCATCTATCCGCTTTCTTATAAGAAGAAAATGCAAGCCGAAAATATTGAACCTACAGTAGATAAGGACAAGAGCTTGCAGGTTCAGCAAAATAAAAAAACTTCTTGGTCTTTCTGGATGAAGGAGCGTTATCGCGCTTTTCAGCTATGGATGGCGCCAGCCGCTTGGGCGGCTCGCATTCGTCGACCCTATTTTTTGTTTCATCCTAAAGGCCGTTGGGGAACCGCTGCCGTGATGGCTATTGCTTCTGGCGTTTATTTTTGGCCCCAAATTTCTGCTTTGCCTCAGCAATTGGCCCGAAATGAAGCCGTAGAAAATACAGCAAAATTGAGTGGAGAACCTTTGGCCAAGGCCAAAAAAGCGAGTTTTATCGCTGCAGAATTGCCCAAAACAACTCAAGCCGCAGCTCCTTTAGCTATGGCCCAAGAAGAAAAAGAAGAGCAGCCTGCTGCTGCAGAAGAAAATAAGGAATTGAGCTCGGAAAATCTTCCGCAAATTCCAGAAATTCAACCAACGGTCAAAAAACCCATTTCTGTCGAAATCTCTGATGAAAAGCTGCAACAACAGCTCGATTTTATGAACCGCCTGCGCCCTTTGGCCCAAAATGAAGCCAGCAAAACTAAAATTCCTGCCGCTTTGCTTTTGGGCCTGGCCATTATGCAATCTGATTTTGGACAAACGGCGGTGGCCAAAGCTGGAAATAATCCCTTTCACCTTCTGCTCGAAAATAATAGTTTGCTTGCTCATGAAGGCTGTACTGGAGAAGGCATTTTTCATGGTCAGCGCTATGCCCGCTATCGCAGTCTTTGGGCTGGATTTAGAGCGCATACACTTTATTTACAAAGCCTAGAAGCGCCTAAGGAAAATAGCTGTATGGCTTGGGCCAAAGCATTGGAAAAACAGGGCTATTTCCAAAAAGACCAAAATGCAGAAGCACTAATCAATTTGATTAAAGGCTTGGAGCTAGAAAAACCACTAATGAATAGCTAAAATTTTGTATTCCATTTCCGTATTTGAAAAACTTCCGTGTATTTTCAAGGGTGTTGACCAATCTTGGGTCAGCGCCCTTTTTTGTTTAGCACTCATTTAAAATTAGCCTTTTATGGAGTGTTGGCTTTAACCCAATTTGCTTATGTCGCTTTCTGCTCGCTTTATTGCTTTGGTCCAAAAAGTATTGCCCAACCCTTTGGCGCTGGCTATTTTGTTGACCTTGTTTACTTATGTTTTGGCGCTTTTTCTGACCGATTCTCCCAAGCCATTCTTAGAAGTTTTGGACCAAAATGGCCAATCTTTGGTCCAAATCAATCTTGAGCAGCAAACAGCAGCTTCTTTTCAACAGGGAGGCCAAGAGCTACGTCTAGCATGGGCCGATAATAGCTTGTCGATTAAAAATAAAGTAGGGGAGTTGGTCTGGCGAGGCGAGCTCCAACTCAAAACAAATAACCCACTAAAGACTTCCATTAAGTTGTCCAAAAAGCAAGGGCTAGAGCTGCGCCAAAAGGCCCAAGGAACACCTTACTTTCTGGCCCTTTGGACCTATTGGCAGGGCGGATTTTTTAAGTTTTTGGCCTTTTCGATGCAAATGATGCTCATTTTGGTTTTGGGCCATGTGGCGGCTCTTAGCCGCCCTGCCAATTGGTTGCTAGAGCGTTTTACAGGCTTGGCTGGACATTCGGGTTGGGCTGTTTTTGCCGTGGCCCTAAGCAGTATGTTGTTGGGGCTGTTTAATTGGGGCTTTGCGCTTATCTTTTCTGCTGTATTGGTCCGAAAACTAGGAGAGGCAGCAGCCCAAAAGGGCCATAAAATTCATTATCCCTTATTGGGTTCCGCCGCTTATTCTTGTATGATGATTTTTCATGCGGGCCTTTCAGGCTCGGCCCCACTCAAAATTGCAGAAGAAGGCCATGAAATGGCGGAACAAATGGGCGTTATCCCTATTGGCCAAACGCTTTTGTCTTCACTCAACCTTTGGGTTTTGGGCTTGAGTTTGACGATTATTCCTCTGGTTTTGGGTTTGTTGGGCCATTTTATGCGCCCGCCGGCTGTTCAATTGCCGCAAAAGCCTTTAGCCAATAGGGGAGAGGAGACCAAGCTAGAAGGTGCCGCCCGCTTAGATCAATGGCGACCTTTAGCCTGGGGCTTGGGCACATTGATGTTATTCTTGGCCCTTTATCAGGCGCTTATTTTGCCTCTTTGGGTCCAAAAAACAGGTTTTGATTGGCAGTTTCGTTTTCTCAATCCTAACTTCCTCATTTTTGTCCTCTTCGGCCTGGCCTTTTTGTTACACGGTCGCTTGAGTCAATTTCAGCAGGCGGTGGGCCAGGCTATAGGCGGCAGCAGCGGCATCCTCATTCAGTTTCCCTTTTATGCGGGCATTATGGGTATTATGTTCAGTTCTGGCTTGGTCGATTATTTTTCGGCGGCTTTTGTGCAATACGCCAGTCCCCAAAGCTTTCCCTTTTTTACGCTTTGGTCGGCGGCGGTGGTCAATTTTTTTGTACCTAGTGGGGGCGGGCAGTGGTTGGTCCAAGGCCCCATTCTCATAGAAAGCGCTAAGCAATTGGATGTTCCTTTGTATAAGGCGGTTTTGGCGCTTTGTTATGGCGATCAGTGGAGTAATATGTTGCAGCCTTTTTGGGCTTTGCCGCTTTTGGGCATCACGGGCCTAAAAGCACAAAATTTATTGCCTTATACTTTTTTGCTTTTCCTTTTGGGAGGGCTAATCTTTGGCGCTTGTTTGTTTTGGGGGTAGATATTTGGGGCCCGCGGCCAGCAAAGCTGGCCGCCGCTATGCTCCGCAGCTCGCTGTTCGCTCGGCCCTGCGCAAAACTTCGCTAGCGCTCGTTTTGCTTGGTCTGGCCTTCGGCCACTGCTGCGCAGCGCTGGGCCGCTCCCCATTATTTTTTGCGTTCAAGCTTTTTTCTTCGGCCTTTTGGCGCTTCCTTTAAAGCGGTATTCGTCGCTGCGCTCCTCATTCGTCAATATGTCCCCGCCCACCCTCCCCTCTACGGGATTCCTTAGGGAATCCCTTCGGGGAGTTTGGGCCAATTCAAAAAAAAATAAAAAAAATCGATTTTCAGTGAACTAAATGGGGCACTTCCTTGTTGGGGAGTTCGTGAATCAAATTTTACCGATGAAAGATCCAGGGCAAAATATTATTAAGCAAAAGAAAATTCCTAAGCAGCGATCTGTTTGAGGAGGACTTTGCTATGCCCTCGGAAAAGCTCTGACAGATATTAAATTTGTCAGAGCTTTTCTTATTTTTGCAGGAATTTAAAGCCTTGCCAATCATTTTTTTCTGCCTTTTGCCAAGGGCTACTTAGGCGGTGCAGCCGCCTTGGCCTAGCGCTGTGGAGGGGTGGCCGTAGGCCAGACCGAGCAGCGAGCCCCAAAACGACAACAAGCCCTTTAGGGCGCAGTTCGACGACCAAAGGGAGTAACCGCCGCAAGCGTAGCGCAGCGGAGGCCCCAAAAAAATAAGCAAGCAATAAAAAATTAAAATAAAAAACCGTGGCATCTTACAAGCTATATGAGCAGTTGAATCTGGCTGCCATTGACCAAGATATCCTAAACTATTGGGCCGAAAAGCAGATCTTCGAGCGCTCTGTATCAGAGCGAGAAGGCGCCGAAAACTTTGTTTTCTATGAAGGCCCCCCCTCTGCCAATGGCCGTCCGGGTATTCACCACGTATTAGCTCGTTCTGTAAAAGATAGCTTTTGTCGCTATCAGAGCATGAAGGGCAAAATGGTCCGCCGCAAAGCGGGCTGGGATACGCATGGACTTCCAATTGAATTGGCCGTAGAGAAGAAATTGGGCATTACCAAAGAAGATATTGGTCAGAAAATCTCTATTGAAGAGTACAATCAGGCTTGTAAGGAAACCGTCATGGAGTTTAAGGACCTTTGGGACAAACTGACGGTAAAAATGGGCTATTGGGTGGATCTTGAGAAGCCTTATATTACCTATGAGCCCAAATATATGGAGACCGTTTGGTGGCTCCTTGCTCGTCTATACAACAAAGGCCTTTTGTATAAGGGCCTAACGGTTCAGCCTTATTCGCCTGCGGCGGGTACGGGTTTGAGCTCGCATGAGCTCAATCAGCCAGGCTGTTACAAAGATGTTTCGGACAATACGGTAGTGGCCATGTTTAAGGTCCAAAAATCAGAACAATCGGCTTTTCTTTTTGATGAAGAAGGAGAGGATGTTCGCTTTTTGGCTTGGACGACCACGCCTTGGACCCTGCCTTCTAATACAGCTTTGACTGTTGGTCCAAAAATCGAATATGTCAAAATCAGAACGACCTCGCCTTATACTGAACTACCCGTTAGTGTAGTTTTGGCCAAAGCGCTGGTGAAAAAATGGATGGGCGGCAAAAAACAACCGCAAGTCATCCACAGCTCTGAGCCTTTTACGGGCAAAGACTTAGAAGGTATCCGCTATGAGCAGTTGCTCAACTATGGCAATCCCATTGAGCCCTTGCAAGGCCAAACCGATGCTTTCCGCATCATCTTGGGCCAATTTGTTACCACCGAAGATGGTACGGGTATCGTGCATACTGCTCCCTCTTTTGGTGCAGATGACCGCATGGCCGCTCAAAAAGCGGGAATTGGTGCCTTGACTTTGGTGGACAAGCAAGGACGCTTTAAGGAAAATGTAGGTCCTTTTTCTGGACGCTATGTGAAGGATTATGAGGACCAAGGAGAGGATTACCGCTCTGTAGATGTGGATATTGTCATCCACCTCAAAACGGAAAATCTAGCCTTCAATGCACAAAAGTATTCGCATAATTATCCTCACTGTTGGAGAACAGATAAGCCCATCCTTTATTATCCGCTAGATTCTTGGTTTATCCAGGCTTCTGCCGTAAAAGAACGGATGTATGAGCTTAATAAAACCATCAATTGGAAGCCCGCTTCTACTGGAGAAGGCCGTTTTGGCGGTTGGTTAGAGAATCTACAAGATTGGAACCTCTCTCGCTCTCGCTTTTGGGGAATTCCTCTACCGATTTGGCGAACCAAAGACGGCAGCGAAGAGCGCTGTATTGGCAGCCTAGAGGAATTGACGGCAGCTATCGAGCAATCTATGGCGGCTGGCCTTATGCAAAGCAATCCTTATGAGGGTTTTGTTCCCAATGATTTTTCTGAGGAAAACTACGCTAAGGTAGATCTTCACAAACATATCGTAGATCAGATCGTCCTTTGCGCAAGCAATGGTGAACCCATGTATCGCGAATCCGACCTTATCGATGTTTGGTTTGATAGTGGCTCTATGCCCTATGCCCAACAACACTATCCTTTTGAGAATAAAGAACTGATCGATAACGCTATTCAGGGCAAAGAAGGCGCTCGCGCTTTCCCTGCCGACTTTATCGCAGAAGGAGTGGACCAAACCAGAGGTTGGTTCTATACTTTGCATGCTATCGCTACCATGGCTTTTGATCAAGTAGCCTATAAAAATGTAGTTTCTAATGGCTTGGTACTAGACAAAAACGGTAAGAAAATGTCTAAGCGCCTCGGCAATGCCGTAGAGCCTTTTGAAACTATTGATAAATACGGAGCAGATGCCACCCGCTGGTATATGCTGACCAATGCACAACCTTGGGATAACCTCAAGTTTGATGTAGAAGGCTTAGACGAGGTGCGCCGAAAACTATTCGGCACTCTTTACAATACCTATATCTTCTTTGCTACCTATGCCAATGTCGATCAATTTGATGGGCAAAGTATCAAGGACTTTGATTTTAGCGGAGAGCTAGAACTGGCCAAACGTCCAGAAATTGACCGTTGGATCATCTCTAAACTCAACAGCTTGGTTAAGGAAGTTGATGAGGATATGAGCGATTATGAGCCTACCAATGCGGGCCGTAAAATCGCCAACTTTGTCGATGCTCAACTCTCTAACTGGTATGTTCGCCTTTGTCGCCGCCGTTTCTGGAAAGGCGATCAAAATGAGGACAAACTAGCTGCTTACCAAACGCTTTATACGGTTTTGGAAACCCTAAGCCGCTTAATGGCGCCTATCGCTCCATTCTTTAGCGACTTTTTATACCTTAACCTACAAGCAGGCCAAGAGGGCACAGGCAAAGATTCTGTACATCTAGCTGATTTCCCCGCCGCTAACTTATCGGCTATCGTTCCCGAATTGGAGCAACGCATGGATTATGCGCAGCGCATTTCTTCTATGGTGCATGCGCTTCGCCGCTTACACAAAATCCGTGTACGCCAACCCCTCCAACGCATCCTTCTGCCTATCTTAGATGAAGGTTTTGAGGCCCAAGTAGAAGCCGTTAAGGATTTGATCCTCTCTGAGGTGAATGTGAAGGCCATTGAATATATCCGCGATAGCTCTGGTATCTTGAAGAAGGGCGTAAAACCCAACTTTAAGGTCCTCGGCAAACGCCTAGGCAAGCAAATGAAGGCTGCCAAAACGGCTATCGAAGCCATGACACAGACCGATATCCAAAGCCTAGAAAAAGAAGGGCAATTTATGATTGAGCTAGAGGGAAGCGCTACGCCAATTTATCTAGAAGAAGTGCAAATCACTTCAGAAGATATTGAAGGTTGGTTGGTCACTTCTGATAACGAAATCGTAGTCGCCCTAGACGAAAGCATTAGCGAAGAGCTAAAGGCCGAAGGAATGGCCCGTGAACTCGTCAACCGCATCCAAAACCTCCGCAAAGATCATCAGCTAGAGGTAACTGATCGCATTCAACTGAAACTGGAAAAACAGCCAGCTATCCAAGCCGCTATCGACCAGTTTGCTGATTATATTAGCCGCGAAGTTTTGGCCCAATCTCTAGAAGTAGTAGAGGGCCTAAACGAAGGGGCAGAAATCGAATTATACGAAAACCTGGCCTTGCATATTTGGCTAGATAAAGCCTAAATCGCAGGCCGACAATGCTCATTAGAGCCCACGAACAGTATGAAAGTAAGCGAACACTTCCGCCAAGCGGAGGGCCAAACCCTGATTTCTTTCGAAATCCTTCCCCCTCTGAAAGGAGGGGGGATCCAAGGAATTTTTGACACCTTGGACCCACTCATGGAGTTTAAACCTCCTTTTATTGATGTAACTTATCACCGTGAGGAGTTCATCTACAAAAGACGCCCCAGCGGCTATTATGAGAAAACCGCCATCCGAAAACGCCCCGGTACCGTGGGCATTTGTGCGGCTATCATGAACCGCTATGGCGTAGATGCCGTCCCTCACCTGATTTGTGGCGGATTTACTGCCGATGAGACCGAAAACGCCCTGATTGACCTGATGTTTTTAGGGGTCGATAATGTGCTGGTCCTTCGTGGCGATCCCCGCAAGTTCGAAAATAAGTTCATGCCCGAAGAAGGCGGCCATGCCTATGCTCTAGACCTAGTCAAACAGGTCCAAAGTATGAATGAGGGCCACTATCTTGATAGTACGCTCATGGATGCGCAAGCCTCTTCTTTCTGCATTGGTGTAGCGGGTTATCCCGAAAAACACTTTGAGGCGCCAAATCTCGATATGGACCTGCATTTCCTGAAGCAAAAGGTAGACGCTGGAGCCGATTATATCGTGACGCAAATGTTTTTTGATAACCAAAAGTACTTTGACTTTGTCGATAAATGCCGAGCCGCAGACATTCATGTGCCTATTGTGCCTGGCTTAAAACCCATTACCAAAAAGTACCAGCTAAGTGCTATTCCTCGACATTTCTTTATTGATTTGCCCGATGATTTAGCCAAAGCGATGATGGCCGCTAAAGATGCTGAAGCTCGCCGCCAAATAGGCATAGAGTGGTGCGTCATGCAGTCCAAAGAACTCAAAGCCGCAGGCGTTCCCTGTCTGCACTATTATACAATGGGCGATGTCGATACTATTAAATCGATTGCCGAACAGGTTGTATAATGATTTGGGGCTTGCCCGCCCTTTGGGCGGGCCGCTCCCTGCCGGGCTCGCAGGTCTGCTCGGCCCTGCGCCGCCTTGGGCGGCTAGGGCTAGCCCTTCGGGCTCCCCTCTAGGCAGCTAAGCCAAGGCGCTTCGCGCCTTTCTGGACCAAAAAGGCCGCCCCAAGGCGGCTGCTCGGCCTAGCGATGTGGAGCAGTGGCCGAAGGCCAGACCAAGGCGGCTTTGCCGCCGCAGGGCCGAGCGAATAGCGAGCTGCGTAACGTAGCGCCTGCCGTAGGCAGGAGGCCCCAAAACAGCAGCGAGCTGCGACAACCAGCCTCGAAGAGGCGCCAGTTCGATGACCCAAGGGAATAAACGACAACAAGCCCTTTAGGGCGCAGTTCGACGACCAAAGGGAGTAACCGCCGCAGCAAAGCTGCGGAGGCCCCAAAACAAGAAGAATTGTACATTGATTGAATTTTTATAAAACGTAAGCAGTAAAATGGCTTTAACGGAACAAGCTAGCCAAGCCTGGCTAGAAGAGCTCGACCAATTGCTGGAGGCTGGCCAATTAGGCGGCCGCAAGCTCAATGAAATGGAGCGACAGCGCATCACCAATTTGAGAAAAATGGTGGAACTCAAGATCAACCCTTATCCCGCAGAGGCTTTTGAGGTCAGTCACCTGGCCAAAGAGGTAAGCGAAAACTTTAGCGAGGAAAAGGCCGAGGACTTTAAAAAGGTCCGCCTAAGCGGCCGCCTAATGTCTAAACGGGTTATGGGAAAGGCTAGCTTTGCCGAACTCCAAGATAGCAGCGGACGTATTCAGTTTTATGTGAGTCGGGACGAAATTTGCCCCGAAGAGAATAAAGATCTCTATAATAAGGTCTTTAAAAAATTGCTCGATATTGGCGATTATGTGGGCATTGAGGGCTATGCTTTTTATACAAAAACAGGAACCCTTTCTATTCATGTAGAAAAGTTCATCTTTTTGGGCAAGGCCATTCGCAATCTGCCTATCGTAAAAACGGATAATGAAGGAAATGTGCATGATGCCTTTACCGATGCCGAACAGCGCTATCGGATGCGTTATGTGGACCTTACAGTAAATCCACAATACAAAGAGATTTTCTTGACCCGCTCTAAGGTGGTTCGTGAAATGCGCCACTTCTTTGATGCTCAAGGTTGGTTGGAAGTAGAAACGCCCATTTTGCAAGCCGTGCATGGTGGTGCTGCTGCCCGTCCTTTTGAGACGCATCACAACACCTTGGATGAGGACCTCTATTTGCGTATTGCCAATGAACTTTACCTCAAGCGCCTCATTGTGGCTGGCTTTGATGGAGTTTATGAAATCGGCAAGATGTTCCGCAATGAAGGAATGGACCGTACCCACAATCCAGAGTTTACCTCTATGGAGATTTATGTGGCCTATAAGGACTATATCTGGATGATGCAGATGGTAGAGCAACTCTTTGAAAAAATCTGCCTTGCTGTTCATGGTAGCAGCAGCATTAAGATCCGTAAGCAACATGGTAAAGAATTTACTACGCATGAAGTAAATTTTGCTGGCCCCTTTGAGAAACTTAGCATCTATGATGCAATTGAGAAGCATAGTGGCCACAACCTACGCAACATGAGCGAAGAGGAAATCTTTGCCCTTTGTAAAGAACTACATATTGATGTAGATGCTAGCATGGGCCGCGCTAAACTCATTGATGAGGTTTTTGGCGAAACTACCGAGCCTCACCTCATTCAGCCGACCTTCATCACCGATTATCCAATCGAGATGACGCCTTTGGCCAAAAAACACCGCAGCGAAGAGGGGCTCGTCGAGCGCTTCGAGCTCTTTGTAATGGGTAAAGAAATTGCCAACGCCTATACCGAGTTGAATGATCCTATTGATCAGCGTCGCCGCTTTGAGGACCAACTTCGCCTAGCCGAAAGAGGAGACGAAGAAGCCATGGCTATGGATGAAGATTTCCTCCGTGCCCTAGAATACGGCATGCCTCCTTGTTCTGGTTTGGGAATTGGTATTGACCGCCTAGTGATGTTGATGACCGACCAAACTTCTATTCAAGAAGTGCTCTTCTTCCCACAAATGCGTGCGCTGAAGAAGAAAACAGAGGAACAAGAAGAAGCTTAATTCAGTTAAGCCAACTCAATAAGAAAGGCCCCACTCCAAATTAGGAGTGGGGCCTTTTTGGTCCTTAGCCAATCGGCTTATAAATACTTTTTCCAGGCGGCATATTGCGCTCCCAAATAATCGAAGTCGCTAGCTTGACAAAAGCGTTTAAAGACTTGCATATCGCTACTTTTTGGCTTGGCCGAAAGCTGAAAATGCACCTCTTCGGCTCCAGCTTTTTGCCATTCTACAGAAAGGCGGCCAGCTCCTTTTTCTCTGAGCAAAAAGACCAGATTAGGCGAGCCATCCAAAGGATAAAGTTCTATCAACAAGCGGCCTTTATCTTCTTCCAAAATGCGGTAATTGGCCCGAATTGCCCGCTCTTCCATAGGGTTGAGCAAAAGCAAACCCTCTGCAGAAAGCAATAAGCTAATATCAGCTAAGCGCTCCTTGAGCATGTTCTGAACATCAGCGGGTAGTTGGGGGTCCAAACGGTTTTGCTTAGGATCAAAACGGCCCAACTGGCCAAAATGAGCTGCCAAAAAGGCCGATTTCGCATTTTCAGTCGCCCAATCTGCTCGCTCGGCCAAAAGTGCGGCCTCCAAAGCCTTAAGCTCAGCCTCAAAATGCGTTTGCAAATAATCTTTCGCCTTGCGGCTTTTGGCCTTTTGGGCCAACTGCAATTGGGCAAAAGCAGCCGTTTGCTCTCCCATCAAGTGCAGACATTTACCCAAAGCAAAAGCGGCTTCTCGAGCATAAAGTGGTTCTTGCAAAAGAACTTCAAAGATAGCCTTAGCGGAGGCATAATCTCCAGCTTCTAGCAAATAAAGTCCCCGCTTAAAATTCCATTCTAAAGCAGCCATGCCCGTACTCAAGGCAATCACTTTCTCCAAAGCAGCGGCGGCTTGCCCAAACTCTTCTTGAGCGGCAAACAAAAGCGACTTCTGGATGTAAATTTCCTCATCTTCAGGCTGTTCCTGCTCCATTTCCTGATAAATATTCAGGGCCTCGGCATATTGGCCTTGGGCCTGCAAACAAATGGCCAACAAGCCTTTGAGCGCATAATGTTCCTGAGCAGGAGCCATGGCCAAGGCTTTTCTAAAGGCCTTCTCGGCCTGACTATATTGCTCTTCGGCCAAGAGATAATTGGCCAAACCCACCCAATAGGGTAGGGGCTGAGCCGCCGCCTGAATCAAAGCTTTATAAGTGAGGCTAATCTCCTTAAAAGAAGGCTCTGCCTGCATCATCAAGGCATTGAGTTTTAGCGTTAGGGCGGCCTCATTGGCTTCTTTTTCCAACAAGCGCTCAATCAGCTCCAAAGCCTCTTCCAATTGGGCCATATTGAGCAAGGTTTTGGCCTTGAGGCGCAAGAAATCAGGCTCTTCCAAAGCCGAAGGCTCCGCCTGATTCAAGTAATCAATTGCTCGCTCTACATTTTGGGCCTCAAACAATTGATAACGAGCCAAACCTAAAAGCGCCCACCAATTTTTGGGCTCCAAAGCTAAGGCCTTATCATATAAAATTCGAGCGGCAGCAGCCTGTCCCTGAATATCCTTATAGCTGGCCAAACGCAGCAAATAACTGGCTTTTTCGGGGGCCAACTCAATGGCTTTGGCCAAGGCAATTTCCGCATTTGGATACTGCTCCGCCAAAAAGAGGGCTTCGGCCAAACAATAATAACCCAAATCTACGGCAGGTTCAGCAATGATAGCCGCTCTGGCCAATTCATTCAATTCATCGGGCTTTCCACTTTGCCGCGCTTCGGCTAAAGCTTGCAGCAGTTCTGGCATTGACATATCTCCGTTTTCTTCTGTTGATAATTTATTTTTTGGGGCCTCCGCTGCGGCCTGCGGCCTTGCGGCGCTACGTTTCGCAGCTCGCTGATCGCTCGGCCCTTCGCAGGCAAAGCCTGCTTGGTCTGGCCTGACGGCCACTGCTGCACATCGCTAGGCCGATACGGTGGGAAACCCCCACCGTAAAGGCGAAGCTATAGGCTAGTTATTCCAAGGTAGATATTGCTCAAACTTCTGAATCATAGGCGCAACATCTTTGCCTGGCTCAATCTTAAAGTCGCCTTTGGGCCCATGTGTAAAGCTGAGACTTTGCATCGAGAAGCTAGTTTCATAGCCTGGCACCTGCAATTGGAGCAGCTCGTATTTGCCCAACTTATGCGTAAAGAAAGCATCAATGGGGTCGAGATAACCAAAAGACCAAGAAGCCGCCCCATTCCATAGACTCACAATGTAGCCTGGAATCTCTACTTTGAGCAGCATATCGTGCTGGGTCGTTACGGTAGTGGGGTACAATTTACCTACTAAGCTCTTATCTTTTAGGCCCAAAGTTACCTTAGCATCTGCTTGGCAATCTAGCTGACCACTGACAGTTGCGTTGGCTTGTCCCTCTACTTTTTTCTTAATCACCGGAATAGTAAAACCACAGTCTAGTTCTAGGTCGCCTTGGGCCCAAGCAGAACTACTCAATTGGCTGTTGATTTCTATTTCGGAGCCAGTAAAACGGCCCGAAAGCGTTCCGGATAGGCGAATATCCATAGACATGCCCATAGACAGACGGCCCCACTTTTGGCGAGGCGGCTTATGTTGCAAATGCAAAAACTCTTTGCTAATTCCCTGATTGAGAAAGTTATTGATGAATTGGTCCAAAAGGGCTTTAGCGGCCAATTCAGCTAGGCGCTTAAGCTCTTCTTTCCCTTTTGCCAACAACTCATCGAGACTGCTAACGCCATCAAAAATATCAGCGCCTTCTTTGACCAAATCACTAAGACCAGCCTTCTCAATTTCTTCTTTGAAAACATCAGAGCCGACGCCCAAGATTTCTCCTAGGTCAGTTTTTCCGTCTTCCAAAACAGCTTTGGCTGCTTCGGCAATGCTTTTAATTTTATCATTGCCAGCTTGTTCTCCAATCGTACTTAGGCCTTCTTGGATTAACTCTTCGGCTTCAATTTTACCATCTGCGGCCACTTGGCTGACCGATTCAGCAACTTGGCGAACGGTATCATTACCACTCTTTTTAGCGATTTCGCTACCAATTTGGAGCAAGTCGGTGACATCAACACCTTCGCGCTCAATTTTATCGGCTTTTTCAAGAATAACATCCAAACGGCCCAATAAATCGGCTGCTTTCTTTTCTGATTTAGGTTGTTCTGTTTGTGCTTTGCGCTGGCCCAATTCATTTTGGACCGATTCGAGGACCTTGCGGCCTTCTTGGACTTTAGACAAAAAATCTCCGAAACCCATAATGTTTTATTTTAAAAGGAGTGAATTAAAAGAGGAAGCTTAGGAAATCGGCACCAGAAGGCAGAGGCTCTGCTTCGGGCTTTTCTTCTAGGGCTTTTTCTGCCGCTTTGATCTCGGCCTCTTTGGCATTGATTAAAGCTTCTAGCTCATTTAGGCGGGCTGCGAATTCCGCTTCGGCAGCTTGGGCTTCGGCTTGGCTAGGCGCCTGAGCTTTTACTTTCTCCTTTAGGGTTTGGGCTTGGGCCAATAATTTGGTCTGAATGTTTTCGGCTTTTTTGGCCAAGGCTACTTTTTCCTCTTCATTAGCTTGCTCATAAGCTTTTTGGAAAGAGAAGATATTTTGTTCTAGATTTTGGATAGTATCTAGGTCCTTATCGGTTGCGGCATTGGCTTTTAGGTGGGCCAATACTGTTTTCTTTGTCTCCTCGGTAAGGGTTTCAATTTTTTGGGCCAAAATGGCGAGTTCATTATCTGTTTGTCCCGCTTCATTTTTAGTAGCTGCAGCCAAGAGTTGCTCCAATTTGGCTAATAATTTTTGGGCATTAGCATCCTCTTCTTGGGCCAATTCGTTTTGGGCAGCTTGCATATCTGCAAGTTGTTCTTCTGAGAGTTCATTAGCTTTATAAGCGGGAAGCCATTCTGTTTTGAGGCTTTCCAGATGCTCTTTCCAGTTGCTATCTTGGCTAGTGGCATCAACAAGGGGGCTCGCTTCCTCTGCAGTGCTAAACTCAAGGATAATATTCATTTTGGCAAAGGCTTCAGCCATTTTGCTTTGGATGAGTTCGGCGCCTAGGCCTCCTTTTTTGATTTCTACTTTGGCCAAAAGGCCATCGGCAGTTGGTTCTAGGCTAAAGCTAGCGGCTGCGGTTTTTTTGATAGGATGGAAACTATCTTTTTTAAGTCCTTTAAAAGCTAGAATCATTTCGGGAGCCTTTTTGTAGGGAATGGCCACCATGTTTTTTTTACCAGCGAGGCGATAGTCTTGTAAAAAGATCACTGCTTTTGCTTTTTTCCAGAGGACGAGCTTTTTAAAGAGCTTTTCATATTCTGCCTTTTTCAGAGAAGGCAGAAGCTCTAGGCTCAAGGTATTTTCGGACATAATGTAAGTTATTGAATATAGGTAGTAAATGTATGCTGGAGCATAGGCTCCAAGCCTTTGGCAGCCTTCAATTTAGGCTTTTTTAGTGGGAAGAGGAAAGCTTTTTTAAGAATGGCTTAAAAAAGAGTGGACTTTGGTCTTATTGGCGTTGAGCAGGGCGCATAGCGCCCGCAGGCTGAGCGATGTGCAGCAGTGGCCGCAGGGCCGAGCGACCCGACCAACGGGAGCCGACGCAGCGAAGCAAGTAATAGCGAGCTGCGGAACGTAGCGAGGGGCAGCCCCAAAAAAAAGCAGTTTCTTTAGAAAGAAACTGCTTAATCTTATTGAATAATTTTGAGTTCTACTCGTCTATTGAGCTGTTGTTCGAGGGCAGATTCGGCTCTGGGGTAAATCATTTCCCAGTTGCCATAACCTCGGTATTTTAGGCGTTCTGCTTTTATTCCCTTTTGGATAAGGTAGTCGTATATGGCTTTGGCCCGAGCCTCTGAGAGCTGATAGGAGCGAGATTGAGGGGGAACGGGGGCGCGGTTGGGTTTATTGATATGGCCCCCTAGTTCAAATTTGAGCTCGGCATTATAGCGCATAAAATCGGCAATTTCATTGAGGGCTTTTTCCGAGTTGGATAAAAGCTCGGCGGTGCCAGCTTGAAAGTAGAGGTCAGAAAGTTGAATTTTTCCGCCTAGCAGGGCTGGTTCTAGTTGAATATTGAGATAAATAGAGTCTGTTTCGGGCGTTTTAAGTAGACGGTTGGCAAAGAAATAATTTTTGGCATAGGCACGCAGTTCCAATTGCCGGAAATTGCCTACAACCTGTTCAAATAAGCCATTGGCGTCGGTAGTTAGGGTGTCTTGGCGGCCCATACGGAGCATAAGAACTTGGGCGTTGGCCAAGGGGGCATCGGTTTTAGAATCGGTCAATCGGCCTGTAATTTTGCATTTATCATGAAATTGGCTGGGGTCATAAGGGGCTAGGGCATAGACAGAAACTCGGCGATTTTTGGCTCGGCCTTCTTCGGTGTCATTATTGGCAATAGGGCTAAATTCTCCGTAGGTACGCAAATCGATAAAGGCACTATCAATGCCTTGTTTGAGTAGTTCTTGGGCTACAGAGTTTGCCCGGTTTTTGGCCAATTCATTATTGTGTAAACTGCTGCCAATAGAATCGGTATGAGCTTGAATGACAATCTTTTCGAGCTCTTCACTGGCCAGTTGATCGACCAAGGCTTTTAGCTTCGCCTTATTTTGAGTATCGAGTTGGTAGGAGCCAGAATTAAAAAATAGCTCGTTAGTAGAGATAAAGCGATAGCGCTTTCGGTCAATTTGGCCAATAAGCAGTTGAGGAAGAAGAATGAGAGATAGTGTGTACAGGAAAAAACGCATCTATAAATTCAAGTTTAGAGCCCAACTTTCAGGGGAACGGGAAAGTGTCACAAAGATAACTTTTTTGTTCCCTTCCTTATTTCTCCATGGTTAAAGAAAAGCTAGCTTTCTCGAAAAGTTTTTATCTTCGGCCTTTATTTGCAAACAACAATAACTGAAATACTATGACTAGCGATCAATTGGATCAGCTGCAAACTCGTTTGAGTCTTCTTAGGGGGTATCTTTGACGTCCCTAACCGGAAAATGCAGCTAACAGAAGAAAAAAAACATACCTATGACCCCAATTTTTGGGCGGATGCCGAGCGTGCGCAGCAAATTATCAAGAAAATTGCTGGCCTAGAACATTGGGTGAAGCGCTATGAAGAAACTGCTGAGGTATTAGGAGATCTGCAGGTGCTTTTTGATTTTTATCAATTGGAGGAAGTTTCTGAAGCCGAACTCGAAGAGCAATATCAAAAAGCTTTAACGGCAATTGATGAGCTAGAGTTTCGCGCAACCCTCAATGAAGCCGAAGATGAGCTTTCTTGCATCCTCAAAATTCAAGCAGGCGCAGGCGGAACCGAAAGTTGCGATTGGGCCAGTATGCTGCTTCGCATGTACCAAATGTGGGCAGAAAAAGAAGGCTTTAAATATAGCGAATTGCACCGTGTCGATGGCGATGTGGCTGGAGTGAAATCCGTCAGTATCGAAATTGATGGCGCTTTTGTCTATGGCCTCCTCAAATACGAAAATGGGGTGCACCGCCTAGTCCGTCCTAGCCCCTTCAACGCCCAAGGCAAACGCCAAACTTCTTTTGCCTCGGTTTTTGTCTACCCTCTAGTCGATGATAGTATCGAAATTGAAGTGAATCCCGCTGATATCGAATGGGATACTTTCCGCGCTAGCGGAGCGGGTGGACAACACGTCAATAAAACGGAATCGGCCGTGCGCCTGCGCCACTTGCCCTCGGGCATCGTGGTCGAATGCCAGGAAGAACGCTCGCAACACATGAACCGCGAAAAAGCCCTCAAAATGTTGCGCTCAGAACTCTATCAACTAGAGATTCAACGCCGCCAAGCCGAAAAAGACGCCCTAGAAGCCAACAAAAAGAAAATTGAATGGGGCTCGCAAATTCGCTCTTATGTCCTAGACGACCGCCGAATTAAAGACCATCGCTCCAATTACCAAAGCCATGATACCAAAAAAGTACTCGATGGCGATCTAAACGACTTCCTGAAGGCTAGCCTGATGGCCCTCAAAGATGTCTAAAAAACAAGAAGCAGTTTCTTTTATAGAGACTGCTTTTTTTGGGGCTGCCCCGCCCTTTGGGCGGGTCGGGCTGTGTCAGGGCTCGCAGGTCTGCTCGGCCCTGCGCAAAATTTCGCTTTGCTCATTTTGCTGGGTCTGCGGCTTCGGCCACCCTTTTCCATCCCTCAGCCGGCGGCCCTTCGGGCCTGTAAAACCGCAAAATTAATTGACCCAAAACAAACAATGCTCGCCACTTGCTGTTCTAAATAAGAATGAATCTAAATAGGGGTGAAAGCAGTGCTCAAATTCCTTTTAGAACTCTATTTTTTTTGCGAGCTTTGTGGCTGAATTAAGAAGAATTATACATTTATGTCTGAAAATAAAGTAATAGAAACCGATATTCTAATTATCGGTGCTGGACCAACTGGTCTGTTTACCGTTTTTGAAGCGGGCTTGCTCAAGCTTCGCTGCCACCTAATTGATTATCTCCCTCAGCCTGGTGGCCAACTCACAGAGATTTATCCCAAAAAACCTATCTACGACATCCCCGGCTTTCCCGATGTTCTAGCTGGCGATTTGATCGATAACCTGATGAAGCAAATTGCGCCTTTTAATCCTGGTTTCACATTAGGAGAAAGAGCAGAAGAAATTGAACGCCTAGAAGATGGCCGCTTCAAACTCACTAGCCATAAAGGAACGGTGCATATTGCGCCCGTGATTGCCATTGCTGGCGGTCTGGGCTGCTTTGCTCCTCGCAAACCCCCAATTGCCAATATTGGCGATTTTGAGGACCGTGGAATAGAGTACATCATCCGCGAACCTGAGTTTTATCGCGATAAAAAAGTAGTCATTGCTGGTGGGGGAGATTCTGCCCTAGACTGGACCATCTACTTGGCTGATGTGGCCAAAGAATTGACCTTGGTCCATCGCCGCAAAGCCTTTAGAGGGGCGCTAGACTCTGTCGAGAAAGTAGAACAATTGGCAGAAGCTGGCCGCATCAAGCTGCTCACAGAATCTCAGGTAATTGGCCTAAAAGGGGAGGAGCAGCTGCAAGGCGTAGAGATTAAGCAAAAGGGAGCAGATAACTACTGGTTGGAGACCGAGCATTTTGTGCCGCTCTTTGGCCTTTCGCCCAAATTGGGCCCAATTGGCGAATGGGGGCTCAATATTGATCGCTCTGCGGTTGAGGTGAATACCTTTGATTATAGCACCAATGTTCCTGGCATTTTTGCTATTGGCGATATCAATACCTATCCCGGTAAGCTTAAGCTGATCCTCTGCGGATTTCATGAGGCTACCCTTATGGTCCAATCGGCCTTCAAAATTATTCATCCCGAAAAGAAGGTCCAATTTAAATATACTACTGTAAACGGCGTAAACGGATTTTAATGGATTACTTTGAGTTTTATGAACTGCCTCGGCAATTTGATTTGGATGAAAAAGCCCTCAAGCGCAAATATTTGCAGATGAGCAAACGCTTTCATCCCGATTTTCATAGCCTAAGTAGCGAGAAAGAACAAGAAGAGGCCCTAGAAAAGTCTACGCTCAACAATAAAGCTTATAAGGTCCTCAAAGCATTTGATAGCCGCCTGCGCTATATCTTAGAATTGCATGGACTTTTGCAGGAAGGGCAAAATGCGGCCCTTCCGCAAGCTTTTTTGATGGAGATGATGGAGATCAATGAAGCCATCATGGAACTGCAATTTGATTTCGATGCCCAAGCTTACCAAACTATTTTGGAGGAAATTCAGGCTTTCGAAAAAAAATTAAAAGAAAATATCGAACAGGCAATTCAAGCCTATGATTTGGCTCAATCTAAAGATAGTCAATTACTTGAGCCTGTTTTAGACTACCACTACAAACGCAAGTATTTGGCCCGCATCAAAGAAAATTTGAAAAAAATAGAGGAAATGGGCTAAATAAATTTGGAAATAAGAAAAACCGCCTTATATTTGCAACGCTTCCAACAGAAAGCAACAAAGTTTTCTCTAGCCTTGGTGGCGAAATTGGTAGACGCGCTGGATTCAAAATCCTGTGGTGGCGACACCGTGCGGGTTCGAGTCCCGCCCGAGGCACTTAAAGGTCGATTATGCAAATTTGCATTTTCGACCTTTTTTTATTTGTTTTGAGACAAAGTTTTGGTCCAATTAACCGTAGTTTGGAAATAGGCCCGAAGGGCCGTCGGCTGAGGGATGGAAAGTGGTGCGGCGCAGCCGCAGACCAAGCAAAATGAGCGTAGCGAAATTTTGCGCAGGGCCGAGCGAATAGCGAGCCACGACACAGCCCGACCCGAGCATAGCGAGGGGCAGCCCCCAAAAAATAAAATTAGAAAGGAAGATGGCAAAGAAGAAAAAACTCAATTTTTATTCGACTGATCCCGATTTTGAATGGAATGATGAGCCCTTAGAGGAGGAGTTGTTGCCTCCACAGCAGCAGCGTTTGCGGGTGCAAATTGACCGCAAGAAAAGAGGGGGGAAAGAGGTCACCTTGGTTACGGGTTTTGTGGGTCCAGAAGAGGAGCTCAAAGCTTTGGGCAAGAAGTTGAAATCTAGTTGTGGCGTGGGTGGAAGTGCCAAGGATGGGGAAATCATCGTGCAGGGAAAACAGGCCGATAAGGTGTTGGAATTGCTAAAAAACTGGGGCTATAGCCAGACGAAGCGTTCGGGCGGAAACTAGTGATAATGCACCAGAATATCTAAGCCGAGTTCTGGAGCCAGCTCAAACTGTAGGCGAGCCCGCCATTTGGGCCAGTTAATAGGGTCTTCTGAGCTTGCTAAAAGCTCAGCGGCGAAGAGCTCTTGTAATTCTTCGGCTAGGGGATGGCCCTCTTCCATAGGGCGCCAACTGAGGCCCTGAACCTCTTCCATATCGAAGGGCTCAAAATAGATTTCGCTAGCGATTTGGTCCACCTCCGCCTCCCAATCAAGCCGAGAGGGGCGAAAAACCAAAGGGGCCAGCATTTGCCGCCAACTGCAGGGCCAATCGGGCCCAAAAAGCATCAAAAGATCATATTTCCAATGCCCATCTTCTGTCTGCAGAATATGGGCAATTTCTTTTTCTAGCTGGGGCAATTCCTCTTTTAGAATTTCAGCAATCAATGGGGCGACGGGCCAGTTGCGGTCTTGCAACCACTCCAGCAATTCATTGGCAAAGGGCAGCCAAATTTCGGGCTCTGTTTGGGCCAAAATATCTATGGCCAAATCATCATGTTTATCCTTGGGGATAAAAGGCGGGCGAAAAAAATACATGCTCATGCCATTTCTATTTTTTGCCCTTAAGCATACGGGGACGACCTTCTAGGTCAGCCATCAGCTCGACCTCTTGCAGGCTAGGCCGCATGAGCTCAGCAATTTCTTGGGCCGAAAAGGTATTGGCCTCAAAATAAAGATGGCCGCCTTCTTTTAGGGCTTTGCCCTGGCAAAGGCGAACAATCTCTCGATAAAAGACGAGCCGATCCTCGGTTGCTGTAAAAAGGGCCAAATGCGGCTCGTAATCGAGTACATTGGCGGCCATATCCTTGGCCTCGGAAGGGGCGATATAAGGCGGATTACTAATAATGAGATCAAAATCAGTCAACTGTTTCCAAGCTTGCTCCTCCAAGATATCCAACTCCATAAATTGAACATTGGCCCCCAACTGCTGCGCATTTTGCTGGGCTACTGCTAGGGCCGCTGCGCTATAATCTAAGGCATAAACTTGCCAATTGGGGGCTCTTTTGGCCAAACTGATCGCAATACAGCCCGAACCCGTTCCAATATCTAGCACCTTAAGAGGAGCCGATTTATCCTCGGCTTGCAAAATCCAGTAGAGTAGCTCTTCCGTTTCTGGCCTTGGAATAAGGGTAGCGGAATTTACGGCAAAAGAATAGCCATAAAACTCGGCTGTTCCCACAACATATTGCCAAGGCTCAGCGGCTAGTAGCCGGTTTTCTACGGCCAAATAATCAGTTTCCCTCAGTGTTTTGCCCCGCCAACAATCTTCATAGATATAGCGAGCAATAGTGCTTGCTTCTCGTTCTTCATAAATGGCCTGCAGGGCTTGGGCCAATTGCTTTTGGGCGGCTTCTGGCTTCATCTTATTGTTGTAATCTTCTGAGGCTATCCACCTGCATTCTGAAATTTTGAACGACCTCATTGGGGTCTTTGCCCAAAAACTTGAGCGAAGCTTCTACCTGCGGACGAAGTTCATGTTCTGGGTATTTCGCCAAAAATTCTTCATACATTTTGCGGGCTTCTGCGGTCCAATCTACCCCTGTGAGTTTCTCCAACTCAAAATCAGCATGCATCTTAGAGCGAAACTCTTTTCTTCTTTGATATTGCTGCATGAAAATGGGCATCTTTTGCTCATACTCTAGGGCCAACTGCAAAAGGGTTTGAGGATAGAGGTGAAAGTCGTGATATTGCTCATAAATTCGCTTCCAAAGCTTTATCGCATCATAACTTTCCCCAATGCTAGAGGCCAACTTGCCTCCTTCAAAGCAGTAGGCTGGACTAAATTCGCTGCTGGGGTAGGTCCGTGTATAATGCAGGTATTGCAAAACGAGCTTATGCGCCATGGCTCGATCCAATTTTCCCTTAGGACCAGAACGCAGCTGCTTTTGCATCTCCCCAATGCGCGATTCCATCTTTTCCTCCGCAGGCTTAAAGAAAAATTCTGCCTTAGCTCGCCCCTCTCCATTGGGAAAGGCCTTGAGGTATTTTTCATAAAGCTGTCCCGCCCGATCATTATTCCGATCATGTGGACTATCATATATGGAGGCCGCCAATAATAAGGCTTCTGGATAAGCCTTGCTCTCCTCAAATTGATCAATGACCATCTCTAAGTGCTTGCTGGCTTCTTTCCAGTTTTGCATCCGATAATAATAACTCCCCATTTTGTAAAGATAAATTGGGGTTTGTGGGTCTTCCTTAAACTTTTGACTATAATCCGCATAGGCAAAAAGTAATTGGCCCAATAAACTATCCTTGACCAAAATATTTTGCTGCTCTTCTAAACTAGCCGCTACCTCTTTCTCCAATTCCTTAATCTTTTGCTGGGCCGAACGCTCTGCCGAACAAGCCATAAGTAGCCCAAAGAGAAAGGCCATACAGCTATATTTCCAAAAATTGATCATCATTTGTTCTTATTTAGTGGTCAGTACTTCTATATAAAATATGAGTGGACTATTAGGCGGCACAAAAGGCGGATTCCCCAATTGCCCATAAGCTAAAGCTGCTGGCAAATAAATTAGCCCTTGTTCCCCCTCTGCAAATTCTTGTAGGGCCAAGGACCAACCCCGAATCATCTTGAGATCACCTAATTCTACCCAAATTGGACGCATACTCAAAAAACTATCATCTATGATTTCTCCATTAGGTAGGAGACAAATATATTGGATTTGAGCCAGCTGCCCAAGCTGAAGTTTTGGACCTTTACTAGACTTTAGCTTCTTAAACCGAAGTCCTTCTCTCCCTTTTCCCGCTAACTGATTCAGACTGCTATCTATTTCCAATTCTGCCAAAATCCAAGCTCGCCGCTCTGCTACCCTTGCCCGCTCCGCTTGAATCTCTGCCTCCAATTGTGCCTTGCTTTTTAGCGTTTTGAGCCGATACCCAAATCGCACCCGCTCTTTCGCCCCAAATTCAGCCGCATAAGGGCCCAAAATATCCGCTGCCTCTTCCGCCAAAACCAAAACCTCTAAACTATCCCCTTCAGCCATTAAACTCAAAGCCTCCGTAAATAAATTATGTGCCTTGGCCGAGGGCATTTCTACCAAAACAGGCTGCATTTGCTGGGCAGAACTCAAAAGCAAACTATCTCCCTTCCAAATACTATAATTGATCTCTAATTGATCCCCCTCTTGAGGCAAAAACAGCGAGTCGGCCTCCCTTTCCCTCATGCTCTTATACCAAAATTGCCCCCGATTATAACTGCTCCAACCCTTGGGCACCGACCGACAAGCAGTTAAAAATAAACCGAAAATAAGTAGTGCGAAAAGGTAGAAACCATTTTTTTGGGGCTGCCCCTTCGGCCCTTTGGGCCTGCGGGTCGGGCTGTCTCGCAGCTCGCTATTCGCTCGGCCCTTCGCCGCCAAAGGCGGCTCGGTCTGGCCTGCGGCCACTGCTGCCCATCCCTCAGCCTGCGGCGGTTCTGCCGCCTGTAGTTCCGTAAATCTAAACATAGATTTGAGCTTATTCTGCTTGCTCTTTTGCAGCCACTAATTCCAAATAAAGTACTTTGCTACTTTCAGGGAAAATAAAGTACCCCCTTTGCCCTACTTCCATTTTTGCCACAGCCTGTTGGTAGTAGTTGGGTAGCTTATTGCTAGCCTGTTCTAAGGGTAACCGATCAGCTCTCCGCAAATTATTATCAAGCAACTGAGCATTATCCAATTCCAATAAGATATAATAGGCCCAATAAGCAGCTGCTTTTCCCTGCCCTTGCCCTTCTAACTTAAAGAAGAAACCCTCTTCCGCTTGCTCAAAGTTTAATATCTGGGCCAAATATGCCGCCCGATAATCAGTAAGCAAAGTCTCCAAACTATCTGCCTGCTCCAGCTTCAATAAACGTTCTTCTTGCCAGTCTTCTACTTGAACAAAACCTTTAGCCAAAGCATAGTCCTGCTCCCGCTTCGCCTTTAACGATAGCCGATCCAAAACATAAGCTAAACGATACTGTACCCTTACACTATCCGTAGGAGCAAATTGTTCTGCCCCCTCTGGCCATTCTTCGGCCAATTGAGCATAGCTCCAAACCACAGCTAAACTATCTCCTGTACGCATTTGGGCCAAAGGATACAAAAAGAAGTTGCGCTGCTCCTTTACTGGGTAAATAAGACAACGCTTGGCCCGCTGAACACTATCTGGCAAAACTAAACTATAGCTAAAACATATAGAATCCCCAAACTGAGGGGCTAGCCCCTCAGCCGAAGCCTGCTCTAAGAACCTAAACAAATAGCCCTCTTCCGCCTGCTCCCAAGGATCCACCTGACAAGCCCAAAGTAAACTACTGCTAATCAACAGTACGCAAAACCGAAGCATAGTCTTCATTCATCAGGCGTTTAAAGCGAGCTAATGTTTCTTCTAAACTCTCTCGAGTCATCCCCCCAGAAGCATTCCGATGCCCCCCTCCATTAAAGTGGTTCTTGCAGACCTCCTGAACCGAGAAATCTCCCTTGGAACGCAAAGATAATTTTACCCGGTCTTTTCTCTCTGTAATCAGGGCAGCTACCTTCACTCTGCGAATTTGCAAAATAGTATTCACGACCCCCTCTAAATCTCCTCTCTGAATATCAAATTCCTGATGCTCAGCCTGGGTAAGAGCAATATACCCCACATCTAACCCCTCTACAAAAGACATTTTACTAATACAATGACCAAAAAGACGCATCTTCTTCTCACTAAAAGAATTGGTCATCATATTCGTAATGTAGTTGCTGTTCAAGCCCCGATCCGTCATATCCGCAATGATGCGGAAAAGATGAGCATTGGTCGCATGCTGAAAACGACCCGTATCCCCAAGTATGCCCACATAAAGACACTCGAAAGCCATAAGCGGTACTTGGTCCAATACCCCCAATTCTGCAAAGTAGTCATAGACCAACTCGGCCGTAGAGCTAGAGGTTGTCCGCCAAAGCTGACTTTGAGCAAAATCCTCTGGCTGCATATGATGGTCAATCAATACTTTGTAGCCCTTGGCATTTCGCCAGACGCTTTCCATGCTGTCCAAACGATCTAAGGCACTATAGTCTAAGGAAAAGAGAATGTCCGCCTGCAGAATAGTCGCATTGCTGGTCTTCTGCTTACGCTCATAGTTCCAAATAAGATGAAAACCTGGCATAAAGTCTAACATCTGCGGCAATTCACTAGGCATAATCACTTGAACACGATGCCCAAGGGTTTGAAGGTAGTGGTAAAGGGCCAAGGTAGAACCAAGAGCATCGGCATCTGGATTGACATGTCCACTAATGACGATGTTTTTTGGCGTCTGTAGCAGTTCTTTTAGTTGTTCGCCATGAGTCATCTGGGCAAGCATAAATTCTGGTGTTTCAAATGATAGAAATTAGATGGAGGGGCTGCTGAACAACTGCTGAGCAAGAAGAAGGATCTCTCTACTCAAGGGGGGCAGCACTCAAACAGCTAGTAAAATTACAAAATCATCCCTAAAGGCTTTCAGTTTATGGGGGTTTTCCGAGCAAGGCCAAGGAATAGCCGATGAATCTAGTTGAAAAGTGCTACTTTTGCGCAGTTTTTTAAACATCAAAAACGGCTTTTATGCAGCCTACAGCTTATAAATGGGCATGGCCCGCCTTGGCCTTAGCCTATGTTTTGGGGCTTTTTATGGTCACTATTATGGATGTGGATTCGGCCCAATATGCATCTATTAGTCAAGAGATGTTGCAATCGGGCGAATGGTTGCAAGTCCACCATAAGGCTAAGGATTATTTGGATAAACCACCACTTTTATTCTGGTCCTCGGCTTTGTTTTACGCCATCTTTGGCGTTTCTCAATGGGCTTTCCGCCTGCCCTCGGTCCTCTCTTCAATTATGGGCTTCTGGGCCACTTACCAACTCGGTAAGGAGCTCTACAATAAACAAACGGGCCAATTGGCCGCCCTGATTTTAGCCAGTACCCAAGCTTGGCTGATGTTTAATCATGATGTGCGCACCGATACCCTGATCTCTAACTTCTCTATCTTGGCGATCTGGCAGTTGGTCAAGTACGTAAATGGCGCCCAACTCAAACATTTGTTTTGGGGCTTTGTGGCCGTGGGCTTTGCCATGATGGCCAAAGGCCCATTGGGAGCAGTGGTCCCCGGCGCCGCTATTGGCTGCTATCTCCTGGGCCAAAAAAATTGGAAGATGCTCTTCCGCTGGCAGTGGCTGCTCGGCGCACCTATTGTTTTGCTGGTTTTAGCCCCTATGTTGTATGGACTCTATCTGCAGTTTCCCGATTGGGAGGGAATCTATTTCTTTTTCTGGAAACAAAGCTTTGGCCGTATCACTGGAGAAAATGAATGGGCCAATGATAGCGGAAAGTTCTTTTTTGTACACACTTTCTTATGGTCCTTTTTGCCTTGGTCTGCCCTCGCTATCTGGGCTATGCTCCGTCGCTTGCAAGAGTTTTGGCAGGGCAAAAAGGTGGAATTACTCACGCTTGGTGGCTTTGTGCTCCCCTTTATTGCTCTCTCTTTTTCTCGCTATAAGTTGCCGCACTATATTTTTCCCATGTATGGCATGATGGCCGTTTTGGTGGCTCATCAGTTAATGAATTTGGCCAAATCGAGCAAGTCTTGGGCTTGGCCGCTGGCTCTCGGCCAAAGTATTGTCCTACATATCGCAGCCCTAGCCTTTTTGGCCCTTTTGATGGGCTGGGTTTTCCCCGGCGCCCCTATTTGGTTGCTGGCCCTTCTTATTTTAGCCGCTTTAGCTAGCTTTATCCCCTACTTTAAATTTAAACAAGAGCGCCCTATGCAATTGGTCTTACCCGCCGTTTTTGCCATGGCTATCGTGAATGTAGGCCTAAATGCCTATGTCTATCAAGAGCTCTTACCCTATCAATCTGGCTCCGAAGCCGCTCAGTATTTAGTGCAAGAGGACCTGGCCGATCAAGAAATTGGCGTCTACGATTTCTCTCAACACTCTTTTGATTTCTACCTAGGCAAGGTGGCCAAGGTTTTCGATTCTCCCAAGGATGTCGAAAAGGCCGCAGGACAAGCCGAATGGATTATCCTCATCCGTGGAAAAAGCCTAGCCGAACTCGATAAAGCAGGCATTCGCTACGAGAAGATTAAGCATTTCAATCACTTCCACGTTACCCGACTAACCGCTAAGTTCCTCAACCCTGCTAGCCGAGCCGAACAATTGCAAGATGTCTATCTCATTAAAGTGAGTGGAGTAGTAGGTTAGGATTTGGGGCCTGCCGCCTGCGGCGGCCGGGCCCTTGCAGGGCTCGCAGGTCTGCTCGGTCCTTCAGCCCTTCGGGCTTCGGTCTGGCCTGCGGCCACCCTTTCAGGCCCCTAGGCCTGCGGGCCTTCGGCCCTGTAGGATGTATGTGAAACCTACCACAATATAAGAGGCTGTTCTACAACTAATAAAAAGGGATAATGCTGTAACGCTAATTTTTATCTAGGTAGAAAATAGGCTGTAAAATACTCCAAATACTTAATAGCCCATTAAGGGGTTTCGCTTGCCGTTTTAATCTGTTTTGGTTCTCTTTATCCTTGTAAAAATAGAACATCATCGCAAAGTCATTGTAATAAGGCTCTGAATAATAGGCTTTAACTGTGCAGCTAATTCTAGCTGATAGTTCTTCTAAAAAAAGACTATCGTTAGACGAAAGTGTAGTTTTAGATCTAATTTTTTTGCAGTATGCAGTTGTTCTATTTTTGCCTCCCCCCCAGATGAAAAATATAGCCTCGGCGGCAGCTCTTTTTTCTTTAGGAAGGCTTGCTTTCACTTCATATTCTTTTTGAAAAACACAAAAAGGGTTAGGCTTAAAGGTATAATGGATCCCCTCTAGCTTAATGACGCAAGAATCACAGATGGTTTCACTACAAGGCCCTGCCGAGGACTGTCCTAAAAGGCTTAAACTTAAACAACAACACAAAGTGAAGCTATTTATTTTTTTGCCGTATAACATTGTTAAAAGCATCGGGAGGAATTTCTTCATAGTTTTTATTTCTGTACTGGTTAGCTTCAAACACCTTTAAGTAAGTAAAGTAGTCCTCTAACAAATGGCCTTCAATAAGTTGATTGTTTTCTTGACTTATTTTATACAGATGTTGTGGAAAGCCTTCCAATCCATGAGTGTAACTATTGTTTGTGTAGATAGTTAGTAGGTAATCTGGAAGATAAGGGGAAAATTCTAACCCTAATTCATCAATAACAAGCTTGTTGAATACTTTTGCCTCAGCCTCCATATTGACAGTTAATACAGGATTGATGTTGTGGATTCCAAACTCAAATAATCTTTCATAAAGAATATTCTGATACTGATGAAATAACTCTTCTGTAATCGTAGAAATCTCTTCAGCATTGAACATTAAAGGTGATGCTGGAGTTTTATATGCAATTACACCAGGTAAATCTTGATATACTCCCATCGGTTGCTGTGCAACAGCAGAAGCTCCGTAATTCTCCCAAAACGGATCGTCACTAGGGAGTAAACCAATACAAACTTCTTCTCCTGATTCCTCGATAAGCTCATTAAGGGCTCTGAAGCTAGCAGAACCTAATCGTATTTTTTCGATATTGGATATGAGGTCTTTATACTTAGGGTTTTCTAGATCTGCATCAGCTTCTGGATAAAGATATTCAATTGTTTGACCATTAGCTACTATTGTTTTCTTGATTAACTGGACGTACCGAATTCGACCTTTTTCATTTTTAGCAGTACTGTTTTTATCTAGATATTGTTTCAATGAGCCTTCTAAAGGCTCATCTTCTTTCCATGAAAAAGAAATAGGTGCATTACTTAATCCCAAAGAGGTATTATGAACTCCAGCACTATAAAATTCCCAAATTCCATTTCCTTGACTACTAAGCGTTATAAGTGGGAAATAATCCAAGCCGGGGATGCCAAAAAGTGCATTACGTGCAGAAGCAAGTATATGTACAGGACCATTGCTTCCAATCTCTAATTCATCTAAGAATGCTTTGTCAAAAGAGAGCCCATCAAGTTGTGGCTTAAATTCATAGCTGTTGCATAGTTGTTCTTCTTCATCAAGTATTAAGTCACTTTCAGAAATAGTTGCGCCTAATATATTATGCTGGTTAGGGCTGTCTGTCTGTCTGTCTGTCTGTCTGTGCTCGTGCATGCAGGTTAAATTATTATTTAAATAATAACCAAATATAAAAATAGATAATTTAAAACTATAGATTGAAATAGAAGAATTGACTTTTTTGTTAGAATTTTAATTCAGTTCTTTCCTCAAAAGGAGCCGAGATCTTGTGGCCTTGGCTCTTTTTTGTGCCTAGTCCACCCCCAAGAGCACCTAAAATAAGGGGGAGGAGTAGTAAACCCCTTCAGCAGGATTTAGTTAGCTCCTCTCTTGGATTTGCCTAGGTCCTCAAGAGGACTTTGGCAAGTCCTCGCTTGGGCTAGGGGAGGTTCTTGATAGGGCTAGTGTAGGTCCTCTTTTGGGCCTATTCAAGTCCTTTATACTATAGGCCTAGTTGCCCTGGAGGATCTCTATAGGTCATGCTTTGGGGTAGTTCAAGTCCTACTAATGACTAGCCTAAGTCCTCGCTTCTAGGTAGAATAATGGTCTTGATGACTAGGGGCCTAATCTGGAGGATTAGAGCCAGCTCTTAAGAGGATTTGCCCAGCCCCTATCGAGGATTAGAAGAGACCCTCGCTCGGAGGTTAGGGAATGCTCTTGATGATTAGGAGTAGCCCTGTAGAGGACTACGTCTAGCCCTAGAGAGGGCTATTGTACCCCTTCGGATGGCTAAGTGAAATCCTCCAGAGGGGTAACTGTACCCCTCCCGATGGGTAGGTAAAACCCTCTTGATAGCTAGCGGACCCCATTCCGATGCCTAAGTGACCCCTCCCGATGAGTATGTAACTCCTTCTGACGGGTATGGGAAATCCTCCAGAGGGGTAGGTGTACCCCTCTCAATGGTTAAGGGAAGCCCTCTAGCGGATATTGGGCCGAAGCAAAATGGCTAGCCTGAAAACTCAAGGATGAGCGGCCTAGGGATGGTAACTGGGGCGGCGCAGCCGCAGACCCAGGGGCTGAAGCGCAGCGGAAGCCCCGCAGGGCCGAGCAGACCTGCGAGCCAGTGCACAGCCCGGCCGCCGAAGGCGGCAGGCCCCAAAAAAGATAAACATAACCTTAAGAACAGAACCTCTTTAAAGCGCTAGAGAAAGCTTAACTTTGGGCTTGGAAAACCTTTGTACATAAAAACAAGAGCATTTATGCGCTTTACAAACAAGCGATTATCATTATTACTACTACTTCTTTTACCCTTTTTGGCTTGGGGGCAAACTGCAGATCCTTCAGAAAAGCCCGAGGCCAATTTGCTGACGCCCTATGATGCGATTTATACGCATTTGTACTATTTGCAGGCGGATCATTATGATGCGAGCATGGCGGCTAGGGCTTTTTATAAGCGGGGCGAGGCGGGCCAGGATTTGGCTTTAAAGCTCAAGCAGATTTGGGATGGAAAAGGCTTGCGGGTGTCTTTGAGTCGGATACCAGAGGACCCCATGTATAGGGATTCTGTGGGGCAGAAAAATGTCTATATTCCCTATCCGCAAGAATTGCCGGAGGTCTATTTGGAGCGGAATAAAATATCGGGCAAATGGCATTATTCGAGGGAGACGGAGCGGGCGATTCCGCAACTGCACAAGCAGGTTTATCCCTTTGGGAGTGATATTTTGCTCAGTGTTTTGCCACAGTTGGGGCAGCAGCGTTTTTTGGGCTTGGCGAGTTGGCAGTATTTGGGGATGTTGATTTTGATTGCCTTGAGTTTTATATTGCATGCCTTTATCTCGCGTTTGTTTAGGTGGACCATTCACTTTTTTGCGAATAGCCGTTTGGGCAAGGGGCATTTTGATGAGAAGCAAGTCATTCGAATGGCCAAGGTCTTGAGCTATCTTTTGGTTCTTTATATTGTCTATACCTTTGTGCCTGTATTGCAGTTGCCTATTGGCTTGAGTTTTTATCTGCTGTTGATGCTCAAGTTGACCAATACGGTCTTGTTTGCGGTTTTGGCCATGCGGACCCTGGCCTTTTTCCGTTCTTATTTGGAGTGGTTGACCAGTAGGACCAAGACCACAACAGATGAGTATCTATTGCCTATTTTCATACGCATTGTCAATGCCCTAATCATTGCTTCGGCCTTTATACATGCTTTAAGCGTTTGTGGGGTCAATGTAACGGCCCTATTGGCGGGGCTTTCTTTGGGTGGTTTGGCGGTGGCCCTAGCGGCCCAAGAAGCCTTGCGCAACCTCTTGGGCTCTATGATGATTTATGCGGATCGGCCCTTTCAGATTGGGGATTTTGTGACTGTGGGGACCGTAACGGGGACCGTGACCGATATTGGTTTTCGTTCTACGCGAATTAAAACCATGGACACCTCTGTGATTTCTGTGCCCAATGGTAACCTCATGAATGAGACCATCAATAACTTGGGGGAGCGGGAATTGCGCCGTTTTAATACGACAATTGGGGTAGCTTATCATACGCCTCCAGCCTTAATTGAGACCTTTATTCAGGGCTTGAGAAAACTGAATGAAGCGCATCCGCATACGGATAAGGAAACCTACTATATTCATTTGAATAATATGGGGGCCTCCTCCTTAGATGTCCTCTTTATGGTCTACTTCAAGACGAATGATTGGGGGCAGGAATTAGCTTGGAAAGAAGAGCTTATTTTTGCTATCTTGCGACTTGCAGAGGCCCTTGGGGTGCAGATTGCCTTCCCTTCTACCTCTGTTTATGTGGAAACTATGCCTGGGCAGGGTTCTGTGGTCCCTTCTTATGAGGAGGAGCTTCAAACTGCTCAAGCTCGACTGGACGAATTTATTCGCAACATGAAAACTAATAAATAAGCTATGTTTGAAGGATTAGCGGAATTGATTGCCTCTCCGCAAGCTTGGACTGCCTTGCTGACGCTTACCTTTATGGAGGTCATCTTAGGAATTGACAATATTGTATTCATTTCGATTGTGGCTAATAAGCTCTCGGAAGAGGAGCAGCCCAAGGCGCGAAATATCGGTTTGCTTTTGGCGATGGTCCTTCGGGTATTGCTTCTTTTTGGTATTTCTATTCTCTTGCAGTACCTCACGGCTAGTTGGGGCGATTTACACATCCTAAGTTTTCATGCTCAGCCTAATGGGCAGGCCGTTGTGCTTATTTTGGGAGGGGTGTTTCTCCTCTACAAAACCATTAAAGAGATTCATCATAAGTTGGAGGGGCACAACCCCGAGAACAATGATGGAACAGGGGCCAAGTTAATGGATGTGATTATTCAGATTACCATTATCAATATGGTCTTTTCTGTAGATTCTATTCTTACCGCTATTGGGTTGACCCAAGACCTGACCCAAAGTGATTTGAATGCTTTGCCTGTCATGATCTTAGGGGTAATCTTTTCGGTATTGATTATGATCGCCTTTGCTGGACCTATTGGTCGCTATATCAATAAGCACCCTTCTATTCAGATGTTGGCGCTTTCTTTCTTGCTCCTTATCTCCTTTATGTTAATTGCAGAGGGTGGGCATTTGGCCCATGCTGCGATTGGAGACTTCCATATTGAGGCTATTCCTAAGGGCTATTTGTATTTTGCCATTGCCTTTTCGACCTTAGTACAGATGTTAGTTTTGCGGATGGACAAGAAATCAGAGCCCGTTGTTCTACACTCTGCCTTGCAAGAGGCCGAAGAGCGGAACCTGCTACAATAAAACCAGAAGAATAAAAAAGCGTTATAGGAACAAAGTCACATTGTAGCCCAAAAGAATGCATTATCTTACAGCCATTCTTAAAACTGCTAAATGATGAAACTATGAGCTTTCCTAATCTAGGGCCTGCCGAATTTAAGGCAGCCTTCGAAGCTGATGAAAACGCTGTTGTACTAGACGTACGCACTCCCGAAGAGATTGCCGAGGGTAAGATTGAGGGAGCGATTGAGCTCAACTTCTTCGACGACAATTTTCAACAGGAGGTCCTTAAATTGGACGCCAACAAATCTTATTACATTTATTGCCGCTCTGGCCGCCGCTCAGCAAGTGCTTGTGCATTTTTGGCCCAAAATGGCTATGCTGAAGTCACGAATTTGGACGGAGGCATGATGGCTTGGGAACATACTCAGGTATAGGCGTTCTCAAGTTCATTAAAAGACGCTAAGCAAAGGCCAGCCGATCATCGGCTGGCCGCTGCCTAGTCTTCAAGCCCCTCCTAACTGCAGCGCTAAAGAGCAAAAGAATAATTATTTAGTATGAATCCGGTTTTCTTTGCAACGGTATTTATCGTAGGCGCTATCTTTGTTTGGCTGTTTTTTATTCGAGGAAAAGGACAAAAACAGCAGCTTCTTCCCTTCCAGAATTTAGATATTGAAGATTGGTTGCAGGCCCTAGAACAACGGCCCAATGCCATCATTTTGGATATTCGAGGAAATGCGGCCTTGGGCCGAGACAGTATCCCCAATGCCGTTTTAGTCAATTTTGAGCAACGCATACAGTTTGTAGAATTTCTACATGGGCTAGATCAGGACCAGCCTTATTTTGTATATTGCGAGCACGGACAGTGGGCGGCCAAAGCCTGCCAAGTTATGTACAATAATGGTTTTAAACAGCTCTATGCCTTGCGTGGTGGTTTTGCCGCCTGGCAGGTCGCTCAGGGCAAGGACTGGACAATCTAATTTATGCTCTCTTTACTTCGACAAATTAAGTGGCTGGCCATTTGGCCCCACCTAATCGTTTTTGCCCTCTTTATTGCCTTGCTCAAAGCTTTGGGCTTGGGCTGGGATATGGCGCCTTGGTTGGGCGCCCTGCTCTATTTGGGCCTCTCTGTTTTGCTCCAAAATATTATTCCTCATCATCATCGTTCGGGCATGAAGGCCCTGCAAAATGAGGATTATGAGCTGGCCCGCCAAGCTTTTGCCTGTAGCTACGATTACTTTAAACAGCATGCTTGGCTAGATGATTACCGCTCTTTTTTTATTCTCAGCATCTCGAATATGAGCTATAAGGAAATGGCCCTGATTAACCAAGCCCTCTGCTATTTTCAAGAAGATCGCTGGGACGAAGCTCGAGCCGCCTACGAGCGCGTTTTAGCTGAATATCCAAACAGCCGCATGGCCCAAGAAGCAATCGATTATATGAATAATCCCGATCCTGAAGAAGAAGAGGAGGAGGAGGAATATAACTAGTTGATTTTGGGGCCCGCGGCCGCCCTTTATAGCGGGGCGGCCGCCGCTATGCTGCGGGGCTCGCTATTCGCTCGGCCCTTCGCCAGCAAGCTGGCTCGGTCTGGCCTTCGGCCACCCCTCCGCAGCGCTGGGCCATGGCTCGCTGCGCTCGCAGGCGGCTGCGCCGCCTCAAAAAGCAGGACCAAAAGGAACAAATTGGCCGCTTTTGCTCTTATGCAGGGACTAGCCAAGGCAAGAGCAAAGAAGAAAAGATTTTTTTTGTTATATTGCTATGCGTTCAAGAGCTTCTTGGACCTAGAGGCGGCGCAGCCGCCGGCTTAGGGATGGATAGGGGGGCGGCAAAGCCGCAGACCCAGCGGGCAAAGCCCGCGCAGGGCCGAGCGAATAGCGAGCCCCGACACAGCCCGACCCGCAGGCCCAAAGGGCCGAAGGGGAAGCCCCAAATACTTCCCCTAACCACTATTTTAACTGCTTTCTCCAATCGTATCCGCATCATGGCCAAGCGTAATAAAAAATCCTTTTCAACCGACTTAGAATCTTTGTTTGAGCATACGCTCTATGAAGATAATGCCCAAGATAACCCTTCTGTATTGACTGTGGAAGAGGAGGAAAGCAGCAAAAAAAGCAAGCAGAAAAGCAGCAAAAAACGCAAAAGTAGCCGAAAGTCTTTTGCCGATAATCTCGAAAGCTTCTTTAAGGAAAGTATCGAGAGCTCTTTTGGTAAGGATGGGACCTCTGTAGCTGAGGTGAAAAGAGGCGTTGTGCAAAATAAAGATGGCGAAAAGGCCGTGGGTATCGAGCTTTTGCTCAAGCGTACCGTGCCCGAAAGTCCAGAAGAACAAGAAACGAACGGCAGCCGAAAGTCTAAGCAAAAGACTCGTCGATTGACCGTGGTGCTCAATAGCAAGAAAATTGATCAGTTTAAAACCATTGCCCGACAGGAGAATAAACCGATGCGACAAATTTTGGACAAATTGATTGAAGCTTATATTCGAGAGCAGGAAGAACTTTTGGAGGAAGAAGAGAAAAAATCTAAAAAGTAAATATGGCGAGCAGCAAAACGGAACTCTTTACTACGGCACAAAATGAGATGGCCAAATTGGCTAAAGCTTTGGCGCATCCCGCTAGAATTGCTATTCTGGAGCGCCTCATTGCTGCGGAGGCCTGTATTACGAGTGATTTGGTGGAGGAGCTTGGCTTGGCTCAGGCTACTGTTAGTCAGCACTTAAAAGCCCTGAAAGAAGCTGGGCTTATTCAGGGAAATATAGAGGGCGTTCGCCGAAATTATTGTATTGATTCTGCGGGCTGGCAACATTTGCAAAAGACTTTAGGTCCACTCATCAATGGAACAGAATTGTTAAATTCTGATAAAAAATGCTGCTAATTTAGTCAGTTAAATTACTTATCGTACTTTTACGATTACTAGGCCGAAATGGCCTTTTCTTTTTATCTAATCTATCGCAAAAATACGATCTTATGAAACTATCTGCATTGAAAGCTCATTTGGCCCAGGCCGAAGCACTTAGTATTTTTCAGCAAGATGGGCAGTTGATTCCTGCGCATTTTCATTTGACAGAATTGGGGGAGGTTCAGAAAAGGTTTATGGATTGTGGGGGGCAGCTCCGGGAGCAAAAGGAGTTGGTCCTGCAGTTTTGGGTAGCTGATGATGTGGAGCATCGTTTGGCGCCCAGCAAGATGCTCAAGATTATTGAGTTGGCAGAAGAAAAGCTGCAATTAGCTGATTTAGAATTGGCTGTGGAGTATCAGGGGCCTAATAGTTTGGAGTATTATTGGTTGGGATTGAATAACTTGGGGCAGTTGGTCTTGCAAGCTAAGCAAACGGATTGTTTGGCTAAGGAGGCTTGTGGAATTCCCTTTGAGGAGGAGAAAAAATCTTCTTGTTGTGGACCAAATTCTGGTTGTTGTTAAATCTTAAATCCATGTCTATTTATCCAAAACTCCTCAAGCAAATTGAGCAATTGGAGAAAGAGGTTGCGGATTATCCTGTTGATCGTTTTGCTTCAATCATAGCTGCTTTAAGGGCTGCGCCCAAAAACAGTCAGCTTTATTTTGTGTGTCGACACAATAGCCGAAGAAGTCAATTTGCTGAATTTTGGGCGCATTTATTCAATCATTATTTTGGATTGAATTTTCAGATTTATTCTGCGGGAACTGTAGCAGGTCCTCTAGCGCCTCAAACTACAGCCTGCCTTCAACAGCTGGGCTTTTCGTTAGTTGGAGGGTATTTATATTGGGCCGAGAATCAAGGAAGCCAATTGAAGACCAAGCTTTGGGCTATAGAGGGGCAAAGTGAACAGCCTATTTATGCCTTTATGCTTTGTAGTGAAGTGGAGGCCGACTGTCCTTATTTGCCCGAGGCTTATCAGCGCTTTTCATTGCCTTATGAAGATCCCTCGAAAATGGATGGTCGTGCTCAGGCTGCTTTTGTATATCGTCAGCGAGCACAAGAAATAGGGCGAGACCTCTTTTATATTTTCAGCAAATGCAGCCAAAATGAAATACTTAGATAAATACCTGACCGTATGGATTTTTATCGCTATGCTATTAGGCTTAGTGTTTGGGAAATTCATTCCCAATTGGGGAGAAATTCTGGCTAGTTGGGAGTATCAAGAAGTGAATATCCCTTTAGCTATTGGATTGATCTTAATGATGTATCCTCCCTTAGCTAAGGTAGATTATCGGCTATTGCCAAGCCTAATGAAAAACCTCAAGGTTTTGGGGCTTTCTTTGGTCCTCAACTGGATTATTGGCCCCTTTTTGATGTTTGGCCTTGCGGTTTTGTTCTTTGCCAATCAACCTATGTATATGACGGGCCTTATTCTCATTGGCTTGGCCCGCTGTATTGCTATGGTTTTGGTTTGGAACGATTTGGCCAAGGGAAATAAAGAATATGCAGCGGCTTTGGTTGCGCTCAATAGCCTGTTTCAACTTTTTGGCTATGGGGCTTATGCTTTATTTTTTATTAACTATCTGCCAGCTTGGCTAGGGATTGAACTAGATGCGATTCCAGAAATTCCATTTCACTACTTGCTTAAGACGGTGGGGATTTATTTAGGAATTCCCCTTGCGCTAGGTGGCTTGAGCCGCTTTTTAGGACAGAAATATTGGGGCAAAGCCAACTATGAACAAAAGTTTCTGCCCAAAATAGGTCCGCTGACCCTGCTTTTCCTACTCTTTACTATTGTGTTGATGTTTTCGCTCAAGGCAGATATCATCTTTGAGCTGCCCTTGCAGGTCTTGCATTTGGCCCTTCCGCTTAGTCTTTATTTTGTCTTGATGTTTTTATTGGGCTTTTTTATTAGCCGCTGGCAAAAGGTCCCTTATGATCAGAATGTAGCCATTTCGTTCACGGCAGCAGGCAACAACTTTGAGCTGGCTATTGTGGTGGCGATTGCCCTTTTTGGTCTAGATTCTATTGCGGCCTTTGTGGCTGTAGTGGGCCCATTGATTGAGGTCCCCGCCCTTATTTTATTGGTCCGCTTGGCTTTCTACCTCAAGCGAAAATATTATGATAATTTGTAATGTAGACAAACTGAGCTGCCCCCACGCACTTAAAATCTATCGGGAGGTTCCATAATTTCTAGCTTTTTATTACCTTGATGCAAGCTTAATCTAAGATTAACACCCCAGGATGTCCTCTTGTCGCGCTAAGGCCCCAAAAGGACATCCCTTTTTTTGGGGGGACAAACTACTTCATTATCAAACCTACTTATTTTAAACTATGCATCCTTATACTATCATGACGATAGCTTGGGTGGCTAGCATTGCTTGGATCGCTTTCGTGATCATGACGAACCGCAAGGCCCACCCCAAAGCTCTTTTCTACCTTTTCTTTGTGGAAATGTGGGAGCGCTTTTCTTATTACGGTATGCGTGCCCTCTTGGTCCTTTATATGACCAAAGGTATGCTCGAATATGATTATGACCAAGCCTATAGCGTTTATGGGGCCTACGGCTCTATGGTATACGCTACACCTCTAATCGGGGGATTATTAGCCGAGCGCTTTATGGGCTACCGAAAAGCCATTATGTGGGGAGCCATCCTGATGATGATTGGCCACTTCCTCATGGCTTTCGAACATGAATATATTTTCCTTACCGCCCTCGCTATGCTGATCCTCGGTAATGGCTTCTTTAAGCCCAATATCTCGAGTATGATTGGTAAGTTCTACTCTAGAACAGACCCCCGCCGAGATGGTGCCTTTACCCTATTCTATATGGGGATCAATATCGGAGCTTTCCTTTCTGGCCTTACCTGTGGGGTGGTCGGAGAGATCGAAGGCTGGCACTGGGGTTTCTCTCTAGCCGGTGTAGGGATGCTTTTAGGCCTTATCATTTTCTGGATGGCCCAACGCTCTGGTGTCCTAGAGGATAAAGGCTATGCCCCTCATGAAGCTACTGAAGATGAGGTAAGTGATGAAGAGGTACCCTCTTATACCCTAGAGGAAAATGCTAGCTCACCCAAATTGTTGGGACTCCCTGTCAACTGGGCTATTTATATTATTAGCTTGGTGGTGGTCCCCCTCGTTTGGTTCCTCCTCCAAAGCCATGGCCTACTTGATCTTATCGTTTTGCTCATGGGATGCGGTATGATTGGCTACCTGATCTTTACTTCTCTAGGCTATGAAAAGGTCCAAAGAGAACGCCTCTGGGTAGTGCTTACGCTCTTCTTCTTTACTATTATTTTCTGGACCTTCTTCGAGCTAGCGGGTAGTGCCCTTACCGTATTTACCGATAATAATGTGGCCAAAACGAGCTTCCTGACTACTACCATGTTCCAGTCGCTCAACCCACTTTATATCATGATGTTTGCCCCTGTTTTCTCCTTTATGTGGATTCAGTTGGCTAAAGCAAAGAAGGAACCCGCTGCTCCCGTGAAGTTCGGTATCGCTCTCGTTCTTTTGGGGGCCGGTTTCTTGGTCCTCAAACTCGGAGAAGGGATGGCCACCGCAGGGATGATCCCCGCTATCTTTATGGCCCTTTTGTACCTCCTCCACACTTTGGGCGAACTAGCCCTCTCTCCTGTGGGCCTCTCTCTAGTAACTAAGCTCTCTCCCGCCAAAGTGGTGGGCTTTATCATGGGCTTCTGGCTGATGTCTACCTCTTTCGCTCACTTGGCAGGGGCCAAAATTGCCCAGATGACTAATGTCGATATGTCTGAGCTAATGGTGGAAACCGAACGCCTAGAACGCTTCAACAATAGCATGGAGAATGATGATATCAAAACTGCCATGCTCGCCAATAAAGAGGTCTACAAAATGTATGTAGGTAGCTCTAAAGATACGACCAAAATGAAGGAACTCGGCTTTACCGCCGAAGACGCCACAGAAACACACTCGGTCCAAGAGTTTGTCCTTAGCGATTTCTTCATTAAGGAACTCAACAAAAATGGCGAGAAGTATCATGCCGTTACCGTTGCCGATAAAGCAATCATGGAAGAAGCCGCCAAACAAGAAGAGGGCCTCTATAAAGAAGGCCTCATCAAAAAGGCAAAAATTAGCTTCCTCTCTACCGATGCTAGCCTCAAAACAGAAGAGCCTAAGCAGTTCCCCAAAGATCAAATCGAAGAGATGATGGCCGCTAGCCCCAATGCCGCTGTATCCAAAACAGTGGCCGAGGATACACTAGTGATCTGTATCAACGTATTTATGATTCTTGGTTTTGTTGCCGTTGGTGGCGGTGTCCTCCTCATCCTCCTCTCTGGAGTGGTGAAACGCTGGATGCACGGGATCAACTAATTCCTAATCAATTTTCTCCTGAAAAGGCCCTGAACTTCGGTTTTGGGCCTTTTTGTTTTTTGAGGGGCCTCCTGCAGCAAAGCTGCAGGCGCTACGCTTCAGGGCTCGCAGGGCTGCTCGGCCCTTCGGCGCCTGTGGCGCCTCGGTCTGGCCTGACGGCCACCCCTCCGCATCGCTAGGCCAAGTCGCTTCGCTCCTTTGCAGGCGGCTTCGCCGCCTGCTAAACCGCCTAAAGGCCTTGATCTCTGTCAACTAGGGCATTCCAACTGGAGTAAGCAATTAGATGTCTGTCAATTAGCTTACCTAAGTTTAGGTAAGGGATTATTGCAGAGAAGGTGAGACTGTTCAGGATTTTGTGTATTAGAATAAAATTTTGGTCTTTAGCTTGTTAGGATTCAGCCAATAATTGCCTAGGGACAAGCCCCTAGGCGAATCCAATGGAGTCCGCCCTAAAGGGCCTCAAAGGCTGATATATACGGCTTTGCTAAATAGTTATTGCAGAGCAGGTCCTTATCCAAAGGCCCTCTTTAGAGGGCTGTCTGAAAAAGTTAGCCTAGGGGCTTGTCCCTAGGCGCAGGAAAGGGCGCACACAAAATTTTTAACAGTCTCTGCTTGTATTAGCATTCGTTATGGGCCGATGGTTTTAACCATCGGCTCATTTTTATTGCGCCCAGTATAGCCGCTTTGGTTGCTGTGGGTTTTAACCCACAGGTATCCATATCATATAGGAGATAGCAGGCAGGTATTTAGGCTAGGTCTAGACCGACAGATAGCAGGCGGCGAAGCCGCCGCAAATGGCCGAAGGCCAAACGGCCTAGGGGCCTGAAAGGGTGGCCGTCAGGCCAGACCGAAGCCCGAAGGGCTGAAGGGCCGAGCAGCCCTGCGAGCCCTGCAAGGGCCCGGCCGCCGAAGGCGGCAGGCCCCAAAATAGCAATAAGAAAAGCCCCACTATCCAAGAATAGTAGGGCTTGCTAAATGTTGTTGATGGGCGCTTAATCGCCAAGGAAGGAGGTCAAGGGACTGCTGGCCTCGGCCCCCATGCGCTGCTCGGCTAGGCGGGCCTCAAAGGCCATGCGCCCCGCCATAACGCCCAATTTAAAGGCTTTGGCCATTTCTACTGGGTCTTGAGCGGCGGCAATAGCGGTATTGACCAAAACCGCATCGGCCCCCATTTCTAGGGCTTTGGCGGCATCAGAAGGGCTACCGATACCCGCATCGACCACCACGGGCAGCTGACTTTGCTCAATGATAATCTCTAGGAAATCTAGGGTTCTCAGGCCCTTATTACTCCCAATTGGCGAGCCCAAAGGCATGACGGCAGCCACGCCTACCTCTTCCAAGCGCTTGCAAAGCACGGGATCAGCATGGATGTAGGGCAGGACCACAAAGCCCAATTTGACGAGCTTTTCGGCAGCTTTGAGGGTCTCGATGGGATCGGGCATCAAGTATTTGGGATCTGGATGAATTTCGAGTTTCAACCAGTTGGTCCCCAAGGCTTCTCTGGCCAATTGGGCCGCAAAAATGGCCTCCTCGGCCGTGCGCGCGCCAGAGGTATTGGGCAAAAGGTGGATATGCGGTGCATCGAGCTGGTCCACAATAGGGTCCTCTGACTTCTCCACATTCATCCGCTTGAGGGCCACCGTGACCAGCTCCGAACCAGAGGCCAAAAGGGCCTCCCGCATCAGGGCAGAAGAGGCAAACTTGCCTGTGCCCGTAAATAATCTTGAGTTAAATTCCTTATCGGCAATTTTTAATGTATCCATGCCTATCTTCATTTATACCCGCTAGGGGCCATTTCCAAAAGTTGATAAATTGTTTTGACTAGGGTCTTTTTGTCTGTCGTTTGGTTAATTAGGCCAGAAAGGGCCACCCCATGCAGACCAGTCCGCAATAAGCCTTCTATATCGGCTAGCTTAATGCCGCCAATACCGACCATGGGAATCTCCCAGCCCTTGCGCTCTAGTTGTTGCAGCCGTTCGCGATAGCCTTTCATGCCCAAAATAGGGCTTAATTTCTTTTTGGTGGGGGTAAATCGGAAGGGGCCCAGCCCAATATAATCGGCTCCAGCCAAATAAACCTCCTGAATATCTTCCCAGCTATTGGCGGTGCCGCCCAAAATAAAACCTGGGCCCAGAATGGCCCTAGCTTCCTCCAAGGGCATATCGCTACGGCCTAGGTGTAGGCCATCGGCGGCTACGGCTTGGGCCACCTCAATTTGGTCGTTAATAATGAGTTGGGCCTGATGCTGATCGCAGATAGCGCGGGCGGTTTTTCCAGCGGCCAAATAATCGGCCTGGCTCACTTCTTTGAGGCGAAGTTGAACCCAGCGGCCACCTGCCGCCAGAAAATCTGCAATTTGGTCCAGATGTTCTTGTATTCGCTGCCCGCTACTCACATATTGTAAGGCGGCAATTTCTTTTTTACTCATCTTGATAGCTCCTGTGCCAACCGAGCAGAGAGGGCTGGCTGTTCATAAATTGAAGGTTGTAGTCTTTGGCTTTTCCAAAGGCTGTGGTTAAGGGGAGCCCTAGGGCCAAAAAGGCGGTTAGGGCAGAGGAAAGCACGCAACCTGTTCCATGCTTGTCTTGGGGAGCAATCATTTTGGGGGGCCATTGAGCGGCTAGCTCGCCCGCCAAAAAGAGTTGGTCCAATCCCTTCGCTTGGGGATCATGTCCCCCTTTAAGCAATAAAGCCGTTTGTTGGCTAATGCTTTGGGCCACGGCTAAGGGCGATTGTTTGGGCCAAAGGCGCTCTAGCTCTTGGCGATTGGGCATAAAAACATCCACTCGCTCAATCAGTGCTTTGAGGTCTTCAAAAGCATCGGCCTGCTGAAAGTCAAAACCCGCAGAGGCACTAAGCACGGGGTCCCAAACAATCAGGGGCGGAGCGGCCAAGGCCGCTAGTTGGTCCAAGAGGCGACCCAAAAGGGCCAAGTCTCCAATAATGCCGATTTTCACGGCCTTGGGCGTATAGCTTTGTAGCAAAAAGGCCAGTTGTCGCTCCACCCAATCGGCTTCGGTCCAGCGCAAATCGGCAAAGCAGCCGGGCCGTTGTATGGTTTGGGCGCTACAAACCGAGAGGCCATAGACGCCCAGCTGTTCAAAGGTTTTGATATCGGCCAAAAGGCCGGCCCCTGCAGAGGGATCAAAACCCGCAATACTTAAGACAAAAGGGCCTGACATGCTGCAAGCATTTTAGCAAAATAGGCGGGGGCGGCCTCGCCTTTGAGCCAAACGGAGCCTAGAGCGCCTACTTCTTCAAAGCCTTTTTCGGCGGCGGCAGCTAGGCTGTCCAAATCAATGCCGCCCAAGCCCACAAGGCTAAAATCATATTGGTCCTTGTAGGGGCTAATGCTCCAATCTTCTTTGGGGCCATAGCCTTGCTTAGAGATCGAGCTAAAGACGGGACTCACAAAAATATAATCGAAATGCTTGGGGGCCAATTCGTCTAAAGTGCTGCGTTCATGTACCGAAGAGCCTAGGGCCAAGCCTGCTTTTTGGAGCTTTTGGCGGAGGGCCAAGAGTTCTTCTGGGCTATAACTGCGGCGGCGGGCCTCGCCCAAATGAATCCCCTGCACCTTATATTTATCGCAGAGTTCATAATGGTCGTGCAAAATAATTTTGGGGTGGTATTGGGCATCAATTTGGGCCAGAAAGTCCTCATATTGCTGGGCCGTAAAATTGGGCTTACGCAAATTGAGACAGGCTAGACCCTCTGCAAAAAGGGCATTGATAAGTTGTATTTCATCCGTCAAGAGCTCGGGATGTGTCAATAATCTGATCTTCATTTTTTCTATTTCAAAAGCCAAAGGCCCCATAGTAGAGGCCTTTAACAATTAGATGAATGATTTGGGGCTGCCCCGCCCTGCGGGCGGGTCGGGCTGTTCGGCAGCTCGCTGTTCGTTCGGCCCTTCAGGCTTTTTCGCTTCACTTCAAAAGCCTTTGGTCTGGCCCTTTGGGCCACTGCCTACCATCCCTCAGCCAGTCGCTGCGCTCCTTTTCTGCGGGCGAAGCCCGCAGAAGGGGCGGGGAGCTATCTCTAGTGGTAGATTTTACTGCCTTTAGTCAAGAACTCCTCTGATTTTTCGGCCATTCCTTTTTCTAGGGCGGTTTGGGCGTCTTCGTCTAGGCCAGCGGCATAGTCTCGGACCTCCTGCGTAATTTTCATTGAGCAGAATTTTGGACCGCACATCGAGCAGAAGTGGGCAATTTTGGCGCCTTCTGCGGGTAGGGTTTCATCATGATAAGCGCGGGCCGTATCAGGATCTAGCGAAAGGTTGAATTGGTCGTACCAACGGAACTCAAAGCGGGCTTTGCTTAGGGCATCGTCGCGATATTGTGCGCCGGGATGTCCTTTGGCCAAATCGGCAGCATGGGCCGCTAGTTTATAAGTGACTACTCCTGTTTTTACATCTTCTTTATTAGGAAGGCCCAAATGTTCTTTGGGCGTCACATAGCAAAGCATGGCTGTACCGTACCAGCCAATCATGGCGGCACCGATGCCCGAAGTAATATGATCGTAACCGGGAGCAATATCGGTAGTCAATGGGCCGAGCGTATAGAAAGGTGCTTCGCCGCAGTGCTTGAGCTGTTTGTCCATATTCTCCTTAATCATATGCATAGGAATATGGCCGGGCCCTTCAATGATAGTTTGCACATCATGTTTCCAGGCAATTTTGGTCAATTCGCCAAGGGTTTCTAGCTCAGCAAATTGGGCTTCATCATTGGCATCGGCAATAGAGCCGGGGCGGAGGCCATCGCCTAGAGAGAAGGCTACATCATAAGCCTTCATAATTTCGCAGATATCCTCAAAATGGGTGTAGAGGAAATTCTCTTTGTGGTGGGCTAGGCACCATTTGGCCATAATTGAGCCACCACGAGAAACGATACCCGTTACTCTTTTGGCGGTGAGGTGGATATAAGCTAGGCGGACACCGGCATGGATGGTAAAATAATCTACGCCCTGTTCGGCCTGTTCGATTAGGGTATCTCTAAAGATTTCCCAAGTGAGGTCTTCGGCCACGCCATTGACTTTTTCTAGGGCTTGGTAGATGGGCACAGTCCCGATAGGAACGGGAGAGTTGCGGAGAATCCACTCGCGGGTTTCGTGAATATTTTGGCCTGTAGAGAGATCCATAATGGTATCGGCTCCCCAGCGGCAGGCCCAAACGGCTTTTTCCACCTCCTCAGCGATGCTAGAGGTTACGGCAGAGTTACCGATATTTGCGTTGATTTTGACCAAGAAATTGCGGCCAATAATCATGGGTTCTGATTCGGGATGGTTGATATTAGAGGGGATAACGGCGCGGCCGCGGGCCACCTCTTCGCGGACAAATTCTGCGGTAATAAAACCTTGAGGGATATTAGCGCCAAAGCTATGTCCGGGATGTTGTTGGCCAAAGTCGATACCTTGCTGCATCAGTTCGGCTCTTCTTTGGTTTTCGCGGATAGCGATATACTCCATTTCGGGAGTGATAATACCTTTTTTGGCATAGTGCATTTGCGAAACGTTCTGGCCTTTTTTGGCGCGGAGCGGTTTGCGCAGGTTGGGGAAGCGGAGCCAGTCGATATCGCTTTTAGCGAGGCGTTCTTGGCCATAGTTAGAGGAAATGCCATCTAATTCTTCCACATCTAGGCGGTCGAGAATCCATTGTTGGCGGAGGGGCTCTAGGCCTTTATTGATATCGATTTCGACATTGGGGTCGGTATAGGGGCCGCTAGTGTCATAGACGGTAACGGGGGGATTTTCTTCTAGTTCGCCGGTGGCTTGGATCTTGGTAGGCGAGAGGCTAATTTCTCTCATGGCCACCTTAATTTGAGGGTGGATGCGGCCGGGGACATAAATTTTCTTAGAGCTAGGGAAGGGGGTTCTGGTAATTCCTTCCTGCTGAGGCAATTTATCTTTTCTCATGATATATAATTTTTAGCATAGCAAATTGGGGCTAACCGCCTTGGGTAGCCGTAATGAGTAAAACGCGATCTTGGTCGTTTAGAAAAGTGTTGGCCCAGAGGGCTTTGGGGATGACCTCTTGATTGAGGGCGAGGGCGAGGCCGCCTTCCTCTTCTTTATTTAATTGTTGGAGGAGTTGGAAGAGGCTATAATTTGTGGGGCAGCTCATGGCTTGGCCATTGAGATAAATTTGGATAGCGTTCGGCATAGGATTTCTATGGCTTAGGCGGCTCTTGGCTGGCATAGGTATGGCTATCCTGAAGAGAGAGGACGGCACTTTTCCCTACGGCAGTATGAGCTGCATCAGGTGATAAGGGTCTATTCTCAGTTTAGTTTTTGCTTAGTGGCTGGGCGTTATTGGCCTAGCGATGTGGAGGGGTGGCCGTAGGCCAGACCGAGCAGGCGAAGCCTGCGAAGGGCCGAGCGAATAGCGAGCCCCGCAACGTAGCGCCCGCCGCAGGCGGGAGGCCCCTAAAAAAAAACTAAACACCCCTAAAGTGGATGTATTGCTGTCAAAGTTAAGGAACTTTTGAGGCAAAAGTTTAGGCTAGGGAGGAAAAATAAAAGGCCCATCCTCTATAAAAGAAGATGAGCCAGACCGATTTCCCCTCCTAGACTAGTCGTCCGGTCCAAACAACTAGCTAAATTATATGCGGACTAGTGCGGTAATTTGGAGCGCAGGGCGCCGTATAGGTAAGTACCGACTAGGGCAGAAGCGATAATAATGAGTACGGCCCAATAGCCTTGGCCGAGTAGGGTATACATTGGGCCGGGGCAGGCGCCGGTCATGGACCAGCCGAGGCCGAAGATAATGCCACCGATGAGGTAGCGAGGAATAGACATATTTTTGGGGTGGAACTTAATTTCTTCGCCCTTAAAGGTTTGCAGCTTGAGTGCTTTGATTAGGGCGGTAGTGATAATACCGAGGATGACGGCGGTGCCGATCATTCCGTACATGTGAAAATTATCGAAGAGGAACATCTCTTGGATTCTGTACCAAGAAACGGCTTCTGATTTGGTCATGACCACGCCAAAGAGGATGCCCAGACCTAGATATTTTACAAACTTCATAGCATAGGTAGATTTAGGCGCCAAAAAGTAGTGGCAGGATAAAGTAAGTCATTGTTAGGCCGCCGATAAAGAAGCCGATTACAGCGATAAGAGAAGGGATTTGGAGTTGAGACAGGCCGCTAATTGCGTGGCCAGAGGTACAGCCGCCGGCATAGCGGGCGCCAAATCCGATAAGGAGTCCACCAAAGATGAGAATAAACAGGCCTTTAGCGGAGAAGACAAAATTGGGGTCACTAATTTCTTGGGGCAAGAGGTTGGTTTTACCGTTTGTTGCTGTGGGGGCGGAGAAACCGATGCTTTCTACGTATTCAATCGTTCTGGCACCTAGTTCCATAGGTTCGCTGCCAGAGATAAACTGCATAGAGATAAAACCTCCGATAGCGGCACCGATGATAAAGAGCATATTCCATCCTTGGCTTCCTTTCCAGTCAAAATCGAAGAAAGAGACACTTTTGCCTGCGCCCATAGCGGAGCAAGCGGCGCGCATGCTAGCGGAAACGCCAAAGGATTTGCCGTTAAAAACGAGGAGTTGCATAACGAGGACAATCATTGCCCCGGCCACATACCAGGGCCAAGGTTGGGACAACATCTCTGTAACATCTTGCGCAAATAAGAACATGATGAATTGAAATTTAGCTAGAAAAAGGCGCTAAACCAGCTAGTTGCCTGCTGGTTTAGGCGCTTTTCTTTAGTGGTGATAGTTGTATAATTGGGTGTGCTCTATGGTTGTGTTAGAGTAGGGTAGAAGGGCAAACGTAGTCACTTTTGGGCGCATCTGTTTCGCTGATGGCTGTAAAGCCGCCGGCTACGTTAATAATATTTTCGAAGCCCATATTTTGGAGTACGGCAGAGGCGATCATTGAGCGGTATCCACCGGCACAGTGGACATAGTAAGTTGCTTTTTTGTCCAGATCCTCTACTTGTTTAGCCATTTCGGCTAGGGGGTAGTTGGTCGCGGCGAGAAGGTGTTCAGAGATAAATTCTCCTTCATTGCGGACATCAATTACCTTTAAGTCATCTTCCTTGGCGATCAGTTGGGCCAATTCGGTAGCGGGAATAGTTTTTACGGTGGCAACATCTTCTCCTGCGGCAGTCCAGGCATCTAGTCCACCTTTAAGGAAGCCGACCACATTGTCGTAGCCTACGCGAGCCAAGCGAGTAACGGCTTCTTCTTCGCGGCCTTCTTGCACGATCAGTAAGATAGGGCGTTGGAGGTTTACGATCATAGCGCCTACCCAGGGAGCGAAATTACCATCTAGGCCGATGCTAATTGCGCCAGGGATATATCCTTTTTCAAAGACATCTTGATGGCGGGTATCGAGGATAAGGGTTCCTTTTGCCATTTCTGCTTTGAAGGCTTCTATATCTAGGGGAGTAGTTCCTTGGGCGAGGGCTTCATCGAAGCTATTGTAACCAGCTTTATTCATCATAGCGTTATAGCCAAAGTATTGGGGAGGCGTAGCCAAGCCCGCAGTTACTTTAGTGATGAATTCTTGGCGGCTCATGGGTTGTAGTGCGTAGTTAAACTCTTTTTGGTTGCCCAAAGTAGCATAAGTTTCTTTAGACATATTTTTACCGCAGGCAGAGCCAGCGCCATGGCCAGGATAAACGATGAGATCGTCGTTTAGGGGCATGATTTTATTGTGAAGCGAGTCGTAGAGCATGCCAGCCAAATCGTCCATAGTAACATCTGATTTAATGGCGAGGTCAGGGCGTCCAACATCTCCAATAAATAGAGTATCACCAGTAAAGATGGCGAGTTGTTCGCCTTCTTCATCAAGCAGAAGGAAACTGCTAGACTCTTGAGTGTGGCCAGGAGTGTGCAATACTTTGATGCGCAACTTTCCAAGCTTCAACTCCTCATTATCTTTAGCGACATAAGCGTCGTAGCCAGTTTCTGCTTTGGGGCCAAAGACAATTTGAGCGCCCGATTTCTTAGCTAGATCGATATGACCAGAAACAAAGTCGGCATGAAAGTGAGTTTCCAAGATGTATTTGATCTTTGCGCCACGCTCTTCGGCCATTTCCAAATAAGGGGCAGTTTCACGAAGGGGGTCAATGATAGCCGCTTCGCCTTCAGATTCAATATAGTAGGCACCTTGTGCGAGACATCCAGTATACAGCTGTTCAACTTTCATAATGCTTATATTTTAAGTGTGATGTTTAGTAAATTGTTGTTGATACAAAGATAAGGTAGGAATAAAAGATTGTTTGTGACTTTTACGACAAGCAGAAATTTTATTTCAAAAGCTTGCCCATCCTTTTTTGTTCCTTACAAAAGTATGTGAGCTTCTCGTATATCTTTGTGACCAAATTGACAAAAGCTATTTTTTTGTTGGCCAATCATCTTCTAGCCCTTTTGTCTATTACAAAGATCAGAGATTAAACAGATAGATGTAGTAACACTAATCACAGTTCGATCAGTTAACCTTATTTTAACAAAAAGGGCCCAGCTTGCTAAACCTGCAAGCTGGGCCCTTGGCCTATTGTATAGCCTAATTATTTGTTCTAACTTATTGGTAGTAAACCAAAAAACAGACTATTGAACAATCCAGTTATACACGAACAATGGTTAACTACAATTACTGAGTTGACCGCCGAACATTATCCCCACTGGGTCCTCTTCCAAAATGGAAGCTGTGTTATTTTAGAAGCCGAGAAGGAAGACCCCTCTGCTGATGAATTGGCCCAAATGGCACTAGAAGTCCTTAAAGAACAGGCATCTAGGCCAGCCTTATCTGTACATGCCTATCCCGAAGGCCAGCTGATTGCTCTGGATGAGCACAGTTGGTTATTGCCTGCAGGAGAGGGGGTGTATACCGTATTGAAGTTGGACGAGTTTCAAGAAGAAGCGCCCTCAGAATTTGCTATTTGGGTAAAAGCAAGACAAAAACAACGCTTAGATCTAGAACAAGCGAGGATTATATATGTCAATTGTTCGCAAAAGAACCGCTATTGCTCTTAAAGCCAACTTTGCCTTTATATTAATTTTTATAGCTAGTGTGCAGCTGTCGCTAGTCTAGGCGCTGCCGAATAATGGCTCTCTAGGCTAATAATGCTAGGAATCATGCAATCCTGCAAAGGTAACTCCTGAATCAAACGCATCACCTCAATTGCAGAACTAGCCTTTACAATAGCCCAAGAACGCATGGCGTTGGCCGAATAAGAAAAAGACTGAATGCGACCTTGGGCCATTAATTCCTCTACCTTCGCATGATGCTCTGCAGAACGAGCCTCTACATGGGCCTGCATATCTGCAGGTACCTCGAATTCTAGCATGTAATAATTTTCCATAAGTTGTTTTTTATTTGTTCCATTGGAAGTATCGCAATAACTATATATTTCCAAATTTATTAAGCCTGATTTAACCAATTGTTGAAATTTAGGCAAAATACCTAAAGGTTTTGTTAAGGCTATATGAAGTTAATGTAGCAACCCTAAATTGTCTAATGACTTTGAACAGCTGACTTGTTAAAGTCTATTGTTTTGAACTTATCTAAATAATAAAGGAGTTGAGTTTAAATTATTTGCGTAAATAGTTGTTGCTGTACACGCAAAAAGTTAAATTTGTTTTGTGAGGGCCTTATTGCACTCACTATAATAGCTTTAGGGCATTAACTTTTTGCTTATGAATTCTATAGTAACCGAACGTTTTATCCATTGCCACGACCAACTCAAGAAGGAACAACGCATCCGCTCTAGCCGACAATTTGCCCTTTCCCTCGATTATTTGCCCCAAAGCCTGAGCGAAATCCTCAAACAACGCCGAGATGTGACTATTGAGCTGCTCCGAAAAGCCATAGAGGTCTATAAGATGAATCCCGTCTATCTCTTCTCTGGCGAAGGGCCCCTTTTTATGACAGAAGAGGCTCAACCTAACTTGAAAGTCCTTACCGTAGTCACTGACTCCCACAATGATGAACGCATTGTGCATGTGCCCGTGCCCGCTCAAGCAGGCTATGCCTCCGAGTCTAAAGACCCCACTTTTATCCAAGAATTACCCAGCTATACCTTGCCCGACTATAAGTATAAGGTGGGTACCCACCGCTCATTTGACCTCTCTGGCGATAGTATGGAACCCACCCTCTTTGAAGGCGATAAGGTGGTTTGTAGCTACCTAGAACCCAGCCTCTGGGCCTCTTCCCTCAAAGATAATTATGTCTATGTGGTGGTCACTAAAGGCGATGTCCTCATCAAACGCATACACAACCACATCAAAGCCGACCAAAAACTGCTGCTCCTGTCCGACAATACTTACTATGAACCCTTTGAAATGAGCGTGAAGGATATTCAAGAGATTTGGTATGTCCGCGCCAAAATTTCTCCCTTTTTGCCCTCTCCTTCCAATATTAAAAATATGCTCCGCTCCGAAATGGACGAGCTCCGCAAAATGGTCCAAAATCAATCAACGATTATCCAAAATCTATATAATACTATAGAAACGTTAGTGGAACAGACCAAGAAGAAGTAGCTTTTTTTGGGGCTGCCCCAGCCTGCGGCTGGGTCGGGCTGTGCCGCAGCTCGCAGGTCTGCTCGGCCCTGCGGGCTTTTTCGCTTTGCTTCAAAAGCCCTGGGTCTGGCCTGCGGCCACTGCTATCCATCCCTCAGCCAATATTGTGGGTTGAAACCCAAAAATGGCTGGCGGCCTTTAGCCGCTGCCATTCAATAGGCCCGAAGGGCCGCAGGCCTAGCGATGTGAAAGGGGGCGGCGAAGCCGCAGACCAAGGCCGTTAGGCCGCAGGGCCGAGCAGACCTGCGAGCCCTGAAACGTAGCGCCGCAGCTTTGCTGCGGAGGCCCCAAAATAGCAGTAGATATTATAGATTAGCCATTCAGTCCAGAACGGAAAGGATGGCCTTTTTTATGCCCCAAAACCAACAAAAAATCCCCGCCTACTCAGAAAAGCAGGCGGGGAGCAAAAAGAAATAATGGCCATCTAAAAATACAAATCAAAGATTACCAATGTCCCAAAAATAGTAGAGGCAATTCCATTAGTCGTAAAAAAGGCCAGATTCACCTTAGACAAATCATTTGGCTTGACCAAAAAATGCTGATAGGCCAATAAGCCAATAAATAAAGCCACCGCAATCCAATAATAAAGCCCAAAGAATTCAGTCGCTTGTATGCCTGGATAAATCACCAAAAGAGCCGTGAGTCCATGCAATACATTAGACACCATCAAGGCGCGCTTTTTCCCTAAAGCAGCGGGAATTGAATTTAAGCCCAAGGAACGGTCAAACTCCTCATCTTGCAAAGCATAAATAATATCAAAACCCGATACCCAAAATAAAACCACAAAGGAGTAAATAATCGGCAATAAGGCAAATTGATTGCTCACCGCAATATAAGCCCCAATAGGCGCCAAGGCTAAACCTACCCCCAAAACAAAATGGCAAAGGGCCGTAAACCGCTTTGTATAAGAGTAGCCCAAAACCACTAAAAGCGCAATGGGCGAAAGCAAAAAGCAAAGCCAATTGATAAAATAGGTGGTGGCCACAAATAAAGCACAGTTAATCAACACAAAAAAGAGTGCATTTCGAGCCGAAATTACCCCCGCAGGAATCTCTCTTGTGACCGTCCGCGGATTCCGCCGATCAATATCCCGATCTGCATAACGATTAAAGGCCATAGCCGCCGAACGCGCAAAGACCATACATAAAAGGACCAAAGCAAATAACCGCCAATCCAATTGCCCATTCCCCTCTACCGTGGCCAAGAAAAAGCCAATCATCGCAAAGGGCAACGCAAAAATAGTATGACTGAATTTAATTAAAGAAAGGTAGTTTTTCATCATATACAAACTTGCAGTAGGCCAATAACTCATCAGCCAAAGACTCAAAAATAAAGTTTGCAATTATACAAATAATAATTCTTTAGGTTGCGGAGCAGGCTGGATATAGGCATAAAAAAAAGCCTTCCATCACTGGAAGGCTTTACCTTGTTGCAGAGACAGGACTCGAACCTGCGACCTTCGGGTTATGAGCCCGACGAGCTACCACTGCTCCACTCTGCATTGCAAATATACGGCAAGAATCTCTTTTTCCAAGCTTTTAATGCCCTTTTATTTAATGTTTTTGCTAACTGCTTGATTGTCTAAGGAGATAAGTTTGTAATTCTCTAAAATAAACTTTATGCTTTCCTCCCCCCAGGCCCAATTCTTCGCCTTCCCCCCTTTCTAAAAAGGCCAAAGCCTCAAGTATTCCTCCTCTTAAAGTCTGCTCAATTCCTTAATTTGTGACCCAACACTATAACCAATAGCTTATGAAAACACTTTACTTTTTTTGCCCTTTTTTATTCCTCTTCCTTTTCGCCTGCCAAAAGGAAAAACATCCCCCATTTAGCCAAGTCCCCATCTACCAGGAAAATCTAAGTGGTTTTGAGGCCCTCAAAGATAGCTTACAGCTCATTTGCCAAAACCCCAAAGGCCAAATGGGCATCTATATCTATGACGCACAATTGGACCAAAGCTTCTCCATTGCTGGAGATAGCCTTTTTCCCCTAGCTAGCGTCTATAAACTTCCCATAGCCGCCAGTTTGCTAGCTGCTCAAGAGGCCGGCAAACTCTCTCTATATGATTCTATTCCGCTCAACCTAGAGGACCGTCGCCACTCTGGCTGTTTTATGGATTGGGATAGTACTGGCAAGACGGCCTTTGGTCCCCAAATCGAAGAATTAGCCCATTACATGATGCGATATAGCGATAATTGCGCAACAGACGCTCTGCTGCGCCAACTCGGTGGACCAGAATATGTCCAAGCTCAACTCAAAAGCTGGATGGTCTCCGATATTAACATTAACCGTTATTTGATTGAAATCTTTATTGATCTAGCTAACCGAGAATTACCCGAAGACCAAAGCCTATGGACCTATAGCCGCGCTACCCAAATTTTGTCCAGCTCCCCTTGGTCCGAACGCAAAATTGCTAGACGTAAATTTCTTTGGGACCGCAGAGATCAAGGCTCCCCAAAAGCCTTTGTCCAACTCCTCAAAGGCCTAGATCAAGAACAATGGCTGAATCCCCAATCTAGCCAATGGCTAAGAGATTGCCTGCTCTCTTGCCGAACCGGTAGCTATTTCCTCCCAGAGGTCCTCCCCCCAAACCGCAAAGTTGCCCACAAAACAGGAAGCCTACCAGGGATTTATAATGATGCCGGCTGGATAGAAAGAGAAGCCGGCCAACGCCCCCTCTATTATGCGGTCTTCCTCAAAAATGCTTTTGACCGCCCAAAAAAAGAACGAGCTAGAATAGCTGCTGTTATGGGCCAATTGCTCAACTTCCAAGCCCTTAAAGCAACTAATCACTGCCTAGATTAAGCCAGTCAATAAAACAAAAGAGCCCTGCAATCGCAGGGCTCTTTTTAGTTCACTCAAGAGGCCCCTTTGGCCCCCCTACCTTTTATTAACTTACGCAATTCTCTTTCTACATAGTAGTATTGCCCAAATATCGCAAAGCTTATTGCAGCCGCCCCAAGCCCTGCCGTGAGCTGCCGAGCCCCCAAAATAACTTCCCGCAAATAAGGAAAAAAGGGATCTACCAAAAAAAGCGAGAAAAAACTAAGGATTAACCAACTTGCCAAACTCAATATGGCCCCCGCAAAACCCCAACGCACCCAATTGGGCCGTCGAAGCATTAAATTGCGCCTTAGCCAAAGCAAATACTTGGGCTCATATGGCCGCATAGCCACTAAGGCCTTTATCCGCTTAAAAGAAGTATCATATTGGCCCAAATAAAAAAAGGCCAACATAGAAGTATATAGAAAATGCAAATAGACATCCCGCCCATCTACTTCCCGAATATCCTCAATGATAGATTGCTCAATTAACCAATCTGCCTCTACAATGTGCTGCTCATAGGCCTGCGCCGCCAATAAAGCATTGGCATAATAAGTCCGCAGACGGTAATAGTCTGCAAAAGGTAAAAGGGCCAATTCCACTTTGTTCCGCTCATAAAAATGAAGCATGGCAAAGCTCTCTTTGTCCGCTATTAACTCAAACTCATTCAGAAGGGCCGCTGGCCCACTAAGAAAGCGCATCAAATATAGTCTTTAAGGTAGTCTAGCTATAGGGTAAAGCCGATGACTAGGCTCATAATAAGGAGAATGCTGATAGATGAAGTAGAGCTGCTGATAACGACTCTTGGCAAAGGCTTCCTCCTCTTTTTTCTTAGCCTCAAAGGCTGCTTTAAGATAAGGGTCATTCTCCAAAAGTTCAAGGGCAATCGACTCAAAAGAGAAAGGCGAAAACCACTCTTTTTGTTGCAAAATAGCATCAAAGAAATTCCAAGCAAAGAAGGCATCATGGCCCTGAGGCTCTAAGGTTTCTACTAAATACCGCTTCAATGGCTGCCCACAAGAAACTACATAATCCCCCTTATAGAACTGCATAGGCATATAGACCCTCTCTACGGCTACCGATTGATGCAAATAATGCCCCTCATAAGCTTGCTTGACGGTCTGTAGGTCCCGAATATAATATGCCTCTACCGCTATGCTCGTATCTGCCTCCAAGGGACGCATTTCTACTCCATTCCAACGCAGCCGATTCAATAAACGCCATTGCGATTGTGGAACAATATAGGCCCTAGGCGCTTTGACAACTACTTCTTCTTTGTAGTGCGGATAATAAGGAATCACTTTGCTATATGGCCGATCTTTGCGATAAACCAAACGCTGCTCATCTTCCCCAAAAGGAGAGGGCTGCATTTCTGTCTCATAACCCTTAAATACCAGCTCCTCTGCCCGACTAGTATCCAAGGCCCAACGCAAACAAAAACTGTCTTGCGCCAAAACTGCCGCTCTGGCTTTGGCCCTTACTTGCTGTAACTCTAACCGATGCGCCGCCCCATAAGCTAATAGCTCCTCTAAGAAAGCTAAACTATGCTCTACCCGCTCCGCATAGGGCTTGTATTTTAAAGCCTCGGTAATGAAGGCCCAAGACTGAAACAGATTGGCATAACCCGAAGAGTATCGAGGGGTCTCCAAAAAGCCTTTGATACCATCCTCTGGAGTAGGGCCCATGGTATAGACATAGGGAATCATTTCCTTCTTCCGCTTTTTCATGCCCGCATATAAGGCCGGCAACAGCTCCTCTTCCTGATAAGCCGCTTGCAAGCTTTGCATCTTATCCGCCTGTCCAGCAATTAAGGTTAAGGTATATTGGTGGTCAGAGCCATTGGTGGTATGCGTGTCTACAAAGAAGTCGGGCTGCCAAAGCGAATAATAACGATTAAAGGCCTGGGCATTCCGACTATCACATTTGATGAAGTCTCTATTGAGGTCCAAATGCTGCGCATTCCCCCTAAAACCATAAGCCAAGGGGCCATTTTGTGCCGCCCGACTACAACAAGAGCGCTGATGCGCCCCACCTACATTATAGATAGGCACAACACAAAGTACAATCTCTTTCAACCAAGCCCGCTGCTTGGGCCTGCGCAAGATGTTTTGAACCAATTCCAAACTGGCATCTATCCCACAGGGCTCCCCCGGATGAATCCCATTATTGATCCATACGATCAACTTGCCCGATGCCTTGGCCGCCGCCGCAGTTTGTAGTCCCTCTTCCGATAAAATAAAGAAGTCTATGGGCCGACCCTGATCCGATAAGCCCATTTCTTCCAAATGTGTCTGGGCTGGATAAGCCTCGGCTATGGCTTGATAGGCCGCCCGAACAGCAGCATAATCATAGCTCTGATTTTCCTTATATATTGGGAGAATAGGCTGCTGAGCCTGCAAGATTAGACTGCTAATGAGAAAGCTATAAAGTAAATAGTATCGAATCATAATGTTTATTTTTCTGTTTTGGAGCCGCCCGCCGCAGGCGGGCGCTTACTCCCTTCGGTCGTCGAAGACGGCCTAAAGGCCTTGCTGTCCTTCTGCAGCTCGCTGTTAGTTGCTTCGCTGCATCGGCTCCCGTTGGTCGGGGCGCTCGGCCCTGCGGCCCTGTAGGACGCATTTGTCTGTTGCCCATAGCTAGCTGTGGGGGACTTATTGAGCCACCAGAAGTTGCTCAATCAATTGGGCCAACTCTTCTCGATATTGTTCGTAGTATTCTCCCGTTCCAGGCCCATTAAATCCTGTATGTATTTTCTGCACCTTCCCCTGACGGTCAATAATGATGGCCGTGGGAAAGGAAAGAATATGATTGAGCATGGGCAAACTCTTAGCGGCCTCTTGCTTATTGGCTGGTCCAGCCAAAACAATAGGGTAGCTCATCCCCAAATCTTTGCGGAGACGCTTTTCTATAGCTTGGAATTTCTCCAAATCAGGACGGAGTTCATAGGCCAAGGCTATGATTTCTAGGCCCTCTTTCCGATAACGTCTATAGTACTCTTCTAACAAACGGCTTTCATCCATGCAGTTGGGGCACCAGCTTCCCATAACTTGGACAATAACAACCTTGCCCTTAAAGCGCTCATCTTCCAAACTAAGACTATCGCCCTGTGCATTTGGGAAGCTAAAGGCGAGCTTTTCATAGCCTGCTTTTAAGAAGGAGAGGCTGTCCATGGGACGAAGCTGTGCTTTAGGGTTGGGCTGGGCCCTCCAGTAAGTAGACCAATGCTTGCCCGAGTAAAATTGGCCCCATAAGCTGCCGTCGCCCTGTCGTTGGGCCGTGAATAAGAAGGCATGGGCCCCATCAAAGGCAGAAAGTTGCAAGCTATCCCCCTTAAATTCTCCAGCCAAATAGCGATAATCCCCTGTTTCGGTCATAAAGCTTCCCGATACAATAGACGTTTGAGGGTCTAGCTTAAAGAGGGCAATTCCAGGATAGCTATTGGCGCTGTCCTGAGGCGAAAATTGCACGGCCCACTTTTTAGCTAAGCTGCTTTGAGCCGCTGCCTTTGGTCCAAAACGAAAGTTTTTGCCCCCTTCGGCCTTAAAGGGAATTCGGTAGTCTTCTTTTTGACTGTTTACCCATTCTCCTTTTAGGCTTTTGGGTCCTATTTGCTTGATGTTGAAGTAGGTCCCAAAAACAGGCAAGGTCCAACGCATACTATCTGGCCCTAAGGAATCTAGCTGCAAGGCAATGCGCTCCTCCCCATTGATGATTTCCCAAACTTGTCCATCATAAGCCAACTCAAAGGGAAGCTCCAAACTATCATTAAGGGCCAAACTGCCCCGCCAAGGCCCTTGAAATAAAGCCATAGTTTGCTTGCTCTCCACTTTGGGCGCTTCTGATTGACAAGCCCCTAGGATTAGGGCCAATAATAAAATACTCATTATCGAATATCTCATGATAGTTCTCTTTTTATTGGTTCGCTGGAAAAGAAATGGTCTGGTAGAACTTCCCAGCTCATTGGCTGAAAAAATAATGGTCTGATAGAACTTCCCAGCTCGTTGGCTGGAAAAATAATGGTCTGATAGAACTTCCCAGCTCGTTCGCTGGAAAAGAAATGGTCTGGTAGAACTTCCCAGCTCATTGGCTGAAAAAATAATGGTCTGATAGAACTTCCCAGCTCGTTGGCTGGAAAAATAATGGTCTGATAGAACTTCCCAGCTCGTTGGCTGGAAAAATAATGGTCTGGTAGAACTTCCCAGCTCGTTGGCTGGAAAAATAATGGTCTGATAGAACTTCCCAGCTCATTGGCTGGAAAAATAATGGTCTGGTAGAACTTCCCAGCCCATTGGCTAGAAAAATAATGGTCTGAAAGAGTTGTCATGGAGCAATTGCTGGAAAAATAATGGTCCATGACAACTCTTTTCGACTATTCGCTGAAAAAGAATATAGACCATGCAGTCCTTTTGGAGCATTAGCTGGAAAAATAATAGAGGAAGAGGGTTCTTTTGGGGGCTTGGCCCACTGCCGAAGCGATGAAAAGAGGAAAATGCCAAGCTGGGCGGGCCAAGGCCCCACTGGCCGCAGCGCCCGCAGGCTGAGGGATGGAAAAGGGTGGCCGAAGGGCCAGACCAAGGCGCCTTTGGCGCCGCAGGGCCGAGCGAACAGCGAGCTGTGAGACAGCCCGACCCGAGCAGAGCGAGGGGCAGCCCCAAAACCTAATCCTCTAGATGGACAAAGGCCTTTTCGAAGGCATCGATAATATAGTCTGGATCTTCTAGGCCCACATAGTAGCGCACAAAGCTAAAGGGCAGGGGAGGAGGGGGCGCTGTGCCTAGATTATAGAAGCAGGCCGTAGGGACTTGCAAAGACTCGAAGCCTCCCCAAGATACTGCTAGCAAAAAAGTAGGCATAAGGGCCTCTGAGAAGCGCTCCATTTGTTCGATACGCTTGGCTTTGAAGTTTACCGAGAATAAGCCGCCAAAGCCAGACATCTGTTTTTGGGCCAATTCATATTGGGGATGAGAGGGATGGCCAGGATAGAGGACATAATCGACCTTGGGATGTTGGGCCAGATAATCCACCACCTTTTTAGCATGTTCATTTGCTTTTTGAATGCGGAGCGGCAGGGTGCGCAGCCCTCTGAGCAGCAACCAAGCATCATTGGGAGAAATAGCGGGACCTAGGGCCATGTAATCTAGCTCAAACATCTTTTGAATCAGGGCCTTGCTTCCACAGACCACCCCCGCGACCACATCACTATGGCCGTTAAGGTATTTGGTAGCCGAATGAATGACGAGATCAATGCCCAAGGCAATGGGGTTTTGGTAAATTGGGCTAGCATAACTATTATCGCAAATGGTCCGAATGCCATGTTTCTTGGCCAAGGCGGCACAGGCGGCCAAATCTTGTAGCTCAAAGGTGAGCGAATTGGGAGATTCTAGGAAAAGGACTTTAGTATTGGGGCGTATAGCGGCCTCAATTTGTTGGAGATCGCTAGCGTCAATAAAATCATAGCTAATGCCGAAGCGGCTAAGGAACTTGCTAATCAATTTAAAGGTCCAGGAGTAGGGACTTTGTACCGAGAGCAGGTGATCGCCTGCTTGGAGCTGCGAAATAATAGCCACTGCACAAGCTGCGCTACCACTGCCGAAGACCAAGGCATCCTCGGCTTGTTCTAAGGCGGCTAATTTTTGGCGCAAGATGGCCACTGTGGGATTATTGCCACGGGTATAGACAAAATTATCTAATTCGTTGAGAATCGCAGATCTAAAGTCGGCCAAGCTATCATAGGAAAAATTAGAAGATTGTACGATGGGCGGAATGACCGCATTAAAATAGTCTTCTCGTTCTTCTCCTAAATGCGTCAGCAAATAAGAAGTATCCATATTATATTGATTTAAAAATTTATCCTTAATATTAGAAGCTAAGCTTTTAGCTATTTTTAGGGCTAGCTACAATACTACAACTATAATGAAAACAATACTTGCTTTTTTGGGCTTACTTTTGGCCCTTCCGCTTAGTGCACAAGTCGGGATTAACATTTTGCAGCCAGATAGTAGTGCCGTCTTGCATCTGGAATCGACTGACCGGGGCTTTTTGCCTCCTCGGATGAGTCGCCAACAGCGCGACAACATACAGAACCCCAAGCCGGGGCTTACGGTTTATAATGCGACGGACAGTATTATGGAATATTTTAACGGCAACTGCTGGTTGGCATTCAATCAGAGTAGTTGTGATGATTGCGCCTTTGATTTTCGGATAGATAATCCTGCTGGGCATATTGACCGAGTGTATACCAATCGAGATTCGGCTTATTTGTACCTCAATCAACGCAATGGATTTTCCAATGATATCTCGGTCTACATCATCCCTAACCTGCCTGCGGGCATTACGGCTAGTTTGGACCAGCATATAGTGAATGGAACGGATACGATACAACTCAATGTGGAGGCCGATATCTTTGCGCCTCCTGGCGTCTATTCTGTGATTGTTCAGGCCGTTTGTGGAAATACTGTCGGTAACCAAGTGTTTGTGGTGGCTGTAGATAGTTGTATGGAAGTATATATTAACTCGCCACAGAGTGATTATGATTTGCAAGCGGCCAATAGTTTGCCGACGGCCGTACCTATCTGTGTGCTGGCTACCATTGGTCCGGGCGTGCTCCTAGATAATCCTACAGCCCCACAGGTCTTTACGACGGGGGGGCTACATCCTGATTCTAAAGTAGGGCTACTTAACCAGGGCACCCTTTTGGCCCGTGGGGGAGATGGTGGCGCTGGGGCGGGCGCTAGTGGTGGTGGAGCAGGAACAGGCTTTGATGGGACACATGCCATTAGCCTTACGGTAGATACTGATTTGCGTAACCAAGGCCGCATCTATTCTGGTGGAGGTGGAGGAGGTTCTGTGGGGATGATCCAACCCATTAACTTGGGCATTGGGACTTATAACCTAGGCATTGGTGCTGGTGGTGGCGGCGGTGCTTATGGTGGGGCTGGAGGCAACCTAGGATCGGGCTTTGGATACTATGAGCCAGGCCAAACGGCAGGAACGGGAGCCTTTGCTCAGGGAGGTCGAGGCGGCGCCTTGAACAATCCCTACAACTTTAACCTCTTTGGGGCAGATTTTACCATTACGCCCAATGTTTATGGGGGTGATGGGGGAGATTATGGAGAAGATGGACAAGCCGGTTACCTTTTTGTCAATGTATTGGTACAAGTGGGGGCGCCCGTCGTAGGGATGATTACACTTTATGATCAAGATTTTCCCGACCCGCCCAACACTAATTTTCCAGCAGGGGGTATGGCCGGCTTTGCGGTTAAGCGCAATGGGCATAGCTTATTAGGGAGCTTTATAGATGGCTACTATTTGTCGGGCGCCATGAAGGGCTATGTAGGCAACTAATTATTTTTTAATGGGGAGTCAGATTGCTTTCAACTTTTGGGGAGGAAAGGAATCTTAGGATACTGTATAGTTTGGGGCTGCCCCTCGCTTCGCTCGGGTCGGGCTGTGTCAGGGCTCGCAGTTCTGCTCGGCCCTGCGCCGCCAAAGGCGGCTGGGTCTGGCCCTTCGGGCCACCCTTTTCCATCCCTCAGCCTGAGGGCGCTGCGCGCCCTTTCTGCGGCAAAAACTGTATTTAACCCTAAGCTAAATTAGATATTGGGGGGCTTTTTGGGTGTAATACCTAAATTAGCGGCCAACCTTAGTCAGAAAGCGATCTTGGCAAATTGTTTGCAACTTTTCTACTACCGTAAAATAAGCAAGGAAGAACTACTTAACTTAAATAGAGCAATTACTTATGCATAAGCTTTTCGGGGGGCTATTCCTCCTACTCATAGGCCTACTCCCTTTGCAGGGCCAAAACTTTGAAGGGGTCATTAAAATGGAGCAAGAAGGAGAGGCGGGAATGCGTTATCAGCTAAACTGGTACATTAAAAAGGACCAGATTGCTTTTGAGGTGCAGACCAAATCAGATCCCAACTCCTTAAAGATGCGTTTTGTGCCTCAGCCGCAAAAGAATAGCATGTTAATGGTCATCCAATCTGAGGAGGGACAGAGCAAAAAGGAAATATCTTCACGAGATATTCAGGCTGACTTGGGCCTAAGCAATGCAGTGATAAAGAGTGAAAAGGTCCGAAAGTCTGTAGAATTTGGTCAGCTATATACCTTGAGTATTGAGACCGATAAATTTAATACAGAGGTCGAGTTGGTTAAAGAGATTGATGTAGATCTGAAAAAATATGCGGCTTATCTGAAGAATGACTATGGCATACAGGCGCTGATCCAAACAGGGGCCAAGGGGTTCCCGCTTAATTCTACTACTTATGATAAGTTTGGGAAGCTGATCTCTAAAACTAAGGTGCTTTCGATTGTTCGGCAGAAAGTAGATGATAAATATTTTCAGTAATATATGGATGAACTTATACTTAATAAAAGGTCTAGCTCTCTGATGGCTGGACCTTTTTTGGGTATAGCAGGGCGCGTAGCGCCCGCAGGCTGAGGGATGGACAGCAGTGGCCCGAAGGTCCAGACCCAGCCGCCCTTGGCGGCGCAGGGCCGAGCGAGTAGCGAGCTGCGACACAGCCCGACCCGAGCGAAGCGAGGGGCAGCCCCAAAAGCGGCTATTTATGCAAGAAAAAAGCGTGGAGAAATGCTTAGTTGCCTAAACCATCCGTCGGTGAATAGCGTAAGAAAGGATACCCAGTTGTAGGCAAACCCAAAAGATGGGGTAACCCATTTTAACGGCATCGATAAAGTTGTGGCCACCGCCAAAAGCGGGGAAAAAATCGATAGAAATTAGGCTGAGGGGCACGCACATAATGAACATAAAGGCGAGGCTGAGGATATGAAAGCTAGGAGAGCGGCCAAAGAAAGTTCTGGTGGCCCAGAAAACGATGCTTTCAAGGAAAACCAAAACAAAGAGGGCGGAGCCCACTAGAAAGCCCGTATCGCCAAAGTGGATTTTGCTATAGAGATTGGCAAAGGCTAGGTAAGCGAGGCTATAGGCGCCCCAGCTACTGCCCATAAGCAGGAAGAAGATGGTCCAATATTTATAGAGGGGGATATTTCGGCCCCAAATAAATAGGGGCAGCATATAGCTAATTGCGGCAATTCCGCAAATAATGGGGGTAGTATAAAAGGGAACATGTAGCCAGTGCGTACCGCCCCAACCTACTAAAAAATTGAGCTCAAACTGCCAAAGCGACCAAGCTAGACAAGCTAAAAGATAGCTAAGAAAGATAGCTAACTGGTCCTTAGGATCTTTGAGATGTCTCCATGCTGACATAAACTATAGCGGGGGATTTGCGTTAAAGAATCGGTAAAAAAGCAGCCTTCATATCGAAAAGCTTGTATATTTAAGATAACTCTCCGTTTTTGTACCTAAAAGAAAAAAACTATGTACTGTTGTAATAAGACTAAGGCTTCTCTCTCGCTTTTGGAACAAGAGGAACAGCCTGCTTGTAGTCCCTTAGAAGAAAGAGGACTCTGCTTTCGCTTAAGCCGTCAAGTTGCAGATTTAAAAGCAGATTGGCAAAGCTTAGCTCCTAAAGAAAATAAATTTTTGCAATACGAATATCTGCAGGCCCTAGAAGCCCATCCTCCCAAAGGTATGGGCTTCTGCTATTTGATCTTTTATAAAGATAAGGAGCCTGTGGGTTTGGCCTATTACCAAACCTATTATTTGGATATGCAGGGAAGTGTACAAAAGGAGTTGGATGGAGAAGGACTTTTAGGGAACTTGCGCAAGAAATTGCAGCAGTTTTTTCTTCGTCAGGCTGTATTTAATGTGCTTATCTGTGGTAATTTGACCTTGACAGGAGAGCATGGGTTTTACTTTAAGGAGGGACATGGAGCCAAACAATTGGCTTGGTTGCAAGAGGCTACTGATCGTCTACAAACAGAACTAGAACTGAGTGAGCAGAAGAAATACCAGCTACAGATGTTCAAGGATTTTGTTTTGGAGGGAGATACGGAAAAAACCTTAGCGCCTATTTTACAGGCGGAGGGTTATCATCGCTATCGGATTCAGCCAGGTATGTATATGCGTTTGCCTGCGCATTGGGAATGCTTTGATGATTACTTGGCGGAGATGTCTTCTAAATATCGGGTACGAGCAAAACGGGCGGCTAAAAAGGGGCAGGAGCTAGAATGGAGAGCCTTGGAGTTAGAGGAGATTCTGGCCCAAGAAAAAGAGATTTACGAGCTGTACAAAAACATCTCAAACAATGTAGACTTTAATGCCTATGCTTTTGATGAGCAGTATTTTTCTTCGCTCAAAAGAGAGTTGGGCGAAGATATGGAGTTAGTGGCTTGTTATTTAGATGGTCGTTTGGTAGCTTTTTATACGGCTATATTTTCGGGCTCTACCTTAGAGGCGCACTTCTTAGGTTTAGATCATAGCTTGAACCGCTCGCATCAGTTGTATCTCAATATTTTGTACGCTTTGGTGCGTATGGGGATTTATAGAGGGGTAGAAAAAATAGACTTTGCTCGTACGGCCTTAGAAATTAAGAGTTCTGTTGGGGCCGTAGCTCAAGAGTTTGATTGTTATCTGCGTCACCGCAATCGCATATCTAGCGAATTGATGAAATTGGTCTTTGACCATTTGAGCCCTAAAGAAGAGTGGACGCCTCGCTCGCCCTTCAAAGATATGTCGATTGTAGAATAGAAAACTTATCTTGGGCCAAAAATAAGGGAAAGCAATGTGGAAGAAATGGCTGGCCAAGATTGGAACAGAAAGTCCCTTGGGGCGCTTTTTAATTAAGGCGGCAAGTTGGAGTTTTATCTTACAAATAGGCTTATCAGCCCTCACTTTTCTCAGTTCGGTCCTTTTGGCCCGTTTGGGGGGAGATGAGGGCTTTGGCATTTATAGTTTGGTCTTCAGTTGGCTATTGATTATTCAACTAGCGGCCAATATGGGCCTAGATGATCTTTTGCTTAAAGAGCTACCTATCTTTAAGGACCAAAAAGCTTGGGGCAAGCGAGATGCCTTGCTAGCTTGGGCCGAGAAACGGACCCTTTGGGCGAGTTTGCTCCTGATGATTGGCTTTTATCTCTTGCTTCGGTATACCAATATACCTGGCTTGAGCAATTATGCGGATTATTATTTTTGGGCCCTGCCTATTATTCCCGCCTATGCCTTTTTGCATCTTTGGCAATCGGCCTTGCGGGCAGAGGGACAGATGAGTTGGGGCCAATTGGGGGACCGAATTGTGCAGCCTTTGCTCTTCTTTGCCTTTTTGGCCCTGCTTTATTTCTCCGCTTACCCCATTAGCGATTTGGGCCTGATTGCTGGACGAAGCCTGAGTTTTGTTGCGGCGGCGGGCCTAGCCTTTTGGCTTTGGCGGCGCTATCGTCGGGTGCAGCCAAAAGCGAGCAATTGGCCAGCATTGGACCTTCCTGCCTACAAAAAAGCTAGTTTTTATTTCAATTTGGGCTCCTTGCTCTATTTGCTCAATAGCCGGATAGATATTTTGTTTTTGGGCTTTTTTGAGCTGCCCCCCGAGCAGATCGCTTACTATAATGTGGCCTTAAAGTTCTCGGATATTGCTTTAATTCCCTATTTGGTGCTGACCACCGTTAGTTTACCGACTTTCTCTTCGCTTTATCATCAGGGGAAATTACAGGAGTTGGGACGACTATACCAACGGAGTACGGCTTTGATTACCGTAGTTATTACTGCCGTTTTGGCTATTTTTATCGCCTTTGGGCCTTGGTTTTTGCTCATTTATGGTCCCGAATATCAGCAGGGCTATACGGCCTTAGTTTGGCTATGTTTAGGCAAGGGCCTACATGTGTTGGTAGGGCCCGTTAGCCAGTTGTTGGGCTTGGTGGGCCAAGAAAAAATGGCGGCTTATCTCTTGGCGCTATCCTTAGCCATCACGGCTATCCTTCAATACTGTTTGATTCCCATTTTAGGCATTGATGGGGCGGCTATAGCGGCCTTTGTGGGCTTGGCCGCCTTTGATCTTAGTCTGGCCTATTGGGCCTATCGCAAATTGGGCTTTTGGCCTCTTGCTTATTGGAAGCGGAAGTAGAGGGATGTTTTTTGGGGCTGCCCCTCCCTTCGGTCGGGTCGGGCTGTGTCAGGGCTCGCAGGTCGCTCGGCCCTGCGGCGGCTTTGCCGCCTGGGTCTGGCCCTTCGGGCCACCCTTATCCATCCCTCAGCCAGAGGGGGCCACAGGCTTTTATCTATGGAGGAAAAAAGAGCAGAAGGAAGCGGGCCCAAGCCTTAATTTTTTGTAGGGAATTGCTTTGAAAAAAAGGGAAAAGCACGAACTTCGTCCAAAATATTAACGCATGTCTATTCAAGATTTTGATCCTAGTGGCTTTGCCCTAAAGAATGATAACTTTATTGGCTTACCTTTTACGGAGGAGAGCGCTAATTTGGTCCTTTTGCCTGTCCCTTGGGAGGCCACTGTTTCTTATTCGGCTGGAACGGCTGAGGGGCCAGCCAATATCCTAGAGGCTTCTTATCAGTTGGACCTCTACTTGGCCGATTGCCCAGATGCCTATAAAATGGGCATTTATATGCGGCAGCCCGATGCGCAGCTATTGGCCCAAAGTCAGACGGCTAGAAGTTTGGCCACTCGTCATATAGATGCTTTAGAAGCTGGTGAGGGAGGCGATGAAGCGGCTCGTTTGGCGGTGAACTCTGCCTGTGAAAAACTAGAAAACTGGGTTTATCAGCAGGCTAAGGATTTGTTAGAGCAGGGAAAATATGTAGGCCTATTAGGGGGCGACCATTCTACGCCCTTAGGGTATTTGCGTGCTTTGGCCGAGCGTCATGAAGAGGGCTTTGCCATTTTGCAAATTGATGCACATTGTGATTTGCGGGAAGCGTATGAGGGCTTCACTTATTCTCATGCTTCTATTTTCTATAATGCTTTGGAGCGCATGCCCAAACTGTCTTTGGTCCAAATGGGGATTCGGGATTATTGTCATGAGGAAGTAGATTACATCAAGCAGCAAGGCGAGCGCATTCAGGTCCTTTTTGATCAAGACTTGGCTCGTGGAAAAATGCGGGGGCTAAGCTTTGAACAGATGGTCTTGCCATTTATTGAGCGCTTGCCCCAGAAGATATACATCAGCTTTGATATAGACGGCTTACGTCCAGAACTTTGTCCAAATACAGGCACGCCAGTCGTGGGGGGCTTTGATTTGGCAGAAGTCAGTTATATTTTTGAGTTATTGGCCAAGGCTGGGAAAGAGCTCATTGGATTTGATCTCTGCGAGGTAGGTTCTGCTACGGAATGGGATGGCAATGTTGGGGCGCGGGTCTGTTATCAGTTGGCGGCCCTTTTGGCCCGTACGCAGGCTTTGGTCTAAATCCTCATAGGCTTTACGTTTGCCCTTGAGGCGCAGTACTGCTTGAATTCTCAGGCGGACGGTATCGCTTTTGGCGCTAGTTCTGAGCAGTAGGGGCAGGCTTTGAGGCACTTCTTTCAGGTAGATAGATCTGGGGAGACTATAGACAGGGCTATAATAATTGGGCGAGATAAAGTAATCTCGTTTAAGGATGCAGCGTTTCCACCAGCCAGAGGGGGAGATACCCTTTTTGTGGTAGCGTTCGAGGCATTTTTCTTTAGCGGGGTCTTTGAGAATGGCCCATTCTAGGCCGTAGGGAAGTTGGGTGTTGGCTGGGCGCTTAAAGATTTGATCGCCTTGGGCCCATTGGAGGATGGGGCGGAGTTCGGAGGGGTTAGCGAGGCTATCGGCAATGAATTGAGCCTGGCCATTTGGTCCAGAATAGATATAGAAAAGGAGTTGGGCCGACTCGATACTTTCGAACTGGGTCCAGAACTCGGGGTCTAGGGGTAAATCTAATTGTTGGCTATGGGTTTTTTTGTGTTTTTGGTTAAGGTTTAGTTCTTGGTCCAAAATAATTTTGTTGACGGTAGTGCTAGGGGCTTGAGCCCAAAGGCCTGCACTAAAAGCCATAAAAAGCAAGAAGATAGCTCTAGACATCTCTAGGGATTTTGTATTTTGTTGGAAGTATATTTTGCGTTTGGGAGGCGGCGGAGCCGCCTTTGGCCCAGGGGGCCAATTGGCCTAGCGATGTGCAGCAGTGGCCGCAGGCCAGACCGAGGCGCGAAGCGCTGAAGGGCCGAGCGAATAGCGAGCTGCGAAACGTAGCGCCCGCCGCAGGCGGGAGGCCCCAAAACAGCAGCGAGCTGCGCAACGACAACAAGGCCTTTAGGCTGCAGTTCGACGACCAAAGGGAGTAACCGCCCGCTGCAGGCCCCAAAACAGCAGCAAAAATACGAAAGAAAGACAATCAAATCAGATAGACTATGATGAAGCGACAAAATACTTTTTTACTTTGGTTTTTGCCCTTATTTTTTGGCCTTTACAGTTGTGCTAACGTCTCGGAGCCTCAGGCTGAAGAGGAGGCGGTTGTGGAGCTGGATGCAAAACGACCTAAAATGAGTAGTTTTAAATTTAGAGAGATTGACATTCAGGGCCATAGAGGTTGCCGTGGATTGATGCCGGAGAATACGATTCCGGCTTTTATGAAAGCATTGGAGTTGGGGGTTCGGACCTTAGAATTGGATGTAGTAGTGACCAAAGATAGTCAGGTCGTGCTTTCTCATGAGCCTTGGATTTCGCATCTGTTGGCCAACAAGTTGGATGGGCAGCCGATAGGGCCGAATGAGGAGCGGCGTTATAGTATTTATCAGATGCCCTATTCGGAACTGGTTAAGTATGATTGTGGGAGTTTGCCGCATCCATATTTTCCGACTCAGCAGAAGATGAAAGTGATTAAGCCTCGCTTGTTGGATGTGGTTAAGTCGGTAAATTTATTTGAGATGAAGGCGCAATTAGAGCGGCCGATACATTATAATATAGAGATCAAGCGACTGCCGGAGTATGATGGTCGATATTGTCCGCCTGTGGATCAATTTGTGGATTTGGTGTTAGAGGCCATAGACAGTGCGGGCATAGCGGGGCATGCTAATATTCAGGCTTTTGATTGGGAAACCTTGCGATTGGTGCGACAGAAGCGGCCAAAAATGCCGATATCTATGTTGGTGGAGGAGAGTGACGATCCACAGAAAGATTTGGATGAGTTGGGGTTCACGCCAGAGATTTACAGTTGTCATTTTTCTATGGTCAATGATACTTTGGTAGATTGGGTAAAGGGGCATAAAATGCAGTTGATCCCTTGGACCGTTAATGAGACAGCGGATATAGAGGCTATGTTGGCTTATCCATTAGATGGAATTATAAGTGATTATCCGAATCGGGTAATGGATGTGTTGATGCAATAAAGCAAAAGCCCCAGACTAAAGTAGTCTGGGGCTTTTTAGTGGAATAAGGGGAGGGAATTTATTTTGTAATTAGCTCGTGATGGCTAGTTTGGATAGCTTGTTTGAGGGCATCTTGCATACTAGCGGTGGTATGGATTTGTTCGATATCGATACCTAGTTCTACCATAGTTTGGGCCACATAGGGGGAAATGCCAGAGATGATACATTCAGTGCCCATGAGTTTGGCGGCATGGGTCATTTTGATGAGGTAATTGGCGACGGCGGTATCTACGGTAACCACTCCGCTGATGTCAAGGATAAAGACTTCGGCAGATTTTTCGGCAATTTGTTGGAGCATATTACCCATAATTTCTTGAGCTCGGTGCGAGTCGATAAAGCCGACAAGGGGGAGGAGTAAAATGCCCTGCCAAATTTGGGCGATGGGGGTAGAAAGTTCTCTAAGGGCATCATTTTGCTGTTGAAGTTCAGAGACCATTTTGTGACGATATTCTCTAGCAAGAATATTGAGATCAATTTGGTTGAACTTCTTGTAGGCGATGAGTAAATCTATATCCTGAGGGTAGTGTTCCCTAAGGATATTGAAGAAAATCTCATGTAGTTGAGCGAGTAATCGAATAAAGGCTTCTAAGCTAACCCCTCTTTGTAAAATATCGAGGCGAATTTTAGATTGTTCTTCAACAAAATCATCGGTTAGAACATGTAGGCTATAGCTCCCTATAATCTGTTCTTTTCTTTGGTGGATATGCACCTTTAGAAAGTCTGGGTAATGACTGCTAAATGGGCCTCGCTCTAAAGAATAGGCAAGCTGTTCGATTGCTTTATCTAGTGCGTCTTGAGGAAGTTGTTTACTCTTTTCACGAATGAGTGAAATTTCCTCTTCAGATAGAAAATAAGCGTCTTTGAATTGTGCTAGGCTAGAGAGTTCTCCGGTAAAAGCAGTCATAATAGATAATTTTATATTAGGGCTGTTTGGGGAGGGGGAGGGAATTGATGGGCAGCAAATATAAGTTTTTTGCATATTAAAATTAACCCTCTATTTGACTTTTTGTTACATGTTTCTTTAACAAAATAGCCGTTCCTAAACCCAAGCCTGCCGAGCTAGCACCTATAGCATATTTTGCTTTTGGATGACGAGCCAAAGCATGGGCTAGAGAGACCACAATGCGGGCTCCGCCCATACCTAAGGGGTTCCCCATACTTAGGCTGCCGCCATAGGGGTTTAGTTGTTCGGGCCGAAGAGCTAGAGCCTTTTCGGCTAGGATGCCTTGGAGGGCAAAAGATTCTGCAAATTCAAAAAAATCAATTTCGCTACTGCTAAGTCCTTCTTGCTGCAACAGGCGCTGAACAGCAATAATTTGGGCTTCTCCCATGTCTTCTGGAGGAACAGCAACGCTTTTCCAGGCAAGAACTTCGGCCAAGGCCGTTCCACCTTCTCTATCTAAATATTGTTTGTGGGCCAAAAGCAAAAAGGCGGCTCCATCGCCTAAGCGAGCGGCATTACCTAAGCTAATAAACTGGCCATTTTTGACCAGGGGCGGGAGCTTCTCTAAAAGGGATAAGGGGAGTGGTCGGGCTTGTTCGTCTTGGGCCAAAACTAGCTGTCCAGCTCGGTCAGTAATAGGGACTAATTCTTTACAAAAAGCGCCTTCAGTTTGCGCCTTTAAAAAGCGGGCCCGACTAGCATGGCTATAGGCATCTTGTTCAGCGCGACTAATCCCTCTTTTTTGCGCTAATAATTCTGCTGTTTCGGGCATGCTCAAAGGAGCATAGGGAGCGGGAAGGTAGGGGTTGGTTAATCGCCAACCAATGGTGCTATCTACTTCATTATCTTCTTCCCTTAGACGAACAAAGGGGCTGCGGCTCATGCTTTCAACCCCACCCGCCAAAACTAATTCTTGCTCTCCTAAAGCCAAGGCCCTAAAGGCCTGAATACAGGCATCTAGACCAGAGTTACAAAGGCTATTAACTGTTATGCCCCAAATATGAGGGGGCCATTGGGCCAAAAAAACTAATTGTCGCCCCAAATTTCGGTTGTCTTCTCCCGCCTGATTGGCCGCCCCTACATAAATCGCTTCTAGATCCATAACCGAAAAATCAGTCATTTGCTGCAAGACCGCTAAGCCTAAATCATCGGGCCGAATATCTCGCAAAGCCCCATACAAACGACCAATAGGACTCCTTTTCGCTGCTAGGATATAGATGGGAGCAGACTTGTTCATTTAACTGAATTAATTAACTTTGTGGCCTAATTTCATCTGAAAAAAAGCCGAATTATTATGATACAACGTATTCAAACAATTTACATGTTATTGGCGGCCCTTGCGCTAGCCCTACTCTTCGTTTTTCCTTTTGGAACAGCCCCCAGCACCGCTGAAGGCCCCCTACAAGATGGCGATTATGACTTGATGGACCAGTTTATCTTGCTCCTGCTCGCCCTTTTTCCAACGGTGCTCAGCTTGGCCACGATCTTTCTCTTTAAGAATCGTAAACTACAAATGCTACTCAATAATTTGAGCCTAGCCAATTGCTTGATCCTTATGGGACTAGCTTCTTATTGGACCATGAATATTGCAGAGGAAATTAGCGCAGGCTTAGGCCTTTTTACCCCGGTTCTATCTATGTTGTTCCTCTTTTTGGCCAATCGCGCCATCAATGCCGATGACCAACTCGTTAAGGACTCTGACCGCCTCCGCTAATTACATTCCGTCATATCGACCACGAACTTGTTGCCCGTCAGTCCCTGATTGACGGGCTTTGATGTCTAAGACAACCCCCAAACCCAACATAATAATGTTTGGAATGGCAATGATCCAGAAATTGGCCATCTTCTGCTGCGATACTTCCCGCTCTTGCTTCTCTACCATCTGCCGACTATAATCACTCATCTCCTCTTTCGGAATATCACTGCCCGCTACCCCCGGCAGTTGCTCATCCTGAATCTTATTAAAGGCCTGATTGGTAAAGGCCGCCCCCAATATGGCCAAAATACAAGCCGCATAAAGCAAATAAGCCTTCATTTGAGGCTTCAAAAGCTTCATAATGAGTAAACTAAGGGCCAGGAAAGTAAGCACGTAAAAGATATAGACATAAGGAAGAACGTCTTTGAGGTTAATCAAATGACTATTGTCTACAATCTGCGCCTCTAGGCTAAAACCCAACAAAAGTAAAGCGCCTAAGCTCCAAATTTTCTTGCTATTCATGATGTATTTCTTTTTATTTTGATTTGGGGCCTCCGCTGCGCAGCCCAGAATTCGCTAATGCTCATCGGGCCGCTTGCGGCGCTACGTTCCGGGGCTCGCTATTCGCTCGGCCCTTCGTCGCCTTCGGCGCCTCGGTCTGGCCTATCGGCCACCCCTGCACATCGCTAGGCCAAAAAAAGCCGCAAATGGCCCTCAAAGAACTGCTAAGTACGCAATTCGGAAAAGAAAAGAAAAATATATAGTCTTTGTTTTGGCAAAGGGCCCTTTTGTTAGTAATTTGTTAGGGCCTATGCAATACCTTTACCTTGCTCCAAATTAAGCCTTATAAGTTATGTCTAAGGGAAACCAAAATACTTCGCAAGAAAACCAAAAGCAACGCATTTACGAACAGCTCTACCAAAGCCTCGAAGAATTTGAGGCCAATGAAGAGTTGCAATCTGTTCAATCTGCTTTTGAACAAGTCGATAGCCAAGCCAATGCGGTCGTCCAAACTCCCGCAGAAGGTTTCCACCAAGAAAGTACCCAAGAGGAGTTTAGCCAACCCCTCAACGAATCGGCTAGCCCTCTCAACGAACAACTCTCGGCGGCTAGCCTAAATAGTGGTATTGAGAAGTTGGCTGAGGGCATCTCTTTGCAAGAAGGAGAGGAGGAGCAGAGCAGCAGCAAAACAGCTGCCGCCAATGATGACGATTTGCCTCCACTAGGCGCCGCCTTTAATGAGGCTGAACTCAATGCAGAAATTGCCGCAACCTTAGGCGAACCGATTCCCACTTATGACGAAACGGAGCTAGATGCCGCTATAGAAGAAACGCTAGAGCAAGATGAGATCTCTGCCGCTGCAGCTGAACTCCAAGCCGCCCTAGAAGAAACCCTAGCCGAAGGAGCTGTAGAAGAGACTAAATCAGAAGAAAATATTTCGGCTGAAGAAGAAGCTAAATCCGAAGAACTTGCGAACCAAGCAAGCCAAAAAAATACAGAAGTTAGTCCCGAAGAAGCTAAGATCGGCGGTGAAACTAAAGGAGATGCCAAAACAGGAGAAACAACGGCAACGGGTAATCCGCAAAATAAACAGCAAAACTCCGCCGCTGGTGGAGAAGCTGCTGCAACTGAAGCAACTGGAGACCAAAAAGGACAAGAGGCGGGAGCCGCTTTTGCCGCCCGCATGAATATGGGACCAGTAGCAAAAACTGCCGAAGAAAGTGCTGAGGAACAAGAGCTAGAAGCTGGTCGCGCTTTTGGCTTAGATGTAGGCCGGTCTGGAGGATTAGGTAAAAAAGTAACGACGGATGAATCTGGAAAAATGAATGTGGCTCCCTTTGCAGAAGGAGAAACTGCTGATGCTTATGTAGAAGCACAAAGAGCTGTTATTGCTAGTAAAAGCCAAAAATATCAAACGGGTTTTTATCAAGGCTTCAACCAAGGCTATCCAGAAGGCCAAAAACTAAAAGTAGAAGCAGCCCAAATTGAAGAACAACAAAAAATGGCTACCGACCCAGAAGCCCAGGAAGGGACTAAAGATGGGACAGAATCAGCCGTAAAAAGTAATAGCAGCAAAGCGGAGGATAAAGAAAGAGCTAAGGTGCTTAAAGCCGCTGTAGATAATCGCTCAAAAACGTATCAAGTCGCTTATTATCGCGCATTTAATGCAGTTTATATGCAGGCCCGCGCAGCCGCGGTCAAAAAATCAATGCCCGGCCCCGCTGAACTCATGGAAAATCCCACTTATCGCAAAGGATATGAGTTGGGCTACAATATTGGTTTAGCAGAAGGCCAAGGCAAAGCCCCAGAAGGCATGACTAAAGAGCAGGGCAAGCAAGCGGCAAACTATGCCGACGATAATAAAGATGCTTCTGGCCAACCTATCGCAGACGATCCCAAAAAGCTTTACTCTCGCGCATTTTACCATGGCTTCAATGCCTCCTATATGAAGGGCAAAGAAACTAAAGTAAAAGCTGAAAAAGAGGAACGAAAAAAAGATCCCCATTATGCGGTAGGCCATGTTATGGGAACCTTGGCCGCTATGTCTTCTGAAGAAAAAGCAAAACAAGTCCTGAAAGGAACGCTACCACTCTCTGAATTGGGAGAAAACCTTCCTCCTGTCCCCGATTCCGCTAAACAGTATTTTGCAGAAGGAAAGGACAAAGAACAAACTGCAGAGCAAAAGAAAAGCTTTGAGGTAGGCTATTTTCATGCGTTTAACGCCTCTTACAATAAGTTTAAGCAGCAAAAGCTAGATAATGAGCAAAAAGCTAAAACAAATAGTGTAGAGTACAAAAAAGGCCAGGATATTGGCAAAATTGCTGCGGCTGCTACTGTAAATTTAGACCGCTATAAGAAGGACCTCAAACAAACAGAAGATCCTAAAGAAAAAGAGGCCTTAACTGCCAAAATCGAAAAGATTGAGGAAAATCTGGCCACTATCGATGAACAACTCAATGACGAAAATGTCAAAAAAGAGTTCAGTACAGGCTATTATCACGCATTTAATACAAATTATAATGTTGAAAAGCAAAAACTAGTCGATAAAGAAATGTCCGTCTCTGCCGATAGCCCAAAAGCAAAAGGTTATGAAGCTGGACGACATATGGGAGGACTCTTTTATGACCACTATCGAGCCGCTCAAGGCGATGCCAGCAAAAAAGCAGAAGTAGACGCTAAAGTAGAAGAAGCCTTTACAAATGCCAAAGCAGAAGGCGAGGAGTTCGAAAAAGGCTATTATATTGGCTATAATCAAACTGTCTATAGTGGAGCAGATGGGGGAAAACAAGCTCAAACAAAAGAAGAACGAGCAGAAGCTCAAGAACTCCGAAATGCTAAAGAGGAATTTGGCCAAACTGCTGGAGGTGTTGATTATGTAGAAAAAGGCCGCGAATATGGTTATGGGCTTTGGTTTAAGTATGAAAGTACAGCCCAAAAAGAACGCCCTAGTCAAACGCCGGATGAAGCTTGGAGAAAGAAAAAAGAAGGCTTAGCCAAAGTGATCCAAGAAGAAATGCAAGGAAAAGCCGATACCCAAAAGCTAGAAATGGCTTTTGCTAAGGGCTATCGCGTGGGGAAAAGTGCAGGAGAACGAGAGGGAAAGCAATATTTTGAAGGCTATGACGACGCAATGACGGGTAAACAAAAACAAGCTACGCCTACCTCTCATTATCAACAAGGATATAGCGCCGGCCGCCAAGCTAGCCAATACGATAATTTTAGAGGACAAGCACTTTCCCAAATGATTGAGGGCTACGAAAATGATAGCGCTCAAGCAGCTTCTATTGGCCAGTCTGATGAATTTAGGGAAGGCTATGACCTAGATTATGATAACTGGTTGTTTATAGCAAAGCTTGCTAATGGACAAGATGCTAGCGACCTTAGTGGAAGCCTAAAACTTTATGGCGATGAGGAAGCTCCCGAAGCCCAAATTGGAGCTGCGGCTAAAACTCAAGCTAATGAGATTTTGGCCCAAAAAGAAGCTAAAATGCAAGCTGCACTGAGCAAAAAACGCAAAGAATTAGAAGAGAAGGCTCAAAAAGCTGCTGCTAATCCTAAAAAAGAAAGCGCTCCCGAAGATCCACTAGCTAAGGTCGATAGCCAAATGGCGGAAATCGAAAAAGGTTACCAGCAAGCATTAGAAGATGCAACAGCCAAAGTGGCTAAACAAGATAGTGCCGAAAAAGCCCGTCAAGACGGTCTCCTCTTTGGTTATCAGTCAGTAGAAGGATATCCTCCACTGGCCGGACAAGAAGAGGCGCTGGCCGCTGCAGCAGGCAAGGATACAGAATATGCCCAAGCCGATAAAAATACCCTAGCCGCTTTTAATGCAGGTAAGGCCGAAGGCTATAAAATGGCCCAAATGCTACAAGCTGGCCTAATTAGTACAGAAGAAGTTAATCGAAAAATACAAGGCGGAGGCCACGATAGAGGTTATCAATTGGGCCAAGAAATCGCCCGAAAAGATATTGCTGCACACAAAAAAGCTTTGCTCAATGGCGAAAATTTTGAATCCCAAAAGGAAGCAGAAGCCGAAAAACTAGATGGACCAACACAGGAGGGTTTCCTAAATGGCTATCAATACCTTTTTGATAAGGGAGAAGCCTATAACTTAGGCTACCAACAAGGCTATTTAGCCGCAACTAACGAAAAAGAAGGAGATAATTTTGAGGAATTAAGCTATACGCCCAAAGATCCTACTTTGTCTTATGCCTCTGAATTAGAAGGACAGTTTCACCTTGGTCGCACAACTGGACGGCAAGATGGACTCAACCAAACAATCAATGGAGAAACCAAAAAGTCAAGCTCTGTCCTCGACCAAAGAATAGAAGAGCTGCGAACTACCTTAGGCGATGCCTATGCTAATGCCTATGAAAAAGGTTACTCTTATGGCCGAGACCAACGCCAAGCTAGCCCCAGCCAAATGGCTAACCTCCAAGGAGAGTTTGAAGCGAACGGAGTGCCTACTATGCTAGAAGACTTAAAAGCATTCTTACCCAAAATTATTCAAATCGCAAAAGAAACAGGCCAAGCGGCCGCCGAAGAATTAGAGGATAGCCAAATCCCTAATATCCTAAGCCAAATTGAAGGCCAAGCTCAAAATCTATTAGGGTTTGACCAAAATGCTACGCCCCTAGAAAATCATCAAGAACTCACTACAACACTCATTAGCCAAGCAGAAGGCCTCCTAACAGAACAGCTGTCTAATGAGGACAAACAATTCATGCGAAAGACAATTGCCGAATGGGAAAAACAACTGCAAAGTTTTAAAGAAGGATATATCCGAGGTGCCCGAAAAGGCCTAGTAGAAGGAATCAATAATTCCGAAACAGCCGAAGAAGGAGCCGCCCTAGCCGAAGCAACTAACTATCAAACTCAACTCCTAGCCGCTGCCGGAAATGTAGGCCAAGATAAATATGTCCAAGGCTACGAAAAAGCAAGGGAACTCCTGATCGAAGATTCTTACAATAGTCCCAATTCCTCTTCTGCCGAAATGGAAAAAGGTCGCTACCGCTTAGTTGGCGAGATGAGAAAGGCCTTAAATGAACTAATCAAAAAAGAAAAATCAGAGGCCGCCCAACAAACGTCTTCCTCTGATGAAGATGAAGCTTTAGCAGTTGCAGTTACTAATGCCTACGCTGATCTAATTCGCATTTTTGGACAGGAGCATCCTACCGCTTTGGCCCCTGGCCAAAACCAAAATGACTACATTGATGATCAAGTTTTAGCCCTACAAGCAGAATATGATAATTTTATTGCCGACTTTGATAAAGATGGTAAACGTAGCCTCGATAAATCTATTCGGAAACAACTAAAAGCTAACTTTCAAGCACTCTACCAAAGCCAAATTCAACCCTTTTTTCAACAATATAAGGAGGGATTCCAAGCTGGCTATACCGCAGCTATTCAAGAGGTCTTACAAGGAAATACTGGCGTAGATGGTGTGGGCTCTGGTAATGCAGAATATAGCGCAGTAGAAAAATTACACGAACAACTCGAAGCAGGTCTGATTAAAGATGGAGATGTGAATAGCCTTTCTTTACTCAATCAATACGACCCCGTCCTAGACCTGCTTTTTGAATATACTGATGTGGTCGCCCAAGATCAAGAACTTTTCTATGCCGCAGAAGATGCAACCCTCGATCTTCAAGACCAAATTAAAGAGAAAACTATCGCCAAAGAAGGCCTAGAAGCCCGCCAAAATCAACTCTCTGCAGAGGAACAAGCCGAACTAGACGATATTCGAGCCGAATTAGACGAATTACAAGAAGAACTCGAAATGGCCCAAGAAGAACATTTCGAAGCCTTCGAAGAACTAAATGTCGTCTATGAAGGAATCGAAGACCAACTCGGCTTTACTAAAGGCGGTAGCTCCGAACCCAAAGCCCTGCTCGATTATCTTAGCATGACAAATGATGAGTTTACGCTCCAAGGAAGCTACACTTACCAAGATAACCAACTCCAAATCCAAGGAAATGGCTCTTTCTTTACTTCTGATAGCCAAGCAAACTGGATCCACCAAGCAGCCGTAGAGTTCCAAATCGCCGACCTGAAGTTCAATACTAATTCTTTTGAATATCTGGAAAGTAGCCGACAAGTTAACCTGCAAGCTGGACAGTTTTCTGTCCCTATCGAAGAAGGCGGAAATAGCCGAGATATTAGTATCGATTTCTCTGGCCTAAACCTCAAAGCCGGAGAAAGCCTTATTGACCAAATTGAGGTCCAACTAGACCTGGGCGCTGGCCTCAATGGCGGCGGCTTAATGGAAAATGATTTGGGCTAATGACCTAAAAAAGGGCTAAGCTGTTTAAGCTTAGCCCTTTCCTTTTTTAGACTACTAAAACTTGATGTCTCTAGCCACAAATTGCAATTTCCGCCGCCCCCGATAAAAATGCTCTTCCAATTGATAACATAAATGAAAGGGCTTGCGACTCTTGATCTGCTCAAAATGTTCCATAAAATTATACGCTATTCCCTCTTGCGGACTCCCTTGCCCCTGCCGCAAAAATAAACGCAAATGCTTCTGATTGATCGCCTTGGAATAGCCACTATCACAAAGGTTTTTACTCATAAAACAAGGATTGGGATTGCCCGGCCCAAAGGGCGCAAATTGCTTGAGCAATTTCCAAAACTTTGGCCCAATTAAAGAAAAATCTAACTGAGCATCTATTGCTATGGCTTCTGGCTCTGGCCCCCGACTCAACTGCTGATAAAGCTGGGCCTCTAAGGCCGCCTCAAAAGCAGCCAATTCTTCTTTTTTGAGCTGTAAACCCAAGGCCCGACTATGCCCACCATATTGTAATAACTGCGCAGAACAAGCCTCTACCGCAGGCAATAATTCTTGCCCTTCAGGAGAACGACCCGATCCCTGCCAGTTACCCGCTTTATTTTGCCCAAAAAGAAGACAGGGCCGCCCCCATTCTTTACTCAATCGACTGGCCAAAATGCCCAAAACACCAAGCGGCCAATGCGGCTGGGCCAACAACAAAAGCGAACGCTCTAACCATTGCCCCTGCTCTTGTAATATTCGTTGGATTTCCTGATAAACCTCTTCCTGAGCCCTTTTTCTCGCCTGATTTTGCAAAAACAAAAGCTCCAATTTCTTCTTTTGCTCCTTTTCTCCCTTGGCCAATAAGCAATCAGCAGCCGTTTGAGCATGCCCCATCCGCCCCGGCGCATTGAGCAAGGGCACCAAACCAAAATAAAGCGCCTGCATATTATAAGGCCTTGGCCGCTCCAAACGCTCCTGAATCTGCTGCAAAATTTCTTCTCCCTCCTCTTCTAAAAAACGCAAACCATGATGGGCCAAAATTCGATTTTCGCCAGTCAATGGGGCTTGGTCTGCCGCCAAACTGAGCGCTACCCACTGCAAAAGCGGCCAAAGTGGCGCCTCTGGCCAATTTTCTTGCTCCACCAAGGCTTGGGCTAACTTAAAGGCCAAGCCCGCCGCCGTAATTTCCGAATTGGGATAGCCGCATTGGGCTTGTTTGGGGTTGATTAAAGCCGCTGCTTTGGGCTGCTGCTTACGTAGCAATTCATGATGATCCACAATAATCACATCAATGCCCAGCTTTTGGGCCAATGCCAACGCTTTATGGTCCCGACTACCACAATCTAAAGCAATAATGAGCGAACAATTTACCGCCTGCGCAAACTCTACCGCATAAACCGAAAGACCATAACCCTGCTCAAAACGATCGGGCAAAAGATAATCTAAAGGCAGCTTTTGGTCCAATATGCGATGTAAAATGAGCAAAGCGGAAAGGCCATCGACATCATAATCGGCAAAAAGTAGGGTTTTTTCGCCCTGCGCCAAGGCCTGCCCCAAACGCGCCAAAGCAGCAGGCATACCCGCCAACAAATTAGGCGCATGCAAATTGGCCAAATTGGGCCGAAAAAATTGTTTGGCCTGCTCAAAATCATGCACCCCTCTTTGGACCAACAACTGGCAAAAAACAGGATGCACCTTCAGCGCCTCTTGCAGCTGCTGAGCGGTAGTGGTATTAAAAGAGCGAAGTTTCCAAGCTTTCATTTTTGCGGCGCAAATTAAAAAAGGGTAAAGATTGTAGAGGGGCTAAGGCGGAGCCCAGCAATTTGTGTAATTTAGCTAGGGTAGGGGAGCTGTTTTTTTGGGGCTTCCCCTCCCTGCGGTCGGGTCGGGCTGTGTCGCAGCTCGCTGTTCGCTCGGCCCTTCGGCGCTTGCAGCGCCTTGGTCTGGCCCTGCGGGCCACTGCTTTCCATCCCTAAGCCAAGGCGCTTCGCGCCTTTCTGGACCAAAAGCGGCCCAGCGGCCGCAGCCTTCGGCCCAAAGCAAAACAAGGCCGTTGAGCGGCCTACTGATGCGCAGGGGTGGCCGAAGGCCAGACCCAGGCGGCTTTGCCGCCGCAGGGCCGAGCGAACAGCGAGCCCCGAAGCGTAAGGGCGGGCCTTTGGCCCGCAGGCCCCAAATCAAAAATACATTAGTCTACTTTAAAATTATAGAAAATGCGGTATTATCTAGCTTTACTATGGTGTTGTGCTAGTTTTTGGCAACTTTCTGCTCAGGCAGACAGCAGCGCCCTACGAGAGGCCGAAGAAGGCGCCTTGAAATTGGGCCTCAAAAACTTTGATGATGGAGCTCGGCAGGGGCGGGCGGTTCGCTTGACCTTCTACAATGTAGAAAACCTCTTTGACACAGAAGACGACCCCAAAAAACGGGATGATGAGTTTACGCCAAGGGGCCTGAAGGGCTGGAGTTATTATCGCTATAAGCAGAAATTAAGTAATATTTATAAGGTATTGACGGCCCTTGGGGGCTGGGGCGGTCCACCCGAAATGGTGGGCTTTTGCGAGTTGGAAAACCGAAAAGTCTTGGAAGATTTGTTGAGTTTGACCCCTTTGCAGAAATTCCGTTATAAAATTGTGCATGAGGACTCTCCCGATCGGCGGGGGATTGATGTGGGCTTTATTTATCGCTCAGACAAATTTGAGGTTTTGCATCATGAGCCCATTCGGGTCGTTTTTCCATTTGATACGGCTGTCAAAACGCGGGATGTTCTTTACGTTTGCGGAAAAGTGTTGGGGAGCAAAGACAGTCTGCACATTTTTGTCAATCACTGGCCTTCTCGAAGAGGGGGGCAGGCGGCAAGTGAGCCCAAGCGGGTTTATGTAGCGGGTTTGGTTCGGGCCAAAATAGACTCTATTTATAAAGCGAGTCCGCAGGCTAAAATAGCCGTTATGGGAGACTTTAATGATGAGGCCGAAAACATTTCATTGACCGAAGTATTGCGTGCTGTGCCCGAAAAAGAAGATTTGGGGCCGGGCGATATGTATAACTACATGCATGCATTGTCTAAGAATTGGCAATTGGGATCTCATAAATTTAGAGGACATTGGGGCACCTTAGATCATATGGTTGTTTCTACGCCATTGGTCCAAGAAACGGCCAAAGGGCATTTGCGGGCGAGTCCTTTGGGGGCGCAAATTTTTGCAGCTCGTTTTTTACTGGAAGAAGATCGGGCGTATATGGGTTTGCAGCCATTTCGGACCTATGGTGGGCCCAAGTTTTTGGGTGGATTTAGCGATCATTTACCTATTTATGTGGACCTAATTTATGAGTAGGCTTCCTTTTTGTGAGTTCAGTATAAAATGACAAGATGAAAAATTTCCTATTATTTTCTTTGAGTATGTTGTTGAGCCTAGGGCTTTCAGCACAATTAGATGAGGCCTTGTTGGGGCATTTTAAAGATCTTTCGGGCAGTTTGGAAGCCGAGCAGTTGGAAAAAATTTGTGGGCAGTTGGCGAAGGCCTTGCCTGCTACAGAAGTGGCCAAATTGGATATAGGTTATATTCCGGCGGGGACTAAATACTTCCCTTTGGGGAAAATTGCTTTAAAAAAGGGCTGGGTCTTGCTTTATGCTAGCAAAAAGGAGGCTGGAAATATGATTACGGTAGATGCAGTTTCCTTTAAGAAATCGGGGTCCAAGGTAGAGAGTTTGAGTTATTTACTGCAAGTTGGGGAAGACTTTGGGCAAAAGCTAGAAGGCCGTTTATCGTATAAAAATGAGCTTTTGCGTTTTGAGCAAGAGTCGGTAGATAGTAAAACGGGCAAGCGAACCGTTAAAACGAGCATTTATCAGAAGGATAAAAATCGTTTAGATTTTAAAGAGCGCTTTTAAGCAGCCTTATCTTAGGATTAGAAAAGCTCCTGCGAGATATCTCGCAGGAGCTTTCTTTTTCGGCAGTCCCTAAATTGCCTTTATTTTAAAAAATCTTTGATTGCAGACTGTAACGAATGCAATCTAGAGTAGTTAAGTGTATAGAGAATTTGTTTTCCTTGTCGCTCGTAGATAACGAGTTCTGCTTGTCGGAGAATGCGTAGATGCTGAGAGGTGATAGATTGCTCTAGTTCTAAAGCATTATAGATACTATTGACATTCGTGCCAGGGTGTTTGTCGATATAAGACAGAATGTCGAGACGGAGTGCATGGGCTAGTGCCCGGATAGTTTGATTAGCTTGATCAAGAAGGTGCAAATCGATATGGTTAGTTGGTTGTTTGTTAGAAGACAGAGTTGTTGCCATGATTGCGTTGATTTTAAAAGATGGAAAAGGAGTTTATTGTAGGCCTGCTAGTAACTCTTCAATACGTTCTAGCTGATTTTTATCAAGGTGATAATGGATAAACTTGCCTTCTCTTTCTGCTAAAACAATATTAGCTTTTCTGAGGATGGCCAAATGTTGGGAGGCTACAGATTGCTCGATACGCAATTTAATATAGAGCTGTGTGACGGTCATTGGGCCATTATCCAACAGAAGTCGAACAATTCGTTGTCTTAATTCATGATTAAGTGCGCGAAGATCTAAAACGATTTTGCGTAAATCTTTAAACTGAAACTGAATCTCTGTTTCATCATTTGCAAAGTGATAGCTTTTGTTAAGCGGTGTAGGCATAGCAGTTTGTTTTATAGTATAGCTGTTTTCTTTATAGAAACTGCCAAAATGCAACAGCAGTCTCTACAGTTACAAAATTAAGATATTGTTTAAATGTTCAAAATAAAAAACGCTGATTTTTAGCTTTTTGCAATGAATGCCTAGATTTGTTAACAGTTTATCAATATAAATTAACATTTAGATAAAAAAAGAGCAGAACTACATTTTGTAGTCCTGCTCTTCGTTTAGGTGTAATACCTATATATGTGACAGTAGTTATTCTGCGTCTTCCGCTTCTACTTCTTCTACAACTTCTTCAGAAGTGGCTGCTTCGTTTTGCTCGAAGCGAGCTTTGTAGACTTCGTCAAATTTGGCGGCATCTACAGTTTCTTCAGCTTTACCAAAGAGAGGGAAGAGGGCTTCAAATACTTTTTGTTCTTGTACTTGCTCTCCAAACTGACGAACAGTAGCCTCATCCTTCATCAAGTTCTCGATTTGGCTGTCCATGATGGGGTGGTAAGGAGGAATTTGGAAGTTGTACTGACGAGCGATAGCCATACGGATAGCATGCTCTACTTCTTCTTGGCTTACTTCTACATTGTGCTCGCTAGTCAATTGATCGATGATCAAAGACCAACGTAGACGACGCATAAAGTCTGCAAAGTTATCGTCATTTACTTCTTCTTGTTTTTCTTCACGGCTTTCTTCTAGCCATTTGCGCAAGAATTTCTCAGGAAGTTCAAAGTTGTTTTTCTCCATCAACTCCTCATAAACATAACGGAAGTAGATGCTCTTAGCAGCAGGGGCAAATTGCTCGCTGACCATTTCAGCAAATTTTGCCTTAAATTCTTCTTCTGTTTTGATCTCATCCTCAGGGAAAAGCTCAGCAAAGAACTCCTCATTCAATTCGCGAAGAATCTGACGCTTCACTTTGAGTACTTCTACAGTTACTTCTACATCTTCCTCTTCTGTTTCTACTTCAGGGAAGAACATACCCATACGACGCTCAGCAGTTAGGGCTGTATCCAAATCAGACAACTTGCAAACAATGCTTCCACCTACCTCAATAGCTTTGAGTTGAGTTTGTACATCAGCTGTGGCTTTGTCCATGGCAACCATAGTCGACTCATTGGTCCAAGCAGCCTCATTGTTCGCTACTACTTTGATTTCCAAAAGGTCGTTGTCTTGGATATCCGTAGCATCTTCGCTAAGGTCTTGGCTACGCTGCTTGCGCTGTGCTTCGATTTCTTCAGCTAGCTCTGTTTCGCTCATTTCTACTTTGTAGAAAGGGAAAGCAGTATCTTCGCTAATGCCAACAATCTCTTGCTTAGGCATATAACCAATCTCGATGTCTAGTTCTACATCTACAGGTTTGTTGATGTTCGTTTCTAGACTATTTTGAGGCATAGGGTTACCCAATACCTTTAGTTCTTTTTCTTGGATGAAATTGCGCACCTCTTGGTCCAAAATTTTGTTCATTTCATCCCAAAGGATTTCATTCCCAAATTTCTTACGCAATAGACCCATAGGAGCCTTGCCAGGGCGGAAACCAGGCTGTTGGAAGTTTTTGCGAACTTCTTTCAACTTTTTATCCACCAAGTTCATATACTCATTCTTGGCAATCTGCAGGTGCAGCACTACGGTCTGCTCCCCCTCATTAAACGTATGCGTTGCAACTGGCATCGTGTCTAGTCTTTAATAACTTAATAATCAAATCGTAATTTTAGGGATTTTCCCCAAAAGTGGCCCAAAGATACTGAAGTTGTCTTAATTCTAGGCATAGATTTAAGCCCGATCTTTGGTTTTGCACAAAAAAAAAGCGCAAATCCCATCAGAATTTGCACTTTCTAAATTGGTGCGGATGGAGGGACTCGAACCCACACACCTTGCGGCACTAGATCCTAAGTCTAGCGTGTCTACCAATTTCACCACATCCGCTTATCATTTTCGACGTTGCAAATATAAGGCGGCTTTTTGGATCTCACAAATCTTTTTTCATTTTTAGCCGCTTTTTTTCTTCATTTATTTCCTGCCTTTCTTTTAAGTTGCTTTTTATCAGTTATTTAGGAGGGTGAAATTTTTTTATTTTTTTTGGGGCCCGCGGCCAGCAAGCTGGCCGCCGCTATGCTGCGGGGCTCACAAGACTGTTCGGCCCTGCGCAGGCGAAGCCTGCTTGGTCTGGCCTTCGGCCACCCCTCCGCAGCGCTGGGCCGCTCATCAGGGCGGTTTTGCTTGGTCCTTCTTCTTCGGCCTTTTGGTCCGCCCTTTTAAGCGGTATTCGTCGCTGCGCTCCTCATTTGTCAATATGTCCCCGCCCACCCACCCCTCTGCGGGATTCCCTAAGGAATCCCTTGGGGAGGCGGGCAAAAGCTAGCTGCAGATTTGGTCCAAGTTCAACGCATGAGGGTGTTAACCCTCATGCATATAAGATTGCGAAGCAATACCGCTTCTTGCTGTAGGTTTTAACCTACAAGCACAGATAGCAGGCGGCAAAGCCGCCGCAGGCTGAGGGGCTGTAGCAGGGCCGCCGTAGGCGGCAGACCGAGGCGCTTTGCGCCGAAGGGCCGAGCGATCAGCGAGCTGCGCAATGGCCCGACCCGAAGGCCCAAAGGGCCGGAGGGGCAGCCCCAAAAGAAAATACTAGTCCTCCCAGCGGGCAAAAAGCAAACAACTATTCACATCGCCAAAGCCAAAACTCGCCTTGGCCATATAGCGCAAATTGGCGGCCTCTGTTTGCAGGGGAATACAACTGGCCGCAATCTGGGCCGCAATTTCGGGATGAAGATCCTCCGCATTTTTGCTGGGGTGCAAAAAGCCATGGACCAGCTGCAAGACCACTGCCACCGATTCAATCGCTCCCGCTGCCGACAAACAATGGCCAATCAATGACTTTAGGCTATTAATCTTAGGGAAATCATCGGCAGAGCGGCCCAAAGCCCGCACCCAAGCCCCAATTTCAGCGGGATCTCCCATGGTGGCCGTCAAATGACCCGAAATAGCATCCAGCTCCCTAGCCGAAATGCCCGCATCAGCTAGGGCCAAGCGAATACAGCGCTCTATCGCCTTGATGTTAGGGGCCGTCATGCTACCGCCTTGGCGCTGTCCGCCCGCATTTAAATGTCCCCCCTTTAGTTCGGCATAAATGCGAGCGCCACGGGCTTGGGCCGAAGCCAAACTCTCCAAAACCATAGCGCCAGCGCCGCTGCCAGGCACAAAGCCCGCGGCCTGCTCGCTCATGGGGCGCGAAGCCTGTTCTGGATGCTCATTAAACTTGCGACAAAGCACCCGCATAGAATCAAAACCCGCCCAAATATATGGACCAGAACTATTGCAGCTACCCACCAACATTCGCTCCGCTCGTCCCGACCGAATGCGCTCATACCCCATTAATATAGCTTCGCTGCCCGTGCTGCAAGCCGCCGAATTAGAACTCAACTGATTACCCAGGCCCAAAAAGCCACCCAAATAAGCGCTAATGCTGCTCTCCATCGTCTGTTGGATTAGAGAAGAGCCAATGCGGCGAACCTTGCCCGCATCTACTTTATAAATCCCCTCTCGAACAACCTCAATGCTGGATTGTCCCCCCCCAAAGATGCAACCCGCGGCCCAATCGGGCTCTTCTTCCTTTTCGGTTATAGGCAAGGCGGCATCCTGCCAAGCTTCTAGGCCTGCCAAACAGCCATACAAAAGTCCAGAGCCTTGAATATATCGCCTTTGTAGGGGCGTCAAATAACTATTGATATACTCTTCGGTTAAAGGGGGGGAGCCTGCCACACGACAAGCAAATTGCAATTCTTCTAAATCCGAGCGATAGCTAATTCCCGATTGGCCCGCCTGCAAAGCAGCCAAAAAATCCTTGCATCCCAAGGCATTGGGGGCAACAACCCCCAAACCTGTAATCACGACTCTATGTTCAGGCATCTGTTTTTGTTTTTTTGCTCCACATGCCCGCCAATTCGGCTTGGGCAACCAATTCGCCCGCTTCATTATAGGCAGAGGCATTTACTCGAAGCTGTTGGAGACGAAATAATTTCTTTTTGGCTTCTACTCTAAGCAATTCTCCTGGCCGATGGGGCCGATAAAAATTGACCTTAGAACTACTAAAGGCAATTTGTGGGACCTCCTGCAGCTCTTTTTTCAATAAATAAATGCCTAGGCAAACGAGCCCAATCTGCGCCATGCACTCCAAAAGCAAAACCCCAGGGGTAATTGGGTTTTCTGGAAAATGATCGGCATAAAAGGGGGCCTCTTTAGCAAAGCGGTACTGCCCTATAACGCCTTCTTTATTCAGCGCCAATAACTCATCTACAAAGCAGAAGTTAGGGCCATAGGGGAGCAGGGCTAAAATATCTTGGTAGTTATCTTTCATCTGTTGTTAAATCAATCGTTCTCCGCCATCTACGGGAATAATGGCACCATTAATCCAAGCTGATTCTGCTCGACAGAGTAGCTCAATGACTTTGGCTACATCTTCGGCCTCCGTCATTCGGCCCAAAGGGTTTCTACTTTTGGCAAATTGGGCCAAATCATCGCTGCCGGGAATCAGTTGAAAGGAACGGGTATTCATCATGCCCGCCTGTACAATATTCGCCCGAATGCCCAAGGGCGCATACTCTAAAGCCATAGCGCGAATAATGGCCTCTAGAGCGGTCTTAGCCGCTGACACGGCCGCATAATGGGACCAAGCTCTTTGGTTTCCCCCACTGCTCAACCCCAAAATTCGAGCATCTTCGGCAAAGCGGCCTAGATTAATTAATCCCTGCGCCCAATCGACAATACTATAAGCCATGTTTTGGGCCGTAAGCTGGAAATCAGTACTCGTCAAATTATTCTGGCCCAAAAAGGCCTTGAGATTGCCCTTGGCAATGCTGTGCAATAGCAGCCGAAAGCGAGCCTCTGGCGGCAGGCGATTGGCCAGTTCTGCCAAAGATCGAGCAATTTGCTCTTTTTGCGTGGCATCTACATTATAGTGCAAAATACTCACGCCCGTTTCTAGGGCCAAAGCCTGAAAACGAGCTTGGGCCACCCGAGCATCGGCCCGCCGTTCTCGATAATAAATGCAGAGCGACATGCCTTTTTGGGCCAGTTGTTGGGCGGCCGCCCAACCTAGTCCCGAAGAGCCCCCCAAAATGAGCCCCCAAAGTTGCTGTTCCTTATACATCGGCTTTCTGATTTAGCGGGGCAATGACTACTCCCAATTCAATAATAGGCGTTGGGCAGAAAACCCTGGACCAAAACTCAACATCAGGCCCTTTTCGCCAGCGGCAATGGGCTTTTCTAAATAACGCTCTAAAACATAGAGCACCGTGGCCGAAGACATATTGCCATAGAGGCGCAAAACCTCTTTGGTTTCTGCTATGTTTTTGTCTAGGTCCGCAAAAAGACTCTCGACCAGCTGCACGATCTTCTTGCCGCCGGGATGAAAGATTAAGTGCTCGATTTGCTCGATGCTTAGCCCATGCTTTTCTATAAAGGGAAACAAAACGGCCTCAAAATGTCGCTCAATTTTGTTGGGTACTTCCTTGTCCAAGATCATTTGTAGGCCCGTGTTCCGCAGCTTGAAGCCCATCATATCAATTTCATCATAAAAATGATACATCTCTCCCGCAATGATAGCGGGTTTCAGCTCTTCGGAGGGGCCCAAGATGGTACAAACAGCCCCATCGCCAAAGATGGCGGCACTGACCATATTTACCATGCTCATATCATCTTGCTGAAAGGTAGCCGTAGGTGATTCAAAGGCAACAATGGCCGCTCGTTTACCTGGATTGGCCTGAAGCAGGTTGTAAGCATAAATCAATGCGGAGGTACCCCCTGCACAGCCCATTTCTGTTACGGGCAAACGCATAATATCTTGGCGCATTCTCAGCGCATTAATTAAGTAGGCGTCTATAGAGGGAATCATAATGCCCGTACAACTTACACTGATGATAATATCAATATCAGTAGGCTGTAAATTGGCCTTTTTTAAGGCCCCTTCTAGGGCTTGCTGCGTCAGTAAGGTATATTCTTCCGCATAACGGGCATTCTTTTCCTCAAAGGAGGTTTGCTGAAAGACCTCTTCGATATCCATAATGGAGTAGCGACGGTCGACCTGCGCATAGCGAAAAATACGCTCCACCTTGCGGCGAAAGCGTTCATCTTGGCCTTTAGCCTGTAACCAAAGATCAATATAAGGAAGGATGTCTTGAGTAGACCTAGAGTAGCGAGGCAAAGCTTTATGAGTAGATAATATTTTTATAGACAAGGGACTAGAGTTTAAGGTGATTGGGGCAAGCGATTTTTAAAATACGAGAAAAAATAGGCTATGGAGTTATTTCCTCCGCTTTTTTATCTTTCTCGAATTTGATGGAGTTCATTAAATTAAAGCCCAATAAAAAACAATTCATGCCATTACATCAAAAAACGGCCTGCCGAAAGCAATGGGGCTTGTCTCAGCGCAAAGGGCAGCATATTTATTATAAACTAGATTGCCAGCAAGCTTCGGGCTCTTTTAAAATTAGAGGGATTGGCCATTATGCGGAGGAACTTAAGGCCCAAGGCATTTTATCTTTGGTGATTGCCTCTGGAGGTAATGCGGGCCTGGCGGTGGCTTATGCCGCCCAAGAACTCCAACTGCGAGCAGAGGTTGTTCTTCCCCTAACTAGCTCTCTTTTTGTCGAGCAATTGCTCCTCGATTTAGGGGCAAAGGTTTATCGCTCTGGCGAAAGCTGGGCCGAGGCCCAAAAACTGGCCCTAGAATTAGCCAAGGCGTCCCAAGCGGCCTATGTTCCCCCTTTTGATCATCCCGCCCTTTGGGAGGGCCATAGCAGTTTGATTAATGAATTGGCGGAGCAATTGCCGCAGCCTCCCGATCTCATTTTACTCTCGGTAGGCGGCGGAGGTCTTTTTAAAGGGGTGATGCAGGGCCTAGCCGCCCATAATTGGCCCACTAAGGTGTTGTGTTTGGAGACGCCTGGTACAGCCTCCCTGCATCAGTCCTTGGCCGCAGGCGAACAAATTGAACTGCCAAAGATTGAGGGGATTGCCAGCAGCTTAGGCGCCAAAAAGATTGCTCAAGCCGCCTGGGAAGCGGCTCAATCGCCCAAGGTATATAGCCGTGTTTTGCCTGATGAACGGGCAGTTTGGGGCGTCCAACAACTCTTGACCGAAACAGGGCATCTGACGGAGCCCGCCTGCGGCTTGGTCCGTGCTGCCCTAGAGGAAGATTGGCCCGAAATCCGAGCGGCCAAACATATTTTGGCCATTATTTGCGGCGGAAGAACGATGCCGATTGAACAATTAATCTCTAACTCATGATTATCTACAAACCTTCGGGCTCTTTCCTAAGAGACATTCGCCATTTTAATCGCACTCTGGTTATTCAACGGCTGATTGCTTATGTTTTGTTTTATGGCTTGGCCGTGGCAGGACTGGCGGCCCTTTTCATCTGGGCCGATTGGTCCAAATACCTAAAATTAGACGGTCTGAGCAGCATTTTTTCCTTTTTGGGGGTGGTGCTGAGTATCCTTTTGGTCTTTCGGACCAATACAGCCTATGATCGCTGGTGGGAGGGCCGCAAACAATGGGGCGCGCTGGTTAATCACAGTAGAAATCTAGCCATTGTGGGACAGGTTTGCTTTCCCGAAGAGAATAAGGCGATCCGCCACCGTCTAGCGCTATTAATTAGCAATTTTTGCCTGGCCTTTAAGGAGCATTTGCGGGAGGGCGTACGCCTAGAGGAGCTTATTGAGTTGAGCGCTAGAGATCGACAGCTTTATGCAGAGCAACAGCATTTACCCGCCTATATTTCGGCCCAAATTCAGCAGCTAGTGGTGCAGGCTTATCGCCGTGGCGAAATCCGAGAGCTCGATCAGCTTAATTTTAAACCTCACACTCAAGCGCTGCTCGATGTTTTGGGCGCCTGTGAACGCATTAAGAAAACCCCTATTCCCTTTTCTTACGAGATCTTCTTGCGGCTCTATATTGTTTGCTACGCCCTGATTTTACCCTTTGTGATTTTGCCCAGCTTTGGCTTTTGGGGATTGCCCGTGCTGATGCTGATCCTCTTTGCCTTTCTTGGCCTCGAACTGATGGCCGCAGAGATTCAAGACCCCTTTGGCCAGGATTGTAATGACCTGCCTACGGGCGATATCGCCCATAATATTCGCAAGAATGTCTTTGAAATTCTAGAAGCTAAGCATGAAGAAGGCGCTGCCGCTGCCAATTATAGTAAGTTGTCTTAGGTGGAGGTTTTGGGGCTGCCCCTTCCTGCGGTCGGGTCGGGCCATTGCGCAGCTCGCTGTTTGCTCGGCCCTGCGCGGGCTATGCCCGCTAGGTCTGCCGCCTTCGGCGGCCCTGCTACAGCCCCTCAGCCTGCGGCGGCTTTGCCGCCTGCTATCTGTGCTTGTAGGTTAAAACCTACAGCAAGGAATGGCATTGCTGCAGAATAATATATGAATGAGGGCTAACCCCCTCATGAAGTGAACTAAAAAGGGAGGACCAAAAGGCCGAAGCCTAAAGATTTGAAGCAACAAAAAAAGTGGAGCGGCCCAGCGCTGCGGAGGGGGGGCCGTAGGCCAGACCAAAGCCGCCGCAGGCGGCTGCAGGGCCGAACAGACCTGTGAGCCCCGCAGCATAGCGGCGGCCAGCTTTGCTGGCCGCGGGCCCCAAAAAAATATCATCATCGGGAAGCTCTTGGCCCCTACAAAAAAACGCCAGCTTTTGTCGAGCTGGCGGTTTTTTTTGCCCGTTTCAATTTGACCTAAGCCTCCTCAAAAAAGTCTACATGTCCATCAGAGAGATTGTAATAGGCCGAAAAGACCTTGAGCTCTCCATGCGTGATTTCATTCTGAATGATGGCCGAATTGGCCGCCAAAGCCTCTGCCGTAAGCTCGGCATTTTTCTTTACGACCTCATTTACATTTTGAGCCTGGGGACAAGCGGCAATGGCCGGCTGAATGTAATCTAACAAATGTTTTAGGTTGTTACTTTCCGCATCGCCCTCTGCCATGGCTGCCGTGACCGCCCCGCAGCTTTCATGACCCATTACTACAATCAAGTTGACGTCTAAGTGAGCAACGGCATACTCAATACTAGCCAAGGTGGCTTTATTGGCAATATTGCCCGCTACTCGAATTACGAAAAGCTCGCCCAAGCCCGTATCAAAGGTGAGTTCGGGAACCACTCTAGAGTCAGCACAACTCAAAATAATGGCCCAAGGAGCCTGTCCTTTAGTTAATTCCTGACGGCGATTTAAGGCCTGCTTTTTCCCTTCTGTTTGTTCTTTAACAAAGCGATCATTACCCTCTTTCAAACGAGCCAATGCGGCATCCCACAATAAGTTCTTAGACATCTTGATTTAATTTTAAAGCTTGATGATTGATATGAGTCTGATTATTTATCCGAGCCAAAGCGTTTTTGCATGGCCCGAAACTCTGCTACCTCTACTCGATTCATCCAGCGAGCAACAAAGCCCAGTAGGAGCAAAATGAGCAGTAAATTGACCCCGATCCATTTTGTCTGGTTAAATGTGGAGGCCAAACACCATAAGTAGGGATCAATTTGGGGGTAGCGCCAAAGCAACAAGATAAAAGATATATTTTCTAAAAGGTCGGTGATTGCGATCAAAAAAGGGAAAAAACTTAGGCGATAAAGGCTACCTAAATAACGGGGATAGGAGTTCTGTAAAAGGAAAAGAAGCAAGGCCGAAAAGAATAGCCCATAAACGAGAGGATAAATCAAATCTAAGCTGATGTATAAGTAGCTGTGCGCTTGTCGATAGGCGGGCCCCAAATGCTCTAGCAAGGGAATTATCTCTTTTTCCCGAATGCCAAAATGAGTATCGAGCAACTGCAGCTCTTCTCCAGAGGTCAAGGGCCCCAAGGCTGCCCGCCAGCTAGCCGTTAGGTACTGAAAACGGCAAAAGATAAGCAGCATCAACAGCCCCAATAACCACAATCGCTTGGGACGACTCCAAGGGAGTAGATAAAAGTAGGCCCTAGCTAAGAACTTGACCTTATTTTTTGAGCTATTCATATCGCTTTATTTTTTTTCTAAATCTCTTCTTCTATATTCGGCCTAATCAGACAGGATTATCATTTAATATAGGCCCAAATGGGCCACAACAGCTAACAATTTATGCATTTGCTTACCGATAAGGAACTAACATTAGATGCCCTGCATCAGATTTGGACAAAACATACAAAAATTGAATTAAGTGAGTCGCTTTGGACCAAGGTAAAGGCTTGCCGCGATTTTCTAGAGGAAAAAGTGGCAAATTCAGAAGACTCTTTTTATGGCATCAATACGGGCTTTGGCTCGCTTTGCGATGTCAAAATTGGCAAGGAGGCCCTAAGCGAACTACAACATAATCTGGTCCGCTCTCATGCCTTTGGTACAGGCGATTTGGTGCCAGAGGAGCTGGCCCGCCTCATGCTGCTCCTCAAAATTCAGAATCTGGCCCAAGGCTTTTCGGGCGTTCGCCCTATCTTGCTCCAACGCCTAATTGATAGCTATAATGCGAACCTTATTCCCGTTATCTATCAGTTGGGAAGCCTAGGAGCCTCTGGCGATTTAGCCCCCCTAGCCCATCTTTCGCTCCCTATTTTAGGCGAGGGAGAGGTCTACTTTGAGGGCGAACGAATGTCCTCGGCTCAAGCCCTAGAAAAATTGGGCTGGCAGCCTCTTGCCCTCGAAATGAAGGAGGGCCTAGCGCTGCTCAACGGAACCCAGTTTTCTTTGGCCTATGGCATCTACAGTTATTGGAAGGCGGAAAAGCTCAGCCTTTGGGCCGATAGCATTGCCGCTATTTCTATTGATGGCTTTGGGGGCCTGCTTAGCCCCTTTGATGAGCGCCTTCATCTTATCCGCCCCCATAATGGCCAACTACAAACGGCCAAAAATATTAGAATCCTATTGACCGATTCTCCTTTGATGAAGGAGGAAAAAGAGGTGGTCCAAGATCCTTACTCTTTCCGCTGCGTGCCTCAGGTACATGGGGCCAGTAAAGATGCCCTGCAATATGCCAAAACTGTACTGAGCACCGAGCTCAATAGCGTAACGGATAACCCCAATATTTTCCCAGAAACAGATGCTATCCTTTCAGGCGGAAATTTCCACGCTCAGCCGCTAGCCTTGGTCCTCGATTTTATGGCAATGGCCTTATCCGAACTCGGAAGTATCTCTGAACGCCGCCTTTATCAACTCATTGGCGGAAAAAGAGGCCTGCCCGCTTTCCTTACGCCCAATTCGGGCCTACACTCTGGCCTGATGATTGGCCAATATACGGCGGCCTCTATCGCTAGCCAAAATAAACAGCTCTGCACGCCCGCTTCTGTAGATTCCTTGGTCTCTTGTAATGGCCAAGAGGATCATGTGAGTATGGCGGCCAATGCAGGGACCAAACTTTATCGCTTGGTCCATAATGTAGAGCGCCTTTTGGCGATTGAATTGATGGCGGCGCTCCAAAGCCTAGAGTTTAGAAGCTTGCCCAGCTCTCCCCAAATTGAAACTTGCCGCCAAGCTTTCCGTCAAGTCGTGCCCGCCATTGAGGGCGATCGGGTATTTGCCCAAGATTTAGCCAAGGCTATTGATTTTATTGCCAAAAAAGATAGCCCGCTGGCCCAATTGATCAATAATTAGAGCACTTTTGAAGAAAATGACCGAGGATAAGGGCGATTTTTTGGGGCCCGCGGCCAGCAAAGCTGGCCGCCGCTATGCTGCGGGGCTCACAGGTCTGTTCGGCCCTGCAGCCGCCTGCGGCGGCTTTGGTCTGGCCTTACGGCCACCCCTCCGCAGCGCTGGGCCGTTTGGCCTTCGGCCAAGGCGGCTGCGCCGCCTGCTGCAAATCGGTTACTCCCTCTGGCCGTCGAACTGCAGCCTAAAGGGCTTGTTGTGGGCTGCGGGCCTTCTTGCCGCTTTCGCTATTATTGGCTGGCCTAATTCCTCGCTCAAGCTTATTATGCTCAAGAATTTGATGGCCCAGAAAGGCTCCAAACCTTAGTTTGGAGCCTTTTTTTGTCCTTCTAAATAAAGGATCGCTTATTTTAGGGCCTAAGCACCTTTTATTTTTTGATTAGGGGGACCATAGGAAAATCAAAAGAGGGGCTTAGAATCCGCCACGGACTGCGACCATTCGGATGGATTGGCTCCGTGGTGGCCACGGAGGTCTACGGACATCTCGGATTAGCTCCGTGGCGGCCACGGAGGTCTACGGACATCTCGGATTAGCTCCGTGGTGGCCACGGAGGTCTACGGACATCTCAGATTGGCTCCGTGGTGGCCACGGAGGTCTACGGACATCTCAGATTGGCTCCGTGGCGGCCACGGAGGTCTACGGACATCTCGGATTAGCTCCGTGGTGGCCACGGAGGTCTACGGACATCTCAGATTGGCTCCGTGGCGGCCACGGAGGTCTACGGACATCTCAGATTGACTCCGTGGATTAGATAGAAAAGCTAAAAAAAATGCAGATGCTTTATCGTTGGACAACTATATACTTAATTCTCTTTGCCCTAACGGCTCCGATTGAGCAGCCCTTATGTCCTGCATATTCTGCTTTTTGGGCAGAGGGCTTGGCTCCTTTTTATAGCGCCTGTGGGGAGCTTTTGGGGATAGAAGGGGGCTATTATCGTTTAGCTTCGGATAGTACGGGCTTTTATTTACATAGTATTTGGTTGGCGGTCTTGGCGGCCTTGCTATTGTTATGGGACAAAAAAAACTGGAGTCAGCAGTTTCAGTCTTATTTGCAATTGGGCATCGTCTATTACTTAGGGATGCAATTGGGGCGTTATGGTCTAGACAAGCTGCTCAAACAGCAATTCTTTTTGCCAGAGCCCAACACCCTTTATCAGCCATTGGGGTATATCGAGAAGGATTTAGCTTTTTGGTCGGTCATGGGCAGTTCTTGGACCTATAGTTTTTGGACGGGTATAGTAGAAATCTTGGCGGCTTTAGCATTATTCTACCGGCCTAGTCGAGCATTAGGGGCTTTGTTAGCGGCAGGGGTGATGGGGCAGGTCTTGCTTATCAATATAAGTTTTGACATCAACGTCAAGCTATATTCGGCTGGGCTTTTATGGATGGCCTTATATCTTCTTTGGCCCAGATTAAAGGGGCTTTGGGCTTGGTCTACTGGGCAGGCTTTGGCGGCAAGGGCTTCTTTGGGGCCTTCTTTTTTAGGGGGGCGAAAGTGGTGGATAAAAACGCTAGTTCTTTTATGTATAGGCTTAAATATACTTTGGCCTTATCGGCATCGGCGGCATTGGAATGATGATATGGAGACTAGGCCGCCTTTGCATGGGGCTTATGTCTTAGAAGATGGACAAGAATTCTATATTCATCGTCGGGGCTATTGGATCATGCAGCAGGGGAGGAGGCAAAAGAGTTATCGGCTGCGCTATCTGCCCGAAGATGGACTTGCCCTTTATGATTTGCAGGGCGATAGCCTTCAGGCTCGTTTATATTATCGTCAAACTAGCGATCAACTCTTTTTATTTGGGCAGTGGGCGGGCCAAGATGTTTCTTGGCGGGCCAATACCTTAATATATAGAGAACTGCCGCTTTTGCGGCCTGCCCAACATTGGCGGGTAGAAGATTGGCGGGAATGATTTTTTTTTGTATATTGCTATACGTTTAAATATAAAAACATCAACTAATGGCCAGTAATACAAACACGGAAGAGAATATGAAGGTCTTGAACCTTTATCCTATTGATTATCCTTTTGAGACTTTAAATGATAGGGTCCGAGATGGAAAACTAATTTTAGATCCCGACTTTCAGCGAAAATACAAATGGGATAAAGATGGTGAAGGGCGGAGCTCTAAATTCATCGAATCTTGCTTAATGCGTATTCCTTTACCTGCTTGTTATTTTGCAGAGCGAGAGGATGGAAGCCATGAAGTGATTGACGGTGTACAAAGAATTACTACTATACGACGATTTTTTGCGGACGAATTTGCTTTAGAAGGATTGACTGTATATCCAGAATTGAATAATAAGAAGTTCTCAGAGTTAGGCACTTATCAGGCAGATTTAGAAAATACAACTATTCGTTGTGTGGTGTTGAGAAAGAACAACCCCAAAGGGCTAGTGAATGAGATTTTTGCTCGATTGAACCAAGGAGCTGTTAAGCTGAGTGATCAAGAGATTCGACATGCAATTTACCCTGGAAGTTTTGACTCTCTACTGAAAGAATTAGCCGATCAGGGTCTTCCTGCTTTTCAGTTAGCCAAGGATAAGGATGATCGAAGGGATGAAGAGCTAGTTTTACGGTACTTCGCCCTACAAAAGGATTTAAAGACTTATGATAGTAACCATGCTAAGTGGTTGGATCAGTGTATGGCTGAAAATCAGAATCTTTCAGCAACCAAAATTAAAGAGTTAAAGAAACTCTTTACCGAGACTTTAGATACTTGTGTACAGGTATTTAAACAACCTTTTATGGATGTAACCAAAGAGAAGCCTAGACATAGTAATGCACATTATGACCTAATCATGTGGTCTTTGACAGGGAGACGCGATTGGGCTTTAGCGCATAAGGAGGAAATTCAAGAAAAATTTAATCAGCTTTGTCAAATGCCTAAGTTCCAACAAAAACTATCAGGGGGAACACAGAAAAAAAGCTCTATCCTAAAACGTCGTGAGCTATGGATTTCAAAACTCTCAGAAATAGATGGCTATGAGTAACCTAAAAACAACATCCTACAAAAGATATATAGACAATTTAAATGATTTAAGGACCTTTGTAAATGACAGCCATAAGGTACAACTTGGCCAGAGTAGTGGCTCAGGAGCTGAGCAGTTTGTCATAGAACATGCTAACTTTCTGACGAAGTCGGCATTAGTACAACTTTGTGTTTGTTTGGAAAGCTATTTGAAAGACGTTTTATCAGAGATATATAAAGAGTATCAGCAAAGGGTGGCTAATGCAAATCTCCCTAAAAATGTTATCGTAATTGCATCAAGAGATAAAGAAAATAAGTTTTCTAAAGCAGCTGTAAATAAAGCAACGAAGGATTTAGAAAAAAGGGAAAATGCAGAAGCGATATTCTTGCTACAAGAAAATGAAAATGGTTTTGATGATTTCATTTCGGGAAACCCAGATAGGACGAAGGTAGCATTTTCTTATATGGGGATAGATTTGGATAAGGTTTCTTCATATATTCAGCATAAAGACTTGATCCAAAGTATTGTTTTAAAGAGGAATAAAGTGCTGCATTACAATGATCAGGCCTCGGATTTAACATTTCCAGATGTTATACAAATAAGTGCCGTATTTGAAGAGTATGTAGAAGATATAGATGCTACCATACAAACAGCCATAGCCTCCTAATTTAGCTTTTATTTGAAGTGTTAGGAATAAAAAAGGCCCAACTCCAATAAGGAGTTGGGCCTTTGGCTTTGCTTTCGGATCTACTTTTTAGGTAGGGTTTCTGTTTTTTCGCCAAAGTATTGGACAAAGCGCATAAAATCGTTGCTGAGTTGTTGGTTATTGGTAGCGCGATAGTAAGTATCGGCTAGGCCGCGTAGGGTTTGGTACATAAAGCGGTCCATTTCGTTGACCTGCATATCGAGGGTCCAGAGATCAATTTTGAGGGTATCTTTATGCGCTTTATCGAAGAGTGAGATCAGCATGGCTTTGCATTCTTCGGGGCCGTTTTGGCTATCGGAGGCTTCCCATTCAATTTTGACGGGGGTGCGATCGGCATTGAGGCCAACGGTTAGTTGAATATTATTTTCTTGGACAACTTTTTTGGTATCTTTTCCCATGATTCACTTTTATTTTTGGAGGCCGAAGTATTGGCCTTGAAAGACGGCTTGGGCGGGGCCCAACAGCCAAATATTTTTAATATCTTCTTGGTAGTCAAATTCCACGGCTAGGTCTCCGCCTTTGGCGCGGACCTCAATGCGGTGATGGCCTTTTGTTTTTGGGCCATGTTGTAGAAAGTGGGCGATAGCGGCGGCGGTAACGCCAGTGCCGCAGGCCAAAGTTTCGTTTTCGACCCCTCTTTCGTAGGTAGCAATTTGTAGTTCTGTGGGGCTGAGGACTTCTACAAAATTGACATTAGCGCCTTTTTCTCCATAGGGGGCGGCATAGCGAATTTTTCGGCCTTCTTGGACCACATCAATGGCTTCGGATTGGGCGACAAATTCGATATGATGGGGAGAGCCTGTATCTAAAAAGCAGTGAGAGTCGGCTAGATATAAATCTTTATAATCCTGCATTTCTAGGGCGATATAATTGGGGCCTAAGACCTTGGCATGGTGGAGGCCATCCACGGCCATAAAGCTACAGCTATTTTCAAACAGGCCCAAATGCTTAGCAAAGGCGACCAGGGCTCTTCCGCCATTGCCGCACATGCTACTGGGGGCGCCATCGGCATTAAAGTAGACCATTTTAAAGTCTAGTTTTGGGGCTGTTTCGAGCAGCATAATGCCATCGGCTCCGATGCCAAACTGTCGGTGGCAGATGCGGGCAATTTCTTGGGCAGAAAAGGAGAGCTTAGCCTCTCGGTTATCAAAGATGACAAAATCGTTGCCCGCTGCTTGATATTTATAGAAAGGAATGGCAGACATTTTAAAGCAATGTTAAAGAAGGATAAAAAAAGGAGGCGGCTAGCTAGTTTGCTGTATCTTTTTGATGGTGCAAGCTATTTTGTTGGATATGGCGAGAGGGGGTTGCTTCGAACTGTTGTTTTTTGAGGTCGATTTTGCCGGTCCAGACGCCATAGGCAGCAAAGGCAAAGACGAGTAAGAGGAAGGCGAGGCCGAAGTAGGTGAATTTCCAGCCCCAAATATTGCCCATATATTCTTTTCTATTTTTGCCAAAGACTTGATCTAAGGCTGCTTCTCGCCGTTCTTTGCGGCTCATGCCCTCATAGGGGTTTGGTTTTTCTCTCATAGCTCAATAGGCTTTTTTAATTGGGTGGAAGTAGGGGCGTTATTTAGCGTTTGGGCTTCTGCGGATTTTAAAGGATGGCCGAAGGCCATCATGGCCTAGCGATGTGTAGGGGTGGCCCGCAGGGCCAGACCGAGCCAGCTTGCTGGCGAAGGGCCGAGCGAAGAGCGAGCCCCGGAACGTAGCGCCCTGAGCCCTTGAGGGCGAGGGGAGGCCCAAAAAAAGCAGAAAAGACCTTTTGTACTAAACTTCTGCTAATTTTTCTCTTCAAAGCTGCAAAAGTATGAACTTCAGTTAGGATTTTAAAGTTTAAAATCAGATCTTCTAAAACAGCACCTAATCTATATATAGCCTATGAAAAATGGAATGATCCTATTGGCGGTTTCGATTTTGAGTTCGGGATTGACCTTGGGGGTTTATAAAACCTGTCTAGAAAAAGAGCGTCCTGCCGGGCAAGAAGTCATTGTGCGGGAATTTGTCCCTAAATATCAGGCGACCTATTATAATGATAGTCCTTATGGGAGTCCGTTAACGGATCGGCCCAAGGATTTTAAGGCGGCGGCCAATTTGGCTCGTCCTTCGGTGGTTCATATTCAGTCTAATGGCGGAAATGAGGAATTATTTGATTTTGGTTCTGGGGCTTCGGGTTCTGGGGTGATTATCAGTAAGGATGGGTATATGTTGACGAACAACCACGTAGTGGAAGGGGCTCGGCAGGTTGAGGTGACCCTCAATGATCGTCGAAAATACAAGGCGAAGGTTATTGGGACGGATCCGTCTACGGATTTGGCCGTAATCAAGGTGGAGGAAGAGGAATTGGATGGGCGTGAGTTGCCTGTATTGGGTTTTGCCAATTCGGATCAGCTGCAGGTTGGTGAGTGGGTCTTGGCTGTTGGAAATCCTTTTAATTTGACGTCTACGGTGACGGCGGGGATTGTATCGGCCAAGGGGCGCAACATTGATATTTTGGAGGGGACTTATTCTATTGAGTCTTTTATTCAGACAGATGCTGCGGTAAATCCGGGTAACAGTGGAGGCGCTTTGATTGATGCGGAGGGTCGTTTGGTGGGGATCAACACGGCTATTATCACGCGTTCGGGGCGTTATGAGGGGTATTCTTTTGCGGTGCCTGTGAATTTGGCGCGTAAGGTGGCCAAAGACCTAATTGAATATGGTGAGGTACAAAGAGGCTTTTTGGGCGTGACGATTCGGGACGTCAGTAATGAGTTGGCGAAGGAAATGGCCTTAAACTCTTTGGACGGGGTTTATTTGGACCGAGTCAATTCGGGGAGTGCAGCAGAAGAGGGGGGATTAAAGTCTGGGGATATTATCACGCATGTGAACAATGTGAAAGTGAAGAGTTCTCCGGAGCTTCAGGAGCAGGTGGGGCTATTCCGACCTGGGCAAGAGGTGGCCATCATTTATTTCCGAGAGGGGAAATCTTATGAGACCAAGGTTGAGCTTAAAAATGCGTCTAATGGGAATACGATAGAGGACAAGCCTCGTTCGGAGCGTTTCAGAAATGAGGCGACTATTTTGGAAGAGTTGGGGGTAGATCTTCGACAGTTGAATAGCAAAGAGCGTCGCCGCTTGGATGTAGAAAAGGGCTTGATTGTCACTAAAATTCGTTCGGGCAGTTTGATGGAAAATACGAATATGGATCGCGACTTTATTATTGAGGCGGTGAATGGCCAAAAAGTGAGCACAGAAGAAGAGTTCATTAAGGCTATTATAGCGGCAGAGGGAGAAGTGAAGTTGGATGGTTTTTATGAGAACTTTAGTGGAGATTATAGCTATGTTTTTAACAAATAATCTTTCAGTCTTTGAAGTTTGATAGTGGGCTCAGTCTTTTATAGGCTGGGCCTTTTTTTGTAGGGGGAACTAACTTTTAGCTTTATCGGGTATAAAGTGAGCAGAACTAGATAGGGAGTTCCTATCTTCGGGCCAATTCTCCACAAAAATTATATAATTATATGCGTTATTTAATTATCCTCAGTTGTTTTATTCCTCAGTTGCTCTTTGCACAGTCTGTACAATGGGCTTCTTCCGTTTTAGAGAAATCTTCAGAGTTTAGTTCTTCTAAACACAAAGGGCAATATGGAGCTCGAGGGGCTTTGGGTAGTCCTTCTGTAATCCCTGCCAATACAACTTCAGGTACACCTTGTGCTTGGACTCCTAAATCAAAGTCTAATGGAGATGGAGAATTTATCAAGGTGGGATTTTCTGTTCCACAGAAGGTTAAGCAGATTACGGTTTCTGAGGCTTTTAATCCAGGAGCGATAGAAAAGATTGTCGCTTATGGCAGTAAGGGGGAAGTGCGTTTGGTCTTTCAGCAAACGCCAGAATTGAGCAAAGAAAATAAGGATAAGCCAGGGAAGCTAAGTAAATTTATATTGGAAGAAAGCACCGACTTTTTGGTTGCTGCTATTCAGCTTCAATTGAATACACGTATGGTTTATGGTTATAATCAGATTGATGCCATTGGTATTTCTGAGGAGGAAGTCGACTATCAAGTAGAGATAAAAACAGTAGCTGGAGCCAATGAGGTAGGTGACCCTATAAACTTGGGAACTGCGATTAACAGTGAGGCCCATGAATTGGCCCCTTTAATTTCTCCTGATGGCCAATTACTTTATTATACTCGCCAAGATCATCCTGGTAATTTAGGAGAGAAGAAGAACCAAGATGTTTGGTGTGCGCAATTGGGCGAAGATGGGCAGTTTTTGCCTGCCAAAAATATTGGTGGTCCAATCAACAATGAACGGAATAACTCTATTTGTTCGGTGACCCCTGACGGGCAAACTTTGTTGGTCCTCAATGTGTATAAAAAAGATGGGGGATCAGATAAGGGCCTTTCTCTTTCGCATAAAGAGGGGGAGGATCGTTGGTCTTTTCCAGAAGCTTTAGTGATAGAAGACTATTATAACAATAATAAGTATGGCGAGTATAATTTGGCCAATGATGGGAAAACTTTGGTTCTAGCAATTGAGCGAGATGATACGGAAGGGGCTAAAGATATCTATGTTTCTTTCAGAAATGAGGATGGTAGTTGGACCGTCCCTATGCATACTGGCGATATGCTTAATACTGCGGCTTCAGAACTTTCTCCTTATTTGGCTGCAGATGGCAAAACTCTTTATTTTGCTACTTCTGGCCGTCCTGGTTATGGACATGCCGATATGTTTGTGAGCCGCAGATTGGATGATAGTTGGACCAATTGGTCGGAGCCCTTAAATTTGGGCCCAAAGCTGAATACGCCTGATTTTGATGCCTATTATTCACTTCCTGCTTCTGGCGAATATGCCTTTTTCTCCTCAGGTAAAGACGCTATTGGCAAAACAGATATTATGAAAGTGAAACTGCCAGAAGCGGCTCGTCCAGAAGCCGTTCTTTTGGTCCGTGGTCGGGTCTTTAATGCTTTAGATAGCACGCCCTTGGCCGCATCGGTCCAATATGAGAGCTTGGGCAAAGAAGGGCCTTCAGGGATTGCCCGCTCTAATCCTAAGACAGGAGAATATAGTTTAGTTTTGCCTATGGGGACCAATTATGGCTTCTTGGCAGAAAAGGCCAATTTCCTCTCTGAGAGTAAGTCTATTGATTTGCCCAAGGAATTGGAATACAAAGAGGTGTTGGTGGATTTGTATTTGCACCCCATGAAAAAGGGGGCTAAAATTCGCCTCAACAATATTTTCTTCGATACCAATAAGTATAACTTGAAAGAAGAGGGGCGGCAGGAGCTCGATCGTTTATTGGCTATATTGGCTCAATACCCCAAGATGAAAATAGAAATTGGTGGACATACGGATAGCCGAGGAAGCTTGGCGGCCAACCAACTCTTGTCAAATAATCGAGCAAAAGCTGTGGTCGATTATTTACAAGAACATGGTGTTTCGCCCGATCGAATGAAGGCGAAGGGCTATGGCGAAAATGAACCTGCGGCAACTAATGAAACCGAAGAGGGCCGAGCGCATAATCGACGGATTGAGTTGAAGGTATTGGAGTTAGATTTGGTGTTTTTGGGGCCTCCCCTCGCCCTCAAGGGCTCAGGGCGCTACGTTCCGGGGCTCGCTCTTCGCTCGGCCCTTCGGCAGCAAGCTGGCTCGGTCTGGCCCTGCGGGCCACCCCTACACATCGCTAGGCCATTTAGGGCCTAGCGGCCCTAGCTGCGGGCTTGCCTGCAGCTTTGTAATACGGCAAAGCGGCCCCTAATTCAGTTTAGGGGCCGCTTTTTGGTCCAATATAGCGCTTGTACAGGCGGCAAAGCCGCCGCAAAGGAGCGAAGCGACTGGCCTAGTGGCCTGTAGCCGTGCCGCCGCAGGCGGCAGACCAAGGCGCTGCAAGCGCCGCAGGGCCGAGCGAGCAGCGAGCGGCGCAAGGGCACGGCCGCCGCAGGCGGCAGGCCCCAAAAAAAACTGCATCCTCCTATTTCAGAAGATGCAGCCATAGTACAAAGTAGGCTAGACTAAAACCTAAATAGAGAAGTGAATATGTTGGGTTTCTTTCTCTTCGCAATCATGATCTTCGCAGGCTTCCACCTCTAGGTGAAATTCGGTGCCAGCGGGATAGCTAGAGAGGTCGATATCCTCTTCGATGTCTACCGTTGTGGCATGCTCGTGCACCGTCATGGGACCAAAAGGGGCGATATAACTGCTATCGCCTTCTACTTGGAGATAAACGTAGATATCATGCAAATCCTCATCAGAAGTGACTTGAACGTGAATATGGGTTTGACTGGGGTCAGTAACTGTGCTGTCATTGGTCGGAGAGAGAATGTTGATACTCACTTCTGCATGATCATGGTCATGATCGTCATCCTCGTCTTTTTCGCAAGAAGAAAATCCGAAAAGGAGGACAAAAAGGAGAAGGGGCCAAGAATAAGAAAGTTTCATTGCTTCTGTCTTTTAAATGTAACGATGTTGCAAATGTAATAATAAATGCAACAGGGTTGCAAATTTATGGCCGAAAATATTCAAGAAATGCTGTAAAAATTTGCTATAGGTCTATTTGTGCTGAGGCTTAATTTTTTGTATAAAAAAGATTAAATTTGTAACTAGCTCAAAGTTAGTTTTGCCTTGAGCGGACTGTTTTGTGTAAGCCTTATTTCATTCATATTAAATCATACACTTTATGAGAATTTATACGCTAATTGCGGCCTGTCTCTTTTTGAGCTTTGCTGGCTTGAGAGCGCAGTGTACCCAAACAGCTCCCTATTCGGAGAGCTTTGATGGGACAGCTACGCCTACATGTTGGACAGAAAGTGGTTCTGAATCATGGAAATATAGTACTGCTGCTGGATATGCTGCTGGAAATGCTCCTGACCATACTGGAAATGGCGGGAACTATGCTTGGATTGATGGTTCTTCTCCAACTGGAGCCAGCCAAATTTCTACATTGGAAACTCCTTTGGTGGATATTTCGGGTTTGACAACGCCTACATTGACTTATTGGGTGTTTAGTAATAATGCCAATAACCCTGGAGATAATAACACCTTAATCATTGACTTTTTTGATGGGGCCACTTGGAACAATGTGGATACTTTCCGTCAAGATAGCATTGATTGGGTGGAGTTTCAGGTGGATCTTTCTACTTATACGATTACGGGCAATGTTCAGGCTCGTTTTACAGTGGTAGAGGATTGTCCTACTTCTCCCTTTTATAATGACATCTTGTTAGATGATATTAGTTTTGCCGACTTGCCCACTTGTTTGACTGCTGCGAATATGACGGCCTCTAATATTACTACCTCTTCAGTAGATTTGGCTTGGACAGACAATAATACTGTTACTGCAGGCGCTTATATTGTAGAGTATGGACCTACTGGTTTTACGCAGGGGGCAGGAACAATGGTTTCGGCTACAACCTCTCCATTTAATTTGACGGGCTTAATGGCTGCTACAGATTATGATGTTTACATTCGTCCATTCTGTGGCGTTGGAGATACGGCGACCTACACCGCTCCTTTAAGCTTCACAACAGCCTGTGGTATTTTCTCTGCGCCTTACCTAGAGACCTTTGATGGTTCTGCTACACCTAACTGTTGGACTGAAAGTGGTTCTGAGGCATGGAAGTATAGTACCGCTGCTGGATATGGGGCTAGCAGTGCCGGCGATCATACTGGTAATGGTGGAAACTATGCTTGGATTGATGGTTCTTCTCCCAATGGTGCTACTCAGATTTCTACCCTAGAGACTCCTCAGGTAGATGTTACCGCTTTGACTCGCCCAGGCCTTATTTTTTGGGTATACTCTAATAATGTAGATGATCCAGGTGTAAATAATACTTTGATTATTGATATTTATGATGGGGCCAACTGGACGACTGTAGACACTATTCGCCAAGATTTTCCAAACTGGCATGAGGTCATGATAGACTTGAGCCTATTTACAATTACGGGCCCTGTGCAAGCTCGCTTTACCGTAGTAGAAGATGCAGCTAGTAGTCCTTTTGAAAATGATATCCTAATTGATGATGTTGCATTTGATGACTTGCCTTCTTGTGTGCCTGTTTCTGGCCTAACCGCAAGCAATATTACAGCTACTTCAGCTGATTTGAACTGGACAGCAGCTGCAACTAACTTCCAACTAGAAGTAGTGATGGCTGGAAATACTCCTACAGGAACTACTGCAGTAATCAATACAAACAGTAGTAGCCAAACAGGCCTGATGGATAATACAACCTACGATGTTTATGTTCGTGCAGTTTGTGCTCCTGGCGATACCTCTGCTTGGACGATGACTAGCTTCACTACACTTTGTGCTGTTAACGGAGATACTCCCACCGATCCTATCGTAGTCACTACAGCTACTTTTAATGATACAAGCAGTACGGCTAGCTGTTATACGGACTTTATGGGGTATACATCAGCTGATGTATGGTATCAAGTGGTTATTACCGACCCCTGTGTAACCACTATTGACGCCTCACTTTGTGGCTCTAGCTTCGATACTTACCTCCGTATTTATGATGCTAACTTGGTCGAAATTGCTAGCAATGACGATGCTTCTTGTGGAACGCAATCAGAAATTTTGGGCACGCCCGTTACTTACCAAGATACGTTCTATGTAATGGTGGAGGGATTTCTATCAAATACTGGTGCTTATGTTCTAGCTATCACACAAAATAGCGTAACGCCTGTAGCTGATATTAGCTATCCTTTCGCTTCTTATTGCCAAAACTCTGGACAAGTTGCCGTGACTAACAATGGTGATCTCGGCGGTATTTATATGAGCACTGCTGGCCTCGATATTGACAGCCTAACTGGTGAGATTTCTGCTGGTTCTTCTTCTATCGCAGCCTATAGCGTTATTTATGGTGTTGGTCCAAACATGAGCTGTATGGATTATGACACTGTTGCTGTTGCTATCGCTGATGCTGATACGGCAGATATTAGCTATCCTATGGCTAATTACTGCTTTGGTGCAGGTACTGTTACCCCCACTGTTTTTGCTACCCAAGGCGGTAGCTTTAGCAGCCCCTCTAATGCACTTGATCTGAACCCCACAACAGGAGCCGTCAATGTAGATAACTCTAGTGCTGGTCTTCATGCGATCGTGTATACTACACCCAACGCTTGTGCAGATTTGGATACTTTTGTCATCAATATTGATGCAGCCGATACGGCAGATATTAGCTATCCTATGAGTAGCTATTGCCTCGATGGAACGAACCCCATTGCGCAAATCAATGCAAGCAACAACGGTTTGTTCACTTCTACTCCTGGTATCGTTCTAGAAAGCTTTGGAGGTACAATTGACCTAGCCAATAGCCAAGCTGGTGCTTATGTGATTTCTTATACTACTCAAGGCAGCTGTCCCGATGTAGATACCGTTATCATTACCCTCAATGGCCGTGATGATGCTAGCTTTGTCTATGATACCACAACTTTCTGCCTAGGAACTCAAGTGACCACTTTGCCAACTACAATGGTTTCAGGCGGAACCTTCAGCAGTAGCACAGGCCTAGTTCTTGATCCTAATACCGGAACAATTGACTTTGATAATAGCCCAATCAATGCTAACCACAGTGTTACTTATACTACAGCTGGTGCTTGTAGCAACAGCGCTAGCATTAACATTGCTTTCATTGACTGTAGCACGAGCATTACAACTTGGAATGAGCAAAATATTAAGCTTTTCCCCAACCCCAACAACGGTCAGTTCCAACTCCAATTGGAGCAAGCTCTAGAGGGTGCACAACAAATTCGCATCTTCAATACTTTGGGCCAAGTAGTTTGGACGCAAACTGCAAGCATCCAACAACAATATGACTTTAACCTGAGCAATTTGCCCGCTGGCCAATATATCCTTCAACTAGAAGGTAAAGATGGCCGCCTACAATTGCCTTTCGTTTTGGCCAAATAGTTTAATTAGCTTTTGCTAATCCCTTTAAAGGTCCAGTACTTCGGTGCTGGTCCTTTTCTTTTTTTGGGGCCTGCCGCCTGCGGCGGCCGTGCCCTTGCGCCGCTCGCTGCTCGCTCGGCCCTGCGGCGCTTGCAGCGCTTTGGTCTGCCGCCTGCGGCGGCACGGCTACAGCCCCTCAGCCGCGGGCCTTCGGCCCTTTTTACTGTAGGTTGAAACCTACAGCTAGAGTGGTATTGCTTCGCAATGATATATGAATGAGGGGTAAAACCCTCATGAATTGAACGGAATGAATGGAGGGCCGAAGAAGAATGCCAAGAGCAAAAAGACCGTGGAGCGGCCTAGCGATGCGGCGGGGTGGCCGTTAGGCCAGACCGAAGGCGAAACGAAGTGTAGCCTGAAGGGCCGAGCAGACCTGCGAGCCCCAAAGCGTAGCGCAGCAAGGCGAAGCCGCAGCTGAGGCCCCAAAAAATGATTATTCCAAAGAAAAAGGCTATTTTTGCGGCGACTAAAAGAAAATAATCATGCTGAACCTTCAGAATATATATGTACAATATGGCGATCGCCGATTGTTGGACCAGGTTTCCTTTACAGTGCGAGAAAAAGACCGCATTGGTCTGACGGGCCGAAATGGAGCGGGCAAATCGACTATGCTTAAGATTATTGCGGGACATAATGCCCCTATGCAAGGCAATATCGCTGCCCCTAAAGACCTAACCATCGGTTTTTTGCACCAAGATATGTTATTGCCTAAGGGCAAAACTGTTTTGGAAGAGGCGATGACCGCCTTTGCCAAGGCGCAGGCCATGGAAAAACGCCTAGAAGAGATTCAGCAAGAGATGGAAGAGCGGACCGACTACAGCAGTGATAGTTATATGGAGCTCATTCATGAATTATCGGAACTAAACGATCGTCTGGCCTTGATTGGCGGCCAAAGTCTACAAGCCGAAGCCGAGAAAATCTTGATGGGTTTGGGCTTTTCGGTCAATGACTTTGATCGACAAACTACGACCTTTAGTGGGGGCTGGCAAATGCGAATCGAGTTGGCCAAAATTCTGTTGCAGCGGCCACAGCTCTTGCTTTTGGATGAGCCGACCAACCACTTGGATATTGAATCTATCATTTGGCTCGAGCAGTTTTTGCAGCCTTATGAAGGGGCCGTGATTGTGATTTCTCACGATAAAGCCTTTTTGGATAAGGTGACGCAACGCACCATTGAGATTGAGTTGGGCAAGGTACATGATTATAAAGCGAATTACTCTCGGTATTTAGAGTTGCGAGAAGAGCGGCAGGCCCAAATGCAGTCGGCTTTTCAGCAGCAGCAAAAAGAAATTGCCCGCAAAGAAGCCCTAGTCGATAAATTTAGAGCCAAGGCCAATAAGGCCAAAATGGCCCAATCGCTCATGAAGGAATTGGACCGTATGCAGCGGATCGAGCTAGAAGATGGCGATAGCAGTCGGATGCGCCTGCAGTTTCCACCAGCGCCTCGTTCTGGCGAAAGAGTGGCCATTGTAAAAGGCCTAAGCAAAAGCTATGGCGATAATTTGATCTTGAATGAGGTTGATTTGACCATCATCCGAGGCGAGCGCCTCGCCTTTATGGGAAAAAATGGAGAGGGGAAATCGACCTTGGTAAAAATAATGGTGGGCCAGCAACTGCCCACGGGCGGAACAAGCGAATTGGGCCATAATGTCCATTTGGGCTATTATGCACAGAATCAGGCCGAAGCCCTAGACCCCAAAAAGACTGTTTTAGAAACCATAGAACAGGATGCTCCCTTTGAGTTGCGTCCCCGCTTACGGGCTATTTTGGGCTCTTTTCTGTTTAGAGGAGAAGATGTAGACAAAAAAGTATCGGTTTTATCGGGAGGAGAACGGGCGCGTCTAGCCATGGCTTGTTTGCTTTTGCATCCCATCAATTTGTTGGTACTGGATGAACCCACCAACCACTTAGATATGCTTTCTAAGGCCATTTTGAAAGAGGCCCTTTTGCATTATGATGGGACCTTGGTGGTGGTTTCTCACGATAGAGACTTTTTGGATGGCTTGACCGATAAAGTCATTGAATTTGACCAAAAGAAGCTTAAAACCTATTTGGGCGACTCGGAATACTTTCTCGAAAAACGCCAATACGGCAGCCTTAGAGATGTTTCTTTGGGCAAAACGGCCAACAGCAGCGGCAGCAGCAAAAAGGCCAAGCCCAAAAAGGATGAAAATGATCCTGCGGTCAAGCAAGCCCTCAAACAACTCAAGAGAAATATTCAGAATGCAGAGCGGCAACTTCAGCGCTTAGAAGAAGAGAAAAATAAATTGGAAAAAATATTGGGGGATAGTGACAAATTTGGAACCCCTGACTATGAAAAAGCTTTGATTAAACACCAAGAGAATCAAGCTGCTACGGAAGATGCCATGGAAAAATGGGAAGAGGCCGAATTGGCGCTAGAAGCTTTTTGGGAGGAGGATTAAGCCTCCTCTGAAAATAAAATCATAATGGCTTGTAAAAGAGGCTTAAAAAGCTTACTTTTGCAAGCATTTTCCTAAAAAGGAGATGCCGACATTAATTTATTCACATTTTTAAACCGTCCCGGAAGGGAAACTTCCATAATTATGGAAAACGAAACTAATAATCAGGAGCTGGAGAACCAGCAAGAGCAAGTAGTAGTTGCTCACGACGATTTTGATTGGAACTCTAGCAAGTCTGGTGAATCAGCTTACTCTGCTGAAGAATTGGCCAAACTAACTGCCGAGTACGACGAAACTTTGAGCTCTGTAAAAGAGTACGAAATCGTTGGTGGTCGCGTAGTAGCTATCCAAGATGGCGATGTAGTAATCGATTTGAACTACAAGTCTGATGGATTGGTGCCTACTTCAGAATTCCGCGATATGCCCGAACTCGCCGTAGGTGATGTTGTTGAGGTATACGTAGAAACTCAAGAGGATAAGCGTGGACAGCTTGTTTTGTCTCGCCGCAAAGCTAAATTGCTTCGCGCTTGGGAAAGTATCGTTAACGCTTACGAAGAAGCTACTGTCGTTAAAGGACACATCATCAGCAAGACGAAAGGTGGTATGATCGTAGACGTTCAGGGTCTAGAAACATTCTTGCCCGGTTCACAAATCGACATCAAGCCTATCGTTGACTATGATGCATACGTAGGTAAAACTATGGAGTTCAAAGTTGTGAAAATCAACGAAGCGATCAAAAACGCTGTTGTTTCTCACAAAGCGCTTATCGAAAGCGACTTGGAAGCTCAACGTCAAGAAATCATCTCTAAATTGGAGCGCGGTCAGGTCCTAGAAGGTACTGTAAAGAACCTTACCGACTTTGGTGCATTCCTCGATTTGGGTGGTGTAGATGGTCTTCTTTATATCACGGACATCTCTTGGGGCCGTATCAAGCACCCCAGCGATGTTCTTGAAAATGGACAGAAGCTCAACGTTGTTGTTCTTGACTTCAATGATGACAAGAAACGTATCTCTTTGGGTCTTAAACAACTACAACCCCATCCATGGGATGTATTGCCCGAAGACGTACAGCCTGGCTCTACAGTTAAAGGCCGTATCGTAAACATCGAGGACTACGGTGCTTTCCTAGAAATCACTCCTGGTGTTGAAGGTCTTATCCACGTTTCTGAGGTATCTTGGAGCAGCCAGCCTATCAACTCTCGCGATTTCTTCAAAGAAGGAACTATCCACGAAGCTAAAGTGGTGACTATCGACCGCGAAGAGCGCAAAATGTCTCTAAGCCTCAAACAGCTTAGCGATGATCCTTGGGCAACTATCGAAGAGCGTTACCCCAAAAATAGTGTACACAAAGGTGAAGTGAAAAACCTTACTCCTTATGGCGTATTCTTGGAGCTCGAAGAAGGTATCGGCGGTATGATCCATATCTCTGACCTTTCTTGGACTAAACGCTATGGCCACCCTGCTGAGTTTACTAAAGTAGGTGAGACCCTAGATATCATGATCCTTGACATCGATGTAGAGAACCGCAAACTTTCTTTGGGCCACAAACAACTCGAAGAGAATCCTTGGGATACTTTCGAGAACGTTTTCCCTGTAGGTTCTGTGCATGAAGCCACTGTTCTCCGTCGTGACGACCGCGGCGCTATCGTTCAACTTCCTTACGGTCTAGAAGCTTTCGCTCCTCTCCGTCACGTGAAGAAAGAAGATGGTAGCCTTGCTGAAGTAGAGGAGACTTTGCTCTTCAAAGTGATTGAGTTTAACCGCGATGATAAACGTATCCTCGTGTCTCACTCTCGCTACTACAACGATAGCAAGAAAGATGCTGACCGCCAAGAACGCGATGACAAACGTCGCCAAAGCCGCGAAGCACAAGATGAACTCCGCAAACAGCAAGATAAAGTAGAGCGTAGCACTATGGGTGACCTCAACGTTTTTGCCCAATTGCGTGAGCAAATCGAAAACCAAGAGAAAGATAATCAGGACGAAGAGTAAGATCTAACTCCTCATTCCGATTCATAATAAAGCCCTTAGCCTCTCAATTTGCATTGAGAGGCTATTTTGTTTTTTTAATTACTGCTGTTATTTTTGGGGCCTCCGCTGCGGCTTCGCCTTGCGGCGCTACGTTGCAGGGCTCGCAGTTCTGCTCGGCCCTTCGGCGCTTTGCGCCTCGGTCTGGCCTGACGGCCACCCTTGCACATCGCTAGGCCATTGGCGCTCCCCGCCCAGCCCTTATTTCACGCCCTTTACGCTAGAATATTTATTTGTTATGGACCAATTGATACTCGTTTTAGAAAGCAGCAGCCGAAAAACTTCGGTGGCGCTGATTAAGAACGGCCACTGCTGGCTAGTAGAAGAAAGTACTGGAAATACTGGCGACCCCGCCGCAGAACTCACGCTTTTTGTCCAAAAAATACTGCAGCACGCCCAAATTAAAGGGAGCCAATTAACCGCTATTGGGGTGAGTAAAGGGCCAGGCTCTTATACGGGCTTGCGCATTGCCTATTCTACTGCCAAAGGCTTGGCCTTTGCCTGGCAATGCCCCCTTTTGGCCCTTGATACCCTAGCCGCCTTGGCTTATGGAGCCAAATGGAACCAAGAACTGCCCGCCAATAGCCTTTTAGTTTGTCTAGAAGATGCCCGCCGTGGAAATGCCTATGCAGCTATTTATAACTTGGCCCTAGAGCCAGTGAAATCGCCCTTCTTTGTGTCACTTAAAGATTTAGACTTAGAAGGGTATAAGGAGGAACAGCAAATATATTTGCTGGGCTCTGCCGCTGCAGCTTATCAAGAGTTGACGTCACAAAATGGTAATAATTTTAATATGTTGCCTTTGACGGAACCCTCTGCTCGCTTTTTTGAGCAATTGGCCCAAAAAGAATATGAACAAGCCCTATTTGCTGATTTGGCGTATTCTGAGCCCTTTTATCTAAGAGCTCCACATTTAACAAAACCCAAAAAGAATAAATTCTTTAGCCAGAAGTAAGTTGATTTTGAGTAGTCACTTTTTGTACTTTTGTTGTGGTTTATTTGGGGAGTAAAAAACTTTTATACATATTTGTGACAGCACAAGCTGATTCGCTTTGCGGCTAGTCTGTTCAGATATTGTTCTTATCATGTTCTTTGCTTGTTCTTCATACACTTTTTAGGGGGTTAGTTTAAAAACTAACAAAGAACGACTAGCTAAACGGTCCGATGATTATTCATCGGGCCGTTTTTTTTATGCCCTCAAGGCATTATTTTTGGGCCTAGTCTCTACAAATTACTTTCTTGGAGCAGGAGGCGGCGCAGCCGCCTTGGCCTAGCGATGCGGCGGGGTGGCCGCAGGCCAGACCGAGCTTTTGAGCGTAGCGAAAAAGCGAAGGGCCGAGCAGACTTGCGAGCCCCAAAGCGTAGCGCCGCAGCTTTGCTGCGGAGGCCCCAAAAGCATAAAACAGTTAAAAAACTGTATCTTTAGCTAAGAACTTATTAGAATGATTCTCTAGGAAAGACTCCTTAAAAATTAAATAGAACTTCATGCAACCAAAGCTGAAAAAACTGGTCTATGGCGGACTGCTGAGTCTTGCGAGTTTGCAGGGCATACAAGCGCAGCAAACAGCCGTATACAAAGACCCTCAGGCGGCATATCATGCGGCCATCGAATTTTATGAACAAGCCCTTTATGGCAAGGCCGAAGATGAATTGGGCCAATTGTTGGCCCCTAATCAGGCGCTTTATGCAGAGCAGGAATTGCCTGAATTGTATCGCCCAAAAGCAGAACTTTATGCGGCTCTTGCGGCCCTGCGCTTGGAGCGGCCCGATGCCGAAAACAAACTTTTGGTCCTGATTAAGAAATATGAGCCCATGTCTGTGGCAGCTCAGGCCAAATTGGAAGTGGGGCGTTATTACTATGCCCAAAGAGATTATAAAAAGGCCATTAAATACCTCAGTAGCATCAACTTTAAGGATCTTAATGACCTAAGCAATGAGGAGTTGATTGAGGCCAAATTCCAGTTGGCTTACTGTTATTTTGTGTCTAAGGACTTTAAGAAAGCCCAGCCCGTTTTTGCCCAAATCAAAGGGACCAAAAGCGAGTATACTTTTCCCGCCAACTACTATTATGGTCTCTGCTCTTTCTTCCTGAAAGACTTTGATGCGGCCTTGGCGAGCTTTGAAATTGCCAATAAATCGAGCCGCTACGAAAAGGTGGTCCCTACCTATATTACGCAGATCCACTTTATGAAAAAGGATTATGATAAAACAATTGCCTACGGCGAACCCTACACCAAAAGCAATACGGTGCGGGAACGCATGACGATTGTGCAGGCGGTGGGCCAAGCCTATTACGAAAAGAAGAATTATCAAAAAGCGCTTCCTTATATGGAAGAATACGCCAGCAAAACGCCCAAAATGACAGAAGATATCTTCTATCAATTGGCTTATACTCAATATCGAGCTGGAAAATATGAGGATGCCGCTGCTAACTTTGAGCAAATTGCTCGATTAGATAATAAGTTGGGGCAAAATGCTCGCTACAATCTAGCCGATTGTCAACTCAAACTAGGCCGAAAAGAGGAAGCTCGCCTCTCTTTTAAGCAGGCCGCAGAAATGAAGCAGGACAAAGAGCTGCAGATTGACGCTAAAATGAATTATGCCAAATTGTCTTATGAATTGGGCCTAGACAATGACGCTATTTCGGCTTTTATGGAGTTGCTCAACACCAAATACAGCAACGAATCGCAAAACTTGATGAGCCAGCTCTTCCTCAATACTCGCGATTATGAAAAAGCCCTGAGCATTTTGCGCAGTATCGACCGCAGCGAGCCTTCTCTCAAAGAGGCCTTCCAAAAAGTGGCTTATTTCCGTGGTGTGCAGCATTATAAAGCCAGCAATTTCACCAAAGCCGTAGAGCGCTTTAATGAGTCTTTGGGCTCGGCTGTGCATACCGAAACCACGGCCCTGGCCCATTTCTGGAAAGCTGAAGCGCTTTTCCAATTAGACCAATTTGATAAAAGTATTGATGAGTATAATCGCTTTACTACCGTAGCGGCTGCTGCTCCTCAATTACCCGCCAATTCCACTAAAGGAACGGCCCATTATGGCCTAGGCTACAATTACCTCCGCAAAAATAGCTACGATAATGCCGTGGGCGAATTTGTGAAGGCGGTCAAATATATTGAGCCCCGCCTGAGCAAAATTAATGATCGACATGTCTCTAATTTTGTCTATCCCGATGCCCTCGGCCGTGCTGGCGATTGCTACCTCTATCTGGGGGGAACGAATAATTATACCGCCGCCGCTGGCTATTACGAACGCATTGTGGCCAATAATTTCCCCAATGAGGATTATGCCATGTATCAGCTGAGCTTGATTTATAGCTTGACCAACCAACCCCAAAAGCAGTTGCGCACCCTAGCCGATTTGGTGGGCCAACACCCTAGTTCAATCTATGCCGATGATGCGCTTTATGCCATGGGAAGCACACAGATTAACCAAAATGAATTCGATCAGGCCAAAGGAAGCTTTGACCAACTGATCGTGAAATATCCCGATAGCGAGTATACCGCCAAAGCCCTCTATAAATTGGGAGTGCTCTCTTATAGCCGCGATATGAACCGCGAAGCCCTCGATTATTTCAAGACGGTGGTGAGCAATAATGTCCAAACAGAGGAAGCAAAGGCCGCCCTCAACTTTATCCGAAAAATCTATATCGATCAAGGCGATCCCGACGGCTTTATGGCTTATGCCTCTACTTTGCAAGGCTATAATTTCTCTGATATGGCCGCAGATTCTCTCCTTTATGAGTCGGCTGCCTCTTCTTTCGATCAGGAAAACTGGCCTGCTGCTGCCGATAATTACAGCAAATATCTCGATCGCTTTCCCAAGGGACTCAATAGTATGTCGGCCCACCTCAACCGAGGTATTGCCTACTATAACCTCAAGGAATATCCCAAGGCCCTGAGCGATTTCTCTTATGTAGCAGAAGCCAAGGAGCCCAAAGCCCCCCCCGCTATGGCCGAGGAAGCCAATCTGTTGGCAGGTCGAATTTGCTACCATATTACTGAGGATTATGCCAAGGCTCTCACTTATTTCCAAGGCCTAGAACAGTTCGCTTCTAGCCCCGAAAACCGCTCAGAAGCTCGCTTATTCGGTATGCGCTCTGCCTATTATGGCCAAAATTATCAGGCCTTGAAGGGACTCGCCACAAATTTCCTCAAAGAACCCAATGCTAGCGCCGCCAACAAGGCCGAAGCCCATTTCTACCTGGCTAAAGCACAACAATTAGCGGGTGAAAATGCTAAAGCTATGCAGTCTTATAAGGAGAGCCTCAAGCTGGTTGATGACGATATCAACGCCTCTGAAGCCCATTACCAAATTGCCAAAATTACTTATATCCAACGCGATTTGGATGGCGCACTAGAACTGGCTTTCCAAAATAATAAGCTGCTGGGCCAACACCTCAACTGGTTGGCGCGCAACTTTATCCTCATTGCCGATATCTATGCCGAACAAGGCAAACTAGATGCGGCCAAAGGTACCCTAGAAAGCCTATTGGGCAACTTCAACGGCGAACCCGAAATTGTGAAGGAGGCCCAAGATAAACTGGCTCAGGTCAAACAAGCTATTTCTTCTAATAGCCGCCTGCGCCGCAATGATGGCAGTGGCGAACTGGAAATGATTGATTAAATTTTTCTTTTTAGGGGCTGCCCCGCCCTTCGGGCGGGTCGGGCTGTTCCGCAGCTCGCTGTTCGCTCGGCCCTGCGCTGCCAAAGGCAGCTTGGTCTGGCCCTGCGGGCCACTGCTGTCCATCCCTCAGCCGCGTCGCTGCGCTCCTTTTGGCGGCTTCGCCGCCTGTCCACTCTAAAATAGATCGTCTAAAGAAAAATCAAATGATAAAATATAGTAAATCACTTTGTTTAGCATTGGCAGTTGGGCTTTTTGCCCCCAGCCTAAAGGCCCAAATCAATGATGTAGGGACCGAGCTAGTCAAACCCTTTAAGGCCCAATTAGCCGAAAGTAAAAAGCAGGAGGCTCAGCCTCTTTTACCCGATTTGGATACCAGCGCAGGCCAAAAATTGACCTACCTGGTCCCCGAACGAATTGTTTCGGTCAATTATCCCGAACCCAATATCCGCCCCTTGGCGATGCCTGTGCCTACGCCACCCAAAAGTCTCAACTTTTATACAAAGGCGGGTATCGGTTTCCCACTCTCTCCTTTGCTAGAGCTATCTTACCACAATAGCAATAATGATAAAGTACGCTTTGGGGCTACAGCCAAACACCATAGCAGCCAAGGTAATTTGGAGGACCAAGTTTTTGGCAAAACGTCTATTAACCTAAATGGCGATTATTTTCTGTCTAATGGTTTAGCTGTTGGTGGTGCCCTAAATATGGACCTCAATAATTATCGCTATTACGGCTACCACCAACTGCTCGAAAACTTGGGTGATAGCCTCTATCCCTTCGCTCAAGATAGCTCGGGCCTAGCCGAAGATAGTCTTAAACAACGCTACCTAACGGTAGGGGCCAATATTCACCTCTTCAATGCCAAAAGCAATAAACAAGAAATGAATTACAGAGCCGATTTGGACCTCTATAATACCAGATCTTATCATGGGGTAGGAGAGCTAAATATCCGCCCTCGCCTTGTTTTTGAAAAATGGGTGGGCGATAGCCGCAGCCCCCAACATCGCTTTTTTGCCGAAGCAGAGCTATTGTATAGCCGCTATACAACTACGGATAGCAGCCAAAGCCGTAGCCTGGCCCAATTGCATGCAGGAACAGATCTCAATTTTGGGAATTTCAAAAGCCGCTTGGGGGCCCGCTTAGGAAGTAATGCTGGAAAATACTTTGTCTTGCCCGATGTCGATTTTAGTTATGTCATTTTAGGGGGGCAATTTGTGCCCTATGCAGGTTGGTCGGGCAACATCCGAGAAAATACGCTCATGCAGCTCTCTACTTATAATCCCTTCTTGGATACAGAGCGCCTGCATTGGGAACATACGCAAGAAAGCCGCTTTTATGGGGGACTCAAAGGGAAGATTAAACGCTTAGGCTACGACTTTAATGTCTCTTATGCCAATTTGAGCCAACAACCCCTTTTCTATAATACCCTAGAAAGCAATTATCTGAAATTTGGTCTGGCCTATGATACACTCAGCCGCTTGACTGTAGCCGCAGATGTAGAACTCCAAATTATGGAGGAACTCTACTTTAAGGGCGCTCTAGCTTTCAATAATTATAGCGGAGGAACAGCTGAAGCCGCTTATCATCTGCCTGTTTTGGAATCTAGCTTTGGCCTGAAATATAAAAAAGGCAATCTAGAAGTTGGGGCCGACCTCTTTGTCAATGCTGGCGTGCCTTATCTCCCTGCTTTAGCTACCGAAAGCGAAACCCTTGGCGGCTTGTTTGACCTTAACCTAAATGCTACTTACTGGCTCGGAAAAGGAGACAAACAACGCTTTGCTTTCTTTGTAGAAGGAAACAACCTGTTTAATAACAAATACCAACGCTGGTACCTCTATCAGCAATTGGGCATCAATGGAAAAATTGGTGTCATTGCTAAGTTCTAAGATCGCTTAGGACCTGCTGCAAAGGGGCTGCTCGATATCGAGCAGCCCCTTTTGTCTTTGGACCAACTCACTTAGATCTCTGTCCAGCAGGGGGACAAAAAAATCCCCTCCGAGGAGGGGATGATCTATTATTCTAGTAAGGAGCAAGGCCTTGCTTTACTCGAGACTGTTCAGGATTTTGTGTATTAGAATAAAATTTGGGCCTTTAGCTTGTTAGGATTTGGCCAATAATCGCCTAGGGGCTTGTCCCTAGGCGCAGAGAAGGGTAGACACAAAATTTTAAACAGTCTCCTTTACTCTAGTGATTGCAGAAGTTGTTTTGCTTTTTCTTGATAGGGGCCTGGAGGGACCTTTTTTAGGTAGTTTTTGGCCAGCTCTTTTTGATTTTCGCGCAGGGCGAGCAAAGCTTGATACCAGCTAAGTTGTTCCGAAATATTGGGGGGGAGGCTAGGCAATTGGGAGAGTTCTTGCCAGTAGGTTTTGGCTTGATCAATTTGGCCGAGTTCAAAGGCGATATGGCCTAGATAAAACTGGGTTTCTTCTTGGGCAAAGATAGAATTGGCCTTTTGGTAGGTTTGTAATTCTGTTTTAGCCTTCTCCCAATCTTTTTTCTCATAGGCATTGAGGCCGAGTTGGAGGTTTCTGAGGGCGGCTTCATTTTGGCCAAAGCCTTGAGCGCTCAAAAGCAGTTGTAATTCTTTTTGGGTAGATGTTGCGCTAGCCAAGGTATATTCTTGAGACCAGCGGGGGAGCGCTTGAGATTCTTGCCACCAATAACCTAGGCTAAGTAATAAAATTAGGCTAGCGGCAATGCCCATAATTGGGCGCCAGCGGGGGAGGGGGCGAACCTTTATCTCCTTCTTTTTTTCTGGGGCAAAAAAGCCTTCTGTTTCTAGTTCTTGGGCAATTTGGCCAATCTGTTTTTGGGCGGCTTTAGCTTGTAGCGCTTGTTCGATAGGGCGTTCAAATAGGCCCTCTTCGGCTAGTTCTTGGGCCATTTTTTCTACGGCAGTTTGGCGGCCAAAAGCCTGAATAGCTTGGATAGCGATGCCATGTGCTTTTAATTGGGCGGCATATTCGGGTTCTTTTTGGGCCAAGGCTAGGGTAGCGGCTCGTTCTTCGGAAGAGAGTTGGTTTTGCTGGAAGGCATCCAGCCATTCGGGGCTATAAAAATCCATAGGTTTAAGCTTTGGGCTGGCCCAAAAGGCGCAGCAATTGTTTTTTGAGCTGTTTGATACAGCTATTTTTCTTGACCTTTGAGTAGTTATCGGCAAAGCCCATGATTTGCTCAATTTCTCGATGTGATTTCTTCTCAAAATAGTAGAGCTCCAATACTTTTTGGCAATCGGTATTTTTCATGCTGTTTAGGGCTTTCATGGCCGTCATGAGCAGTGGATCGGCCTCTTCTTCCTCTAAAAAATAGATATCTTCTTGGGCCAAATGGGGGAGGGGCTCTTGGAGTAGGCGTTCTTCATCTTGGAGGATGGGGTTTTTCTTTTGTTTGCGGAGCTGTTTGAGCCAGAGGTTTCGGCAAACGGCATAGAGATAAGTTTTGGGTTGGCAGCTGAGCTCAAAATCGGGCGTTTGCATTTTGGTCCAAAAAATCTCTAGGGCACGGTTAAAGATAGCTTTGGCATCGGTTTCTTGGGCGCCCTGTTGGAGTAGGGCGCTGGCACAATACCAATAAGCTTGTTCGTAGAGGGCTTTATAGGCCCTTTGGTCTCCGGCTTGGAGGGCGGCAATTGAAATATCCATAAAAAAGAGGTTTCTGGGGCAAGCTTGTGGGCTCAATGAGTAATACCCCAAAGGGGATGATGGTTAGCCCTAAGGGCCTAAAAAATTACGAAAGTCTATAGAAAGAGCCAAATCTGTTTATGGATTTAGAAGGCCCGCCTGGCCTAGCGATGTGCAGCAGTGGCCCGAAGGGCCAGACCAAGCTGCCTTTGGCAGCGCAGGGCCGAGCGAACAGCGAGCTGCGGAACGTAGCGCCGAGGAGCGAAGCGAGGCGGAGGCCCCAAAATCACCAACTATTCAGCATCTTGTGCATTCAAATGATTAACTTTGTGAGGGTTTAAACCCTTATTTATAGTTCATTGCGCAGTAATGCCATTGTTGCTGTAGGTTTTAACCTACAGGGATGATAAAGAGATTCCTAAATCCTAATCCATAATCGTAGCGACTAATTGGCGGCGACCGCCATGGTTTCTGAACTCACAAAGGTAGATGCCTTGCCAGGTTCCGAGGGCGAGTTGGCCGTGAATAATGGGAATGCTTAAACTTGTGCCCGTAAAAGCGGTTTTAATGTGGGCGGGCATATCGTCGGGACCTTCTAGGGTGTGTAAGAGGCCCTTTTGGTTTTCGGGGACTAGGCGATTAAAAATGGTTTCAAAATCCATACGGACATCGGGATCTGCATTCTCGTTGATGGTGAGTCCGGCCGAAGTATGTTGAATAAAGAGTTGAAAAAGGCCATTTTGGGGAAGTTTGGGCAGTTGTTGCAAAACTTCTTGAGTAATCAGGTGGAAGCCTCGGCTTTTGGCTTGGAGAGAAATGGGATGATGATGAATAGACATAGAAAATCGCAGTTTTGAGTTCGAAGAATGTTTATCTTCGCCCTAGAAAAAAATAATTAAGAACTATGTTTGATACGCCATGGCTCTATAACTTGGGCAAAGTTATTCACTTTATTGGGCTGATTAGTTGGTTTGCGGGGCTATTTTATTTGCCGCGGCTCTTTATTTATCATACCGAGGCTTTGGAGCGGCCGGAGGCGGAGCGGGGAGTTTTGACGGAGCAATATGCTTTGATGCAGCGCCGCTTGTATCATATTATTATGACGCCGGCCATGTTTATTACCTTTTTGGGGGGCAGTATGATGCTCTTTTATTATGGTTGGGATTGGTTTGTGGCCAATATTTGGATGCATTGGAAGTTGGGTTTCATCATTTTGTTGGTGAGCTATCATTTTTATGGCAAGTCGATTATGCAGCGTTTGGCGCGCAATGAATTTGTGATGAGTTCGGCCAAATTTCGGATGTATAATGAAATTGCCACCCTCTTACTCTTGGCCATTGTTTTATTGGCCGTTTATAAAAGTAGAATTGATTTTTTGATTGCCTTTTTGAGTTTGATTGCCTTTGGAATAAGCCTAATGATGGGTATAAAGGCCTACAAGCGCTATCGAGAGCGAAAAGGAGAAGTATAGCCAATTATGTCGTTTAAGATTTATACCAAGACGGGCGATAAGGGCAGCACCGCACTTTGGGGCGGGGGCCGTCTGCCCAAATATCATTTGAGAATTGAGGCCTATGGCAGTTTAGATGAGCTGAATGCGAACTTAGGCCTATTAAGAGATTTTTGCGAGCAAGAAGAGCAGCGGCAGCAGCTTTTGCAGATTCAGGAGCGCTTGTTTAGCCTAGGGACCATCATGGCCACGGCTCCCGAAAAGGCGCATAAGGTCAAGCAGCCCGATGTTTTGCCTGAGGATGTGTTGCAGCTCGAAAACTGGATGGATGCCATGGATGAGCATTTGGCGCCCCTTAAAAACTTTGTTTTGCCAGGCGGGCATCCGCAGGTGTCTAGGGCCAATATTGCTCGCACCGTTTGTCGCCGTGCCGAGCGTTTGGCCGTGGCGCTAAATGACGAGCAGGCCCTGCCTGAGGTGGTGTTGCAATACCTCAATCGCTTGTCGGATTACCTCTTTATATTTGGCCGTTTTGCGGCCCATTGCCATCAGGCCGAAGAAGTACTTTGGAAGCCAAGAGGCTGATTTTAAGAGAAATTTAGGGCCTTTTGGCCCTTTTTTTTGTAGCAGAAGCGTTTATTATAAGATGCTGTGGGAGATTTGGGGCGTTACTCCCTCCGGTCGTCGAACTGCGGCTTGCAGCCTTGTTGTCGCGCGGCTTCGCCTTGCGGCGGTTACTCCCTTCGGTCGTCGAACTGCGGTCTAAAGACCTTGTTGTCGTTTACTTCGTCGAACTGGCGCCTCTTTGAGGCTGGTTGTCGCAGCTCGCTGCCGTTTTGGGGCCTCCGCCTCGCTACGCTCGTCGGCGCTACGTTTCGCAGCTCGCAAGTCTGCTCGGCCCTGCGGCCTGACGGCCTTGGTCTGCGGCTGCGCCGCACTGCTGCACATCGCTAGGCCGGCGGGCCTTTGGCCCGCTTGGACCGAAAAACAAACTAGGACAAACAATATTCATAATGAAAGCAACACTTCTCTTTTTTTTTATCATCTGTAGCTTTTTGAGCTTAAGGGCCCAGCCCCTGAGCAAATCGGCCAAAGAGCATATGGCAGATGCCGAATACTATTTTAATAATGCCAAATATGAGGCGGCTGAGGCCAGTTTGCAACAGGCCTTAAAGCAAAGGCCCAATTTTGCGGCAGCCCAGCGTTTGTTGGGTGTAGTGGCCAAGGAAACAGGCGATTATGAGACAGCTCGGCAGGCTTATGAGAGTTTATTTAAGGGGCATCCTCAATTGTCTAGAGCTGCTTATTTTGAGGCGGCCGAGCTACAGATGAAAGGCTATAACTATATCAAAGCACTAGAGTATTTTGAGCTCTACAAATATGCGAACCCCAAAGATTATCAGATTAAAGAAGAGGGGACCGAGCGCAACTATGATGCTTATTTAGAGCGTAATATTAAGAGCTGTGAGTATTCTATAGGAATGGAATATACCGAGTCTACGGGCAAGGCAGAGCTTTTGCCGGGCATGGCCAACTCCAAATCTGATGAGTTTTTGCCCACTTTGCGGGCCAATGGAGATATGTTATTGTATACCTCCAATCGCTCAGGGGATGAAGATATTTTGATGTTGCGCAAAAACGATAAAGGAGAATGGAAATCGCCTAAATCTATTGGGGCGGCCATCAATACCCCTTATAATGAGGGCATGGCCAAGTTTACGGTTTGTGGGCGGCGGATTTTCTTTGCGGCCTGTGCTTGGGAAAATGTGCAGGGGGGCTGTGATATTTATGTGGCCGAGTATGATAGTGAAAATGAGATCATAGATAGTGTGGGGCCTGCGACGGGCTTGAATAGTGAGGCTTGGGATTCCCAGCCCTCGATTAGTTGTGATGGCTATAAAATGTATTTTGTCTCTACTCGAGAAGGTGGTTTTGGGGGCAGTGATATATGGGTTTCGGAGCTAATGGCTGATGGGCGTTGGGGAGTGCCTGAGAACTTGGGACCAAAAATCAACACGGAAGGAGATGAAGAAGCGCCTTTTATTGCGCCAGATGGGCAAACCCTCTACTTTGTTTCAGATGGGCATCCAGGAATGGGCGAAGCAGATGCATTTCGGACCTTATTATTAGAAAATGGGGAATGGTCGCGGCCTGTAAACATGGGAGAGGGCGTTAATTCTCCATTTCGGGAGGCGGGCATTGTGGTCACGCCTGATGGGGAGTATGCTTATTTCTCTTCTAATCGCCCAGGGGGCAAAGGAGGATTGGATCTATATAACTGTCATATTCCAGCGGCTATGGCTCCTGCTGTGGACCATGTATTTTTGGATGGGTACCTTTATGATGAAGCAACGGGAGAGCCTTTGGCTGGGGCTAGAGTTCGTTTGCGGAATGAGGGGGAGAATATAGGTGTTTTTGAGACGGATAAGGCGGGGCGGTTTTTTCTTTGCTTGCCTAGTGGGGCATCCTATTCCTATATCATTTCTAAGGAGGGATATGACAACTTCATTGGGGCGGATTATTTTGAGCGAGCGGCAGGAGAGGCCATCAAGCGGATAGATGTGCAACTAACGCCCAATGGTCAAGAGATCAAAGAAGAGCCTATTGTTGTGGAGCCGCCCAAGCCTCGTTTACGCAAGAACTTATCGGTTTATTTTGAGACGGGGAAATACGATTTAAGCGAGTTACAAAAAGAGCAAATTCAGAAATTATTGGATCAGTTTGAAGATCCAGAGAACTTGAAAATACAAGTGACTGGTTTTGCGGATGATGTGGGGGATAAAGAGTTTAATTTATCGCTTTCTCAGAAGCGGGCTGGATATGTCACCAAGTTTATGAAAGAGTTGGGAATTACGACTGCACAAATTACAACAGATGGGCGGGGAGTAATAGAGAGTAACATGGCCAAGCATCAAAAGCGGAAGGTAGAAATCATTATTTTGAATCGATAGATTTGTAGGAATTAAAGAATATAAAATAGAGGAGCTATATCTCAACTTTGAGATATAGCTCTTTTTTTTATGGCCTTAAGTGATTTTTTTGAGGGTAATGCAATCCGGATATAGGATTAAAACGTAATAGCTTAAATGAAATAAAGTGAGCGATTAAAGGAAAATGCTGTCTAGTAGTTGTACATTAGGGATTTGTGTAAAAGAGCAGGCTGCGATTTTTTTCGCTAAAAATTTGGGAAAGAAGAAAATATGTAAAAAATTAATCGAATAAATGTGACCCTTTGAAAAGGAAAGCATCTATTGTGCGAATTGAATTTCTTGCTTAAATAGATTTGCTTTTTTAAATAAAAGCCATATAAAAATTTACGAACTGCTAAAAATATACTATTTGATTTGGGTTTTGATGTGCTTTTTTGTCACAAAATGAGATGAAATACCGTAAAAAACCCTACTTTTATATTAAGTGGGTTTTGTGAGAGAGTCAATAAGGAAGTATACTTTTGAGTCCTTTTTAGGCAACAATTGGATAGAGTAAAAGGTTAGCTGTTCTTTAAGGAGCGAAGCGACTGGCTGAGGGATGGACAGCAGTGGCCCGAAGGGCCAGACCCAGCCGCCAGAGGCGGCGCAGGGCCGAGCGAAGAGCGAGCTGCGAAACAGCCCGACCCGACTGAAAGGAGGGGCAGCCCCAAAAAATAAATTACATAAGCATTTTTATCAAACACATTTTAACAGCATTTAGATGAGCGTGAAAATTACAAACTACTTAAGGAGGGCATTTTTTGTCCTTGTTTGCTGTTTGTTGTATGGGAGTTCCGCCATTGCTCAGGTGAGTATTGGGGGGATCATCAATGACTATACGGCAGTAACATCGTTAAATTTACCGGTATGTGACCCCTGTGATCCGAGTTGTGCGCATACGATTACGGTGCAGGATCCCGCGGCTTTTGCACCTGGGGACAAGGCCTTGATTATTCAGATGAAGGGAGCGGATATAGATGTAACGAACACGGCTGCTTCTGGGGATGTTTTGAACATTAATGAGGCGGGGAATTATGAATTTTTTGAAATTGGGAATATTGTAGGGAATGTGATAACGCCTCGATTCTCATTGATTCGGAATTATAATGTAGCAGGAGTGGTGCAGGTTGTGCGTATTCCAGACTATGGAAACAATGTGGTGGAGGTTAATTCTACTTTGACGGCAGGAGACTGGAGTGAAGCCAATGGTGTTGGTGGAGTGTTGGCTTTGGTGACGGATAAATTGGTATTGAATGCGGATATTGATCTTTTAGGAAAGGGGTATCAGGGCATTCAAATGTCGGTAAATGGTACGCCTGACAACTGTTCTATTGATCCTAACAACCAATATACTTTGCCCAATACGGCGCCTGATTCATGGGAAAAGGGCAGTGGTATTGTTGTGGATAATACGGCTACGAACTATGGTCGTGGAAAGCGGGCCAATGGTGGTGGATCTGGTGTCTCTGGTGATTCTGGAGGAGGAGGAGGAAGTAACTACGGCCAAGGAGGAATTGGTGGTAGTCGCTGGTGTAATGTTAATGGTATTCCTGCCGGTGGGGTAGGGGGGCTAAGTTTGACTCCTTATTTGGCTCAGGACAAAGTATTTTTGGGTGGAGCTGGTGGACCTGGTTGGGTATCGACCAACAACCCTTCTACTGCTGCAGATGGTGGTGGAATTGTAATTATTTTTGCGGATACGATTGTGGGGAATGGGCGCATTATTGATGTGCGTGGTACTTCTCCTGTGGCGGTAAACCCTGTTGGTGCACCTGATGGTGGTGGAGGAGGAGGCGCTGGAGGTAGCGTTGTTCTTAAGACCCAAGTTTATCAGGGGAACCTTACCGTAGATGTATCTGGAGGGGATGGACAGACCTTGAATACCAATATTTATCACGGCCCTGGTGGAGGTGGTGGAGGAGGAGCTTTGCTCTATTCTTTGGCTGCAATTCCTGCCAACTTAACCTTTACAGCTAATGGTGGTGCTGGTGGAACACACTCTGATGGATTTCGTAACGGTACTGTAGATGGCGATCCTGGGGGATCTATTTCTTTGTATGTTCCTATTGAGAACCCCAACTATGTGGCGGAGATTGATGAGGATAACTTATTGAGTGCTTGTGATATTGATGATGACAATGATGGTATTCCGGATAATGTAGAAATTTATAAAGGAGATCATGATGGTGATGGTACGCCAGATTATGCTGATCCTGATTTCTGTGCGGCTACTTTTGCGGGGGTAAATGGTTGGGATTGTGCTGATGGTTTGCCTGATCCGACTGGAGATTTGGATGGTGATGGTATTCCTAACTACTCGGATGCTGATTTTCCTTATTGTTCAGGGATTGTGAATGGCGTTTGTGCTAACTTTGATTCAGATGGAGACGGTTCGCCCGATCATGTAGATTTGGATGCGGACAATGATGGCATTCCTGATCTAGTAGAAGCAGGGGGAGTAGATACCGATGGCGATGGTCAAGTAGATTCTAATATTGATGCTGATGGCGATGGTTTGGTGGATATTTATGATGATGCGGTTGGAGGTCCTTCAACCTCAACTTCTTCTGATGAATGTTTGAATACTGTTGCTCCAACGCATACGTTGACCTTTACTGTGAATACTTTAGATGTAGGCGCTGACCCTTCTTTGTCTTTGTCTGTTTTTGGATCTTATGGATTTGATGGTTCTACATTTTCACTTCAACTAGAAGATGGAACTATTTTGGGCCCATTTAACCGTCAAAACTCTAATAATACTGGGTATGCTGATTGCTCAAATCCGCCAATGGATATGAATCCAATTAGTATACCTACTGCTTCTTGGAATACGGCCAATGATGATGGTATCCTCACAATAACTATGGCTACATCTGCAAATGTAGATCCTGCTTTTTGTGGGGTGGCTGCTTCTTGTATATCTAATGTAGCGGTAAGCTATACGGCTGTAGGAACAGCAGGAACTGCTATCGCCAATCTAGATACGGATAATGATGGTATTCCCAACAGTATAGATTTGGACTCAGATAATGATGGCATTCCAGATGTTGTAGAAGTAGGAGGAACGGATGTAGATGGCAATGGTAAGCTAGATGGGTTTACAGACACTGATGGCGATGGGTATAATGACATTGTTGATGGAGATGTAGGTAATGATGGTACAGCTGAGAATTTGGCTCAAGCCCTTCAGCTTACAGGAACAGATGGTAATAGTGATGGCCAACCCGATAGTTATCCTGAAGGAGACTTTGATGGAGATGGTATTCTCAATATCTATGACCTTGATGCGGACAATGATGGTATTCCTGACATTGTAGAAGCAGGAGGAACCGATACAGATGGTGATGGCCAAGTAGATGCTTTTGCTGATGTTGATGGGGATGGTTTCCATGATCCTATTGATGGGGATACAAATAATGATGGTGTTGCAGATAATTCTGCAAATGCACTTATCTTAACAGGAACAGATGCTAATAATGATGGCGCTCCTGATAGTTATCCCAATGCCGATGCAGATAGTGATGGGTTACTTAATTACCTTGATTTAGATGCGGATAATGATGGCATTTCGGATGTATTAGAAGCTGGTGGTGTAGATGCCGATGGTGATGGTGTAATTGATGGCTACAACGATACCGATAATGATGGCTTCCATGATATAGTAGATGGTGATGTTGGAAATGATGGTGTCGCTGAAAATACCACTAGAGCCTTAGTGGTTACTGGTCCTGATGGCAACAATGATGGTCGTCCAGATAATTATCCTACTGCTGATGCTGATGGGGATAATTATCTCAATGCTTATGATTTGGATTCAGATAACGATGGTGTCGCCGACGTAGTAGAATACGGTGGAGTGGATGCTGATGGGGATGGCTTTATTGATGGCTTCAACGATACAGATGCTGATGGCTTTTATGATGCTGTAGACGGCGATGTTGGAAATGATGGTATCGCTGAAAATACAGCTGGAGCCTTAGCAGTTACTGGTCCTGATGGTAACAATGATGGTAATCCGGATAACTATCCTATCGCTGATACTGACGGTGATGGCTTGCTTAACGCTTGGGACCTTGATGCCGATAATGATGGTATCCCCGATTTAGTAGAAGCTGGTGGTGCTGATGTGGATGGCAACGGTCAAGTAGATAACTTTACAGACCCCGATGCTGATGGCTTCTCTAATCAATATGACTCAGATGCCAATAATGATGGCGTAGCTGGCGATGCTGGAACGAATCCACTAATTGCTACAGGTACAGATGCTGGAGGCGATGGCCGCCCAGATAACTATACTGAAGGCGATTTCGATGGCGACGGTGTTCTTAATATCTATGATCTTGATGCCGATAATGATGGTATCTTAGATGTTGTTGAAGCTGGCCTTGCCGCTTCTGATGCTAATGCTGACGGTCAAATTGATGATGCAACAACCAATGATGCGGATGGCAACGGTTGGTCAAATACTACGGATGGAGGTAATAGTGGAACGACTCCTATTGGTACTACTGATAGCAACAATGATGGCTACCCCGATAGCTATACTACAGCAAATCAGGATGGTGATAATAACCCGAACTTTCTCGATATTGATGCCGATAATGATGGTATCGTAGATAATACAGAAGGGCAGTCTACTACAGGCTATATCGCTCCAGCTTCTAACGATGCTGATGGAGATGGTATTGATGATGCCTATGATAATGATAATGCTAATTTTGGTGGTGCAGGCTCTGGAATTACTCCTGTAAATACAGATGCTATTGATAATCCAGACTATCTTGATTTTGACACCGATAATGACGGAGAAGGTGACTTAATCGAAGGACATGATACAAATGGTGATGGCCTTGTAGATGGTAGCGATAGCCCCAATGCCAATACAGGTATTGCTGGCGCTATTGATGCTGATGGCGATGGCCTTTTAGATGGTTTTGATAATAATACCAGTAGTACAGATGCTACAAATACGAGCCTTACCCCGAATAGCCACCCTAATGCTGATGCAGGCAATGCCGAACTAGATTGGAGAGACCCTAAAGCAGGACTAGACCAAGATAATGATGGTATTCCCGATGCTATGGAAGCTTATAATGGCGATCATGATGGTGATGGTACACCTGATTATGCAGATCCCGATTATTGTGCCGCCTTTTTTGAAGGGGTAAACGGCTGGAGCTGTACTAATGGCCTTCCTGATCCTGATTCCGACTTAGATGCTGATGGAATCCCCAATTATGCTGATGCTGATTTCCCCACTTGTGGCGGACTTAACGCTAACGGGACTTGCGCTAATCTTGACCTCGATGGCGATGGCATCCCCAATCACCTAGATTTGGATAACGATAATGACGGTATTCCTGACCTAGTTGAAATTGGTGGCGTAGATACCAACGGAGACGGCATTCTCGATGATTTGACTGACTCTGATGGCGATGGCCTTGTAGATGCTGTAGATAACGATGATACCGATGGCCCCGAAGGCACTAGCCCCTGTGGTCCTCAACCTAGCTGTCTAATCGCTAACTCTACTTCTCTCTTGTTGGATACCGATGCAGATGGTAATAATGACTTCTTTGCCGATAATGATGGCGATGGCATTCCTAACCAATTTGACCTCGATAGCGATAATGACGGTATTCCTGATGTGGTAGAAGCTGGTGGGACCGATGCAGATGGCGATGGCTTTGCTGATAATTTTGTGGATGCCGATGGCGATGGCTTGCATGATACCGTAGATGGCGATGTCGGAAATGATGGCACTGCTGAAAATACAGCTAATGCTCTCCAAGTTACAGGCGCAGATACTAATAATGACGGCTTCGCTGATAGCTATCCTAGCAATGATGTTGATGGCGATGGTATCCCTAACCAACTCGATCTCGATGCGGATAATGATGGTATTACTGATGTAGTGGAAGCTGGCGGAACCGATACCAACGGAGATGGCCTAGCCGATAACTTCAGCGATACCGATAACGATGGCTTACATGATGTTCTCGATGGTGATGTCGGAAACGACGGTACCGCCGAAAATAGCGCTCAAGCACTTATCCTTACAGGCAATGATGTCAATAATGACGGTACTCCCGATAATTATCCTAACGGAGACGCAGATAGCGACGGTCTCCTCAATATCTATGACCTCGATAGCGATAACGACGGTATCGCCGATGTCGTGGAAGCTGGGGGAACCGATACTAACGGAGACGGCTTTGCCGACGACTTTATCGATACCGATAATGACGGCTTGCATGATGTCCTCGATGGCGATGTCGGAAATGACGGTACCGCCGAGAATAGCGCTCAGGTGCTTATCCTTACTGGAGCCGATAATAACAACGACGGCCAACCCGATACTTACCCCAATGGCGATTTCGATGCCGACGGTCTCCTCAATATCTATGACCTCGATAGCGATAACGATGGGGTACAAGATATCTTGGAAGCCTATGGAACCGATGCCGATGGCGATGGCCGCGTAGATACATTTACCGATGCAGATGGCGATGGTTTTGCCGATGCCGTAGACGGTGACCCCAACAATGATGGTACTGCCGATAATATCGCTGCTGTACTTATCTTGACCGGAACCGATAACGACAATGATGGCCAACCCAATAGCTATCCCGATGCCAACGCAGATGCCGACGCTACGCCCAACTTCCTCGATCTCGATAGCGATAATGACGGAATTACAGATGTAGTCGAAGCCGCAGCAGGCGCAGTAACCGGAGCCGCCAATACCGACTCTCCCGCTAACGGTACCCTCGATGGCCAAATTGAAGATGGACCCATCACCGACGCTAATGGCGACGGCTGGTCTGATCTCCAAGCTGGTGCAATCAATACCCTAGATACCGACGGCGACGGTGTTCCCGATATTTATGATATTGATGCCGATAATGACGGTATTCCAGATTACCTAGAAGCCGTTTGCTCTACTTGCCCCACTTTCGCCGCTCCCTCTGGAGCCGATGCCAACGGCAACGGAGTACTCGATATCTACGAAGGCCTAGATGCCGCTAACCAAAATACAGGCGCAAACATCGGCGCTACTCCCAATGAGGATAACAATGATGGAACAGCTCCCGTAGATTATCTCGATCTCGACTCTGATAATGATGGCGGATACGACTGGGCAGAAGGCTTTGATAACGGATTCGGTGGCGCTACCGCCGGCGATGGCAATGCCGCTGACGAAATTATCCAAATGGCTGCCGCTTATGTAACCAATGGCGGTAACCCCACTCATTATCCCAATATCGATAGCGATGGCGATGGCCTGCCCGATTGGTTAGATAACCTCAATGGTGCGAGCTATACAAATAATATGGCTCCTCCCTTCCTCGATCCTAGCTCTCCTTTCTGGATTGATGCAGATAACGACGGACTAGCCGATCTCTTTGATGATAATGTGAACGGTAGCGCCCTAGGTACTGGCGCTCCAACTCCCAACAATGACGGACTCGACGATAACGACTGGCGCGATGCTAACACTTATGTCGATTTCCCCATCGAATGGCTCTTCTTCGATGCCGAACGCCAATCTTCTTCTTCTGTGCTCCTCTCTTGGGCCACCGAAACAGAAAGAGATAACCGCGGCTTTGAAGTAGAACGCATGTTTGACTATGAAACTGACTTTAGCCAAATCGATTTTGTCCAAGGTCAGGGCAATAGCTCAACCGCCAATTACTATAGCTATACCGATAATAATAGCTACGAAAATCTCACTTATTACCGCCTGCGCCAAGTCGACTTCAACGGAGACTTTGAGTACTCTGAAGTTCGCGCAGTAAATAATAAGGAAGCCGCAAGTATCGATGTTACGGTATTCCCGAACCCCGCTAGCGATTTTGTTAATGTTCGCTTTAGCCAGCTCAAAACTACGAGCCAAGTGAATTTCAAACTCCTAGATGTGCTCGGCCGCCAAGTCTTTACGAGCAGCCAAACCGTTCGCGCTGGCGACCTCATTACACTGGACGCCATCCGAGACCTGCCCGCAGGTACCTATTACCTCAATGTTCAAATCGAAACGACCCAAAGCCAACTGAACTTTGAAATCGTTAAGCCTTAGACCAACTCGAAGGGGGCGTTTTAACCCCCTTCCCTAACTAACTTTGAAGGTCAGCTCCCCAGGAGCTGGCCTTTTTTGTTTTAAACTATACTATAGTTTTGGGGCCTCCTGCCTACGGCAGGCGCTACGCTTTGGGGCTCGCAGGTCTGCTCGGCCCTGCGGCGGCTTTGCCGCCTGGGTCTGGCGCTTTGCGCCACCCCGCCGCATCGCTAGGCCGCTCATCTTTAGTTGTTGCTTTTGTTCTCCTTCTTCGGCCTTATTTAGAGTTTCCTGCAAAATGCATATGGCTCTAAAGAGTTGTTTAAGGCCTTCTTGCAAAATGCATTTAGCTAGGGAGGACTGTCTAAGGCCCTATCTTTTTTTTCTGGACGGACCCTACTACAAATCAGCTAGGCTCGCTTAGCAGCGAAGTATTGGATGCGGTTGTATTTAAGCCCTTGTCCTAATAGTAATAGTCGCCCCCTCCTTCGAGGGGGCTTTTTGTTTGGCTCTATTGGTCAATTAGACCGAGACGTAATTTTCTGTATTGGCCCTTAGGTGCTAAGTTTATGTTTGAAGAGTAAGCGAATAATTGGTAGTTAAAGATTTTGTTCGCTTAACTGTTCAAGTTCAGGAGGAAAGGCGAATCCCCTCGAAGGAGGGGATGATAGATTTAATAGCCTAGGGCCTTGGCCCTAGGGGGGATTTATATCATATTGGCCTGTAGGTTGAAACCTGCAGCCCATGGCCGCAGGCCAAACGGCCTAGCGATGTGCAGCAGTGGCCCGCAGGGCCAGACCGAGCCGCCGCAGGCGGCGAAGGGCCGAGCAGACCTGCGAGCTGCGGAACGTAGCGCCTGCCGTAGGCAGGAGGCCCCAAAAAAATATCCCCCTAGTAATTAACTACTAGAGGGATAAAATAAAGGGATCAAAACTAAGGGATAAAATAGCCGTCTCGTTCTTTGATCCAGGCTATTAGGGCCGCATAGCGGGGGTCATTGGCCAATAGTTTGGGATTGCCCAAAACCACCAGCTGCTGCCTTGCGCGGGTAAGGGCCACATTGAGTTTGCGGTCCACCTGCTCATCATCAGAAAGGGAGACGATGGCGGGCAATTGATGGCCCATATTAACGGCCAGCGACAAAAGAATAATTTTGCGGGCGCCCCCCTGATAGCGCTCTACGGTATCAATGGTACATTGCTCATAGCCCATATTATATTGGGCCAAAACATGGCGAATCTGGGCAATCTGCGCCCGAAAAGGCGTGATAATCCCCAAATCCTCTACGGCAAAACCGCCGCCCTGCTGCTCGTATAAATTCCGAAAGGCATCGACTAATTCCCCAATCCGAATCGCCTCCTCTTCATTGGTCTTGCTATTGCCCAGATAATCCGATTGGCTGGGAATAAACAGCAGACGATGCTGGGCCAAAGCCTGCTCTAAGCGAGGGGCATCGGCCTTGGCGGCAAAGGGGAGGGGCGCTTGCTGCCAAGCTCCCACGGGATTATCTTCGGGCAGCTCTAGCAACTTATTATCATAGAAAAATTGGCTAGGAAAGCGGGAAATATCGGCATGCATCCGCCCCTGATGCTGCAACTGATCGTAGCAGCAAGTCCAAGCCTCTTTTTGGGCCTGTTCAAACAAGCGCTCAAAGAGCGAATTGCGGCGATTGCGCAAGCCAATGCTTTGCAAAAGCTCATCACTAACCGCTGATTGCTCCTTATCTTGCAACACTACGGCGGGCAATTGCTTATGATCGCCAATCAAAACAAAGCGCTGAAAATGGGGGAGTAGTCCAACCAGCATCGGCTCCAAAATTTGTGAAGCTTCATCAATAATGGCTGTATTAAACTGCTTGAGCTTGAGCAAAAGCGGGCGGTTGAGCATGGTAGAAACCGTAGACACAAAAACCCGATGCTTTTCTATGGTCGCTCTAAGATCTTTGCGGCTATCTACCTGCTCTGTTTGGACCGAAAACATGCGCTGCTCAAAGCGAGGATCGCAAGAATAGCGGCTGCCCATCCGCAGATAGTCGTCTATGCCCACTTCTTCAATCGCCTCGCAAATTTCATCGACTGCTCGGTTGGTATAGGCCAAAAGTAAGATGTTTTCTTGGCTGTTGCGGTGCAGATATTCGACCATTTGGGCCAACATGAATTTGGTTTTGCCCGTGCCTGGAGGGCCCACCAACAAAAAGTAGTCTTGGGCATCCAAGGCCTTGTTGAGAATGCGCTTTTGGTCTTGGCCCAAATGGGGCTCCATAAAGTCGCGACTCTTGGGGGCACTGCTTTCTTGTGGGGCCCTTTGGCCCAATAAAAGCTGGCGCTTTGCGCTATGGAAATTCATGAAATTGAAGAGCGATTGATATTGGACTGTAAAGCCTTTATCAAGCATATCATGCTCTAAACTCCAAGTTTGTGGGCCCTCAAAAACAGCTCCGCTACATTGGGGCGAATAGAGCTTGAAGGAAAGTTCTTCGGCATTGATTTCCGAAATAGAGCCTTTAAAAATCTGATGCTCCAAAACATTGTCTTCTTGGCCCATTTCGGGATACAAAATCGCAATATCTCCCTGTCTAAAGTTGGCGAGGGGATTGGTAACCTCCGTTCGCTTAAAACGGAGAATAGGCGGTTCCTCTTCGCTATTATTTTCAATCAACTTTAGGCCAGCCAAAAGCTCAAAATGTTCGTCTTTATCGGCTCTTTGGCTGAGCCAAAGTCCCGCTTGCCCATTGGCGCGATCATTTCCTTCAACTCCCGTTTTGGCTAAAATTTGTTCCTTGGCAATAAAGCTGCAAAAGGCCATAAAATAGCGACGTTCCAGCTCGCTTAAATTAGAAAAGCAGTTTTCAAACTCCTCCAATCCTCTGGCGGTATAGCCGCTCGCTTTGGGCAAAATTGCAGGCCCCAATTGATGCAAAAGGCCATATTCTTCCAGTGATTTTTGGTCCAATTGGGCCAGCTGTCGCTCCATAATGACCATCTGGTTGCGAATGGCCAAGGCCTCATCTTCCTTAAACTGCGTGCTAGGGGCTAGGCGCAGCGGTTTCTCTTGCAATTTGGAGTAAAGAATATGGGCCAAACTCTTATAGTTGGGATAAACCGATTGGGTCAGCAAGCCATAGAGCAAGGTCTGCACATAGTGGTTATGGTTAAGATTGTATTTATTGGGCATAAAGGTTTTGCCACTCTTCAACTCCACAATTAAGGCCTTATCATCGCCTTCTGCTGGCGGCTGCCAAAGGTCCAAACGACCCTGAATCCCATAGAGGGCCGAGTAAAAAGAGGGCTCCAACAAAATGCGATCTCGATCAATGCCCAGCTTGGGAAACTCATTGAGGATAATATGTTGGAGATTGATGAAGTGATTTTTGGCCTCATGATAGGTCTTGCGAATATCCGTATCCTTAAAGTCGGCAAAGCCCAAGGGATTGAGGCTAAAAAGCTTCTTAAACTCTTCCTGAAAATCTAATTTGGGGTTCTTGCTCAAGAGGTCCAAAAAGCGGTTGGCAATATTTCCCAACATCAGGGGCAGGCTATTTTCATAGCTTGCAAACTTTTTGAGCAAAAACAAATAGGGCGAAGCGCCCTGCGGCTGAAAACATTCGGCTATGCTGGTCACATCGACCAAGTAGTCGGGCTCTAAAATGATGCGCTTGGGCAACAAAATCCCCGATTCTTCTACCAAGACATTGACCAATTGTAAAATGGCCCCAGAAGGAAAATGATCTTGCATCAACTCGATCGTCTTATTAAACTGGGCGTTAATCTCAGGCACATTATAACGCAACCGCAGCTGATCGGTATATTCTTCTCCATAAGGCTGGCAAATGATGAGCTCTTGAGCGGCATCAATTTGCAAAACCACCACTTTGAGCTGCTCAATAATCCCTTCTTTTAAGGGAAACGGATTGCGATCTTCTTGGTCCTCCTCTTCATCTGTGGGCAAATAGGCCCGCAATTCTTCGGGCAAAGGAACATGACAAAGGGCCGCAATGGCAAAGGCCACAGTTTTTAGGGCCGAGGCATATTGCCCAGCCGTAGGATCCAGCTCCTTTCTGCGAATCCATCGCGCCCGCTTGATAATCTGATAAATCCGCCATTGTACAGAACGACTCAAATCCTCCTTATGCGATAAAAAGGCAATTCGGGCCGAGCGATCACTAAAATGTAGCCGCTCTTTTTCGGTCAATTGTAAAAATAGCTGGACCAAAATGGCATCCAATGCCTGATATTTGGCCCCCAAAGGTTGATCTACTTGCTGTAGCTTGAGCAGTTGAGAAAAGAAGAACTGCGCTTCTGTTGCTTTTTTTTGCATAAACTTCTAATTGTTGGGTGAGGCTTTTTTGTCTGTCTGTTTTGGGGCCTCCTGCCTACGGCAGGCGCTACGTTGCGCAGCTCGCTATTCGCTCGGCCCTGCGCCAGCAAGCTGGCTGGGTCTGGCGCTGCGCGCCACTGCTGCACATCGCTAGGCCAGTCGCTTCGCTCCTCTAATGGCTTTAGAAAAAGCGTTGCCGCTGAGGATCGAAATCTTGATGTTTAAACATAAGGGATTTAGATCGGATATTCATCTTAGCAATAAATCCATCCTCTAAAAGGACCACAAATTCTTCTTCATTGAGCCAAAGGGCGGCATATACATAGGGCAGAATTTTGGGCGAAAAGGTTCTGCGGTGGTCGCCTGTATGGGCATCGAGTAGCCAGAGCAGGCCTGCATTATCATTGACCAAAAGAAATTGTTCTTCTGGAGAGAGGGCCGGCAAAGAGGTCCAATGATGATAGCTAATATCCGTAGGCGGTTGATTGGCGAAGCGGATGCCCTTTTTGCCTCTAAAAGGGAGCGCATATTTTTCATCTAGTTTTTCTAGACCATAAAAGCGAATTTCTTGGAGTTGTGTGCCATTAACTACGGCGGTCCAAAGCCGGTCATCTTGTCGAAATAGTTGCTCGGCATATTGGGCCTCACTTTCTTGGAGGATGCTCCCAGAGCGCAGGTCAATGCTGCGAAGTTGTTGGTGATTAAAGTCGAGAATAATGACTTCAGCTGGGGCTTGCCCCAGCTGCATACCTGCAATAAATCCCCCTTTGCGGATAGGATCGTGAATAATGGCTTGCAGCTCTAGTTCTTGGTCCAGCAAATAGATTTTCTCTCCATCGGTGGCGGCAATTTGCTCATTGGGTAGCCAGAGGAGAAAATCAATAAAGGCATCTAGGGTTTTTTCTTCGCCAATCATCTGGCCAGTGGCCGCATTAAAAATGCCGAGTTGTTTATTTCTGGCGGCTAGCAATTTGCTTTTATCGGGACTAACGGCTACGGCTCGGCCCCAGCCGGGGAGCTCATAGCGGAGGTTGCCATCATCGGAGCGGACGACCAGCAGCTCGTACCAGCAAGCGCAAAAGCTTTGATGCAGGCGGTACAACCTAAAATCTCCTTTAGCCGAATTGGGCAAAAAGGAGCGTTCTTGGGCCAAAACCCGAAAAGGGCGGCCATCATCTACATAATCATTCTCAATATCTTCTTCGAGCAGGGCCTCAAAGGCTTTGCGGATACGGTTGATCCATTTCATGTTGATTGATTTGATTGAGGAACTTGTTCAGGGGGCGGTATTTTGGTCCTTTTTCTTGAGGGTTTATCCCTCAATAATAAATATGGCGCAGCCATAACCTTATCGCTGTGGGTTGAAAACCCACAGCATCGGCTGAGGGATGGAGCAGTGGCGCGCAGCGCCAGACCCAGCCAGCTTGCTGGCGCAGGGCCGAGCGAATAGCGAGCTGCGCAACAGCCCGACCCGCCCGCAGGGCGGGGCAGCCCCAAAAAAGAAAAAAATCTCAGGAAAAATTAGGCGGGAGGGGCTTGTCCTGGAGCGGGACCTTCATAGGGTTTATCTTCTTCTCGGCTGGGGAATTGGCCCTCTAGGCGCATCGTTTCTAGTAAGTTGAGCAGCATGGGCCAGTAGGCGGCAAGGCAGTGGGGGAGGCCTTTGGCGCCCTCTCGAATCAGGCGTTCATAGCTACGTTTTTCTTCTCGGCAGTCTTGGCCTTTGCCTTGGCCCAATAGGGCGTGGTCTTGATTTAGGGCGAGAAAGTAGAGCTCGCCATTTTCGTCTTGGGCCTCATAGCGTTTTAGGGGAAGGCGATCATAATCGAGCAGGACAAAAGGGGGCGCTAATTGGGGCCAGCGGAGTTGATGTTGGATTTGGCCCCGCCATTTTCGGCGTTCGTTGAGGGGCAGGCCTGGCATATTGATGCCTTGTAGATAAAAATGCCAGAGTCTTTGGGCGGCCAAAACCTTAATTTGGTAAGGGCCTTCTTCTAGAAGCACTAATCCTTGCTTTGAAAACTGCAATTGGAGTTGGGTATCGCCTTCTTTGGGCCAAAAATAAGTTTGATCGGCTAGGCGATGGCTTTGGAGGCCTTTATAAAAGGCAAAAATCAGGTCGGCAGCAGGGGGCAGGGTTTCGCGAGCTAGTAAAACTTGCAGATAATCTAGTAGTTCGGCATCTATCCAAAGAGGGCCAATGGGTTCGGGCCGTTCGAGAGCTTTTTCAAAAGAAAGATACTGCTGTTCGAGGGGCGTGGTCCAAAGAATATGATCGTGAAAGAGTTCTACTTTGGCATCTAGGCCTTGCTCCTTATAGGTCCAGGATTTTAGCATCTTACTTATTGTTTTTGGTAACTTCTGTCAAATTGTAATTGTCCGCCATAAACGGCCCAGCCTTTACTCATTTTAAACTTACGGGCCGACATAGATCGGATGAGTCCGACCGTCAATACAGCTACTCCGCCCACAATAACAATAGGACCAGCAATAGTGTTGATCCCTAAAAGGGCTGCGGAGAGGGGAATAATGCCAGCGCCCATGCCTAAAAGAATAGCCCCTTGGAACTCTTTAGGGCTGCGTACTCGTCCAGCGATTAGGCTACAATCTTTTAGGGGGATTTCTCGACCATCGACAAACATACTTTCTTTGTTGACGCTTTGGAGTTCGCCTTTATAAGTTACCTTAGGGTTGTTGTAAAGTTTATACTTAATGCGGCCTCCTTTTCGGATGAAGTAGGTTTTGCCTTTTTCAAAATGTTCAAAGACCAGGACATCATAGTTTACGGGATCGCTAATCAGCTCTTGGGCAGTGGCCCAGGATAGAGAGAAAGTAAGGAAACCCAAGAGAAGAAGCCAAGAGAAATTCGCCATAAGTTTGATTTTTTGCTATATTTAGAGAGTCTTAACATCCTTGTAATTTTCATCCTCAAGGGAAGATAAGAGATATTCTGCTTTTTTTGATAGCACATCCTTTTTCAAGCTTAAAATATGAGACAGTTTTCCATTTTAGGACTATTCTTACTATCTAGTTGTCTAGGCTTTGCCTTTTTTGCGGGCCCCAACTGGCAGCCTTCAAAAGAGTTTAAGGCATATTGGCTGACGGGCAAGCGGGAGGTGAATCACTATCATTTGGTTCAAGAACTAGATGGGCAAAAATATGAGGGCATGGCCCAGCTCATTTTTCGCTCGGCCCATTTTTCTCGCTCCAAACAACATGAAGTAAATGCCGATGATGATGGGGCCATTTCCATTTTGGAATTGAATCAATTGCGTAGCTTTAAGGAGGGGGAATATCGCTTGATGCAGTCGGTCTTTCGGCCTATTGATTTGGTAGCGGATCCCTATTGTTATAAAGTGAGTAATAGTTTGCAAAACTGGGAGGGCCATCGATTCGATCAAATCAATCTGCGGGCTTATAACTATCGGCAGCAGCAGTTTTCTTATGCAAGCAAAGAAGGCGATCAGCAACGAGATTTACCCAAGGTTCTTTTGCAAGATGAGCTGTTTAACTTGATTCGCATTTCACCTGAAAAACTGCCTTTGGGCCGTTTTGAGTTTTTACCTTCTAGCTTGTTGGCGCAATTGTATCACAGTTTGCTTGTGCCTAAAACAGCAGAGGCTAGCTTGAGTGAAGAAGGCGATTTGTCTACCTATAGTTTAAGCTATGCCCAAGAAAAAGGAGGGCTAAAGATTCAGTTTGAGACCAAATTCCCACATCGCATCCGTTCTTGGGAAGAACATTATTACAGCAGAGGCCAAAGTTATTATAGCAAGGCCGAATTAAAGGAAGGAAAATAGTACACTAAATAAATTAAACTCTATGATTTTTTCACAACATGCCAATGGCAAGCTTTTGCTCACAGCCGAATATTTTGTGACTGAGGGCGCTACCGCTCTGGCATTGCCCACCAAAAAGGGCCAAAGTATAGCGGTAGAAGAAGGCGAAAAGGAAGGCCAATTGCATTGGCGCAGCCTAGAAGAAAATGGCAATTGCTGGCTAGAGATTTGGGTCAGCCTGCCCGATTTGGAACTGATTAAGGTTGAAGGCGAGGCCGAAGAAGCCGAGCGCCTGCTCATCTTGCTCCAAATTGCCCAAGAGAAAAATCCCAATTTCTTAGCGGATGGTCAAGGACTAGAAGTAACCACCCAACTAGAGTTTCCCAGAGATTGGGGCTTGGGTTCATCTTCTACCTTAATCAGTCTATTAGCCGATTGGGCACAGGTGGATGCCCACCAACTTCTAGCCGAAAGCTTTGGCGGCTCAGGCTATGATTTGGCCGCAGCCAAGGCTAAGGGGCCTATTCTTTACCGTTTGTTTAATGGGCAACCACAGGCTTATCCCGCCCCCTTTGCCCCTAATTTTAAACATCAACTTTATTTTCTGCACCTCAATAAAAAGCAGAGCAGCCGCGAAGCTTTGGTCCACTACAAAGTGAAGCCCGCAGAAGAAAGAGAAGCTCCCATTCCCAGAATTAGCCAGATTACCCATAATGTGGCCCAATACTGCAAGGATTTGGAAGATTTTGAAGACCTACTCGAAGAACATCAGGCCCTTTTGCAACCCATTCTGGGCCAAGAAGGACCCAAAGCCCAGTTCTTTGATGATTTCTGGGGAACCGTAAAACCCCTAGGCGCCTGGGGCGGCGATTTCGTTCTCGTCAGCAGCCAACGCAGCGAGGCCGAAACCAAAGCCTATTTTGCCAAAAAAGGCTTTGAGCAATTTATCCGCTATGAGGATATGATTTTGAGCTAAACACTCAAGTTCAAAGCACAAAAAAAGACCTGTACGCCAAGCGTACAGGTCTTTTTTTGTGCTGAATACCGAAGTATTCATCTCAAAGAAATATTGCCTATTTCTTTACCGCATTCACGATAGCTTTGAAAGCAGCAGGCTCGTTCATCGCTAGATCGGCCAACACTTTACGGTTGAGCTCGATACCGCTCTGAGACAAAAGGTGCATAAAGCGAGAGTAGCTGAGGCCCTCTTGGCGAACAGCAGCGTTGATACGCTGGATCCAAAGAGCACGATAGCTGCGCTTTTTCAATTTACGGCCGATGTATGCATACTGCATACCTTTTTCAACCGCATTTTTGGCAACGGTATAAACTTTAGATCTCGCTCCAAAGTAACCGCGGGCCTGCTTCAAAATTTTCTTCTTTCTTCTTCTTGAAGCTACAGAATTTACCGAACGTGGCATAGCTTAATAATTTAAAATAGATAGATAAAATAAGGGCCTGGGGTGCAGGTGAGAAGGGACCCACAACTTGTCCACTAAGGCACCTCTTAGATGTTTCTAGATGCTAGTACTAGATGTTAAGCATCTTCTTAACGCGCTTGGCATCGCTAGGAGCACAAAGACCTGCGTGACGTAGACGAAGCTTACGCTTTTTTGACATTTTTGTCAAAATGTGGCTCTTTCCACTACGACGACGTTTGATCTTGCCGCTACCCGTAACCGAAAAGCGTTTCTTAGCACCTGAATGCGTTTTTACTTTAGGCATGGTAATACGTTTTTTTAAACAGATTTTTGAAAATCGACTGCAAACTTAAGCTTATTTTTCTAATATCAAAAACTTTTCTGCCCCAATTTCCTGATTCTAAATTGCCTAGAATTTTACGAAGGTGTTCCCCCCCTCGCACTGATAGCCCTTGATCATTTTCTTCCGCTCCAATAGATCCAAACGCCGATGTGTCTCTTTCATCAAACGACCTGTACCTACCCCATGAATGACTTCTAACTGCCCCGAAAAGCCAATTTCTAGGGCCTGATTAAGATAGTCTTCTAGGGCCTCTAGCTGAAATTCTAAACACTCAAAGGGCTGTAAGTCTTTATAATCCTCAGGGACCACATTCTCAATATGCAAATCCAAACGAGGCTCAAAATGCGCCAATCGCTGCGCATCTTGCTTGTTGTAATATCTGCGATGAATCTCTTTGTGAATCTGCGTTTTGCGCTGCGCTAAGGTGTACTTTTTTAAACTAGTTTTGGGCTGCGCCTTGCGGGCTTCCAATTCCGCTAAACTAAAGCAAGGATAGCCCTCTAACTCCAAACCCAACAAGGGAATGGCCTGCTGCAACTTGATCCATTTCTTGTACTTGAGCTTAAAATGATGCTCCAATTCAAAAACGGGCAAACGCAAATTAAGCTGAGGCGAATCATTCAAATTGGCATGCGCAAATTCTGCAATCGGAAAGTAATCATGTGGCCCAATATGCTGCTTGAGCGACTGCGCTACGCGCTGCAAAATCTGCAACTCAAACTCAAAATTAAACCCATAAGGCGTATCATTGACTAAGTAAATGCTGTATTGCCCCTGCGCATAAGGATAAAACGCAAGGTAAATTCCTTTGTTTTCTGGCCCCTTGCCCTCAATCTTGGGCGCCTGATAAACCGGAATAGGAGCCTCTTTTTTCGGCAATGGCCGACCCGCTTTCCGCGCCTCTATCTCTTCCTTGGTATAAAATAATTCTTCAGTAGATAATCCCTTGGGCGCTTTTTTCGGCTTCTTTTTGCCAAACTCCCGCTGGATATCAGAAATCTGCGGGCCCGTATAATGGGCCTCTGGCACAACATCATCCCCAAAGGCAATGCTCTCCTCATCCTCCTCCAACAACCACACCCGGTAGCTGCCATCTAAATAATCCTCCAAAATCTCGGCCCGCTGACCCGAATAGATAAATCGTATAATTTCTCCTGCTTTCATCTTTTTATTTTTTGTTGGGGCTGCCCCTGCGGCCTGCGGCCTTGGGTCGGGCTGTTTCGCAGCTCGCTGATCGCTCGGCCCTGCGGCGGCTTTGCCGCCTTGGTCTGGCCTGCGGCCACTGCTGTCCATCCCTCAGCCGCGTCGCTACGCTCCTTTGCGGGCCTTCGGCCCTGCAAAACTCAAGAAAATTTAACCCAAATTATATTTTAAGCTTTCGCTTATCAACTTAATGGTCTGTTTGTCAATTGGTTGTTTCTTGAACAATAATTTAGTTCAACTCCCCTCAAGACAAGGGTTTTCCTGCTCTCGCATTTTACCCAACTGGCTTTGCAGACAGAAAACTGTACCTTTGTTCAAACAAATAGATAACCTATACGGTTATCGCAATTAGATTTTTTAACCTCAAAATACTTATCATCAAAATGGCAACGATCAAATCTTACTCTCCTGAACATCAGCCAACTGAAGCGGAGAAAGAAGAAATGGCCAACTTTTTATTTAAACATCTAGAACAATACGGAGACCCCAAAGAGCAAATTCTAGCCGCTATGGATTATTCCCTCGGCCAGACAGAACAAGCCGCTGGGGGCCAGATTTTTAGCATCTATCATCAAGGGCAATTGGCCGGCACTACTGTGCTTAACCGCACAGGCATGACTGGCTATATCCCCGAAAATATCCTGGTCTATATTGCCGTAGATGCGCAATTTAGAGGAAAAGGCCTAGGAAAACAACTAATGCAGGCAGCAATTGAGCAAACCCCCGGAGATATCGCCCTGCATGTAGAAAAAGATAATCCCGCTAAGCAGCTTTATGAAAAATTAGGATTTACTAATCCTTATCTCGAAATGCGACTGAAAAAATAAACTCCTCTGCCTCCTACAGGCCCGAAGGGCCGCAGGCAATAGCCAGATTTAAACGCACTCACTTTTATAGTTTGCAGCAATTTCCCGCTAGTCGGCCCTATTTTTCTCAGCCATAGCGAAGGCTATGCCCTTAAAAAATAGCTGGCCTAGCAGAAAATTCATAGCAAACTATGGCCAAAGCAGCGCGATTAAATCTGGCTGAGGGATGGACAGCAGTGGCCGTTAGGCCAGACCGAGGCGCTGCAAGCGCCGAAGGGCCGAGCGAATAGCGAGCTGCGAAACAGCCCGACCCAAGGCCGCAGGCCGCAGGGGCAGCCCCAAAACCCTCCTAGATAAATACATACCTATTTTTTCAGTAAACCATTTGTAATGGCATTTATCACCTTAGATAGTCAAAAACTAGCCGAAAACTACCAACGCTTAGACGAGCTTTTTCAAGAAAAAAATATCCAATGGGCCGTGGTTTCCAAAATGCTTTGTGGCCACCGCCTCTACCTAGAGGAACTCATTAAATTGGGCGCCAAACAACTGTGCGACTCCCGCCTGAGCAACCTCAAAATGATCAAATCTATCTCGGAAGAGGTGGAGACGATCTATATTAAGCCGCCCCCCCAAGAAATTATTCCCGAAATTGTCCAATATGCCGATATCTCTTTTAATACGGAGATCGAAAGCATCCGCCTGCTGTCCGAAGAGGCCGCCCGCCAAAATAAATTGCATAAAGTGATTATTATGATCGAAATGGGCGAACTGCGAGAAGGCGTGATGCGAGAGGAGTTTATGGACTTTTATGAGCAGGTCTTCAAATTGCCCAATATTCAAGTGGTGGGCATTGGAACCAATCTCACTTGTATGTATGGCGTTTTGCCCAGCCAAGATAAATTGATCCAACTTTGCCTCTATGAACAACTGGTAGAGGCCAAATTTAACCGAGAAATTCCGCTGGTGTCTGGGGGCTCCTCTGTGACGATTCCCCTCATTTTTCAGAACCTATTGCCCGCGGGAATCAATCACTTTAGAGTAGGAGAGACCCTTTATCTAGGGACCGATGTCTATAATAATCGGACCTATGAACGGATGCACCAAGATGTCTTTAAGCTTTATGCCCAAATCATTGAGCTGAACGAAAAACCCCTGGTGCCCGATGGCAATATGGGCCTTAACCTCAAGGGCGAAGCCGTGACTTTTAAAGAAGAACTTCGACAAAAAACAGCGGTCCGCGCAATTATCGACCTTGGCCTGCTAGATGTAGATGAAGCCCATCTGCAATTGGCCGACCCCAAACACAAAATGCTGGGCGCCTCCTCGGATATGGTCGTAATTGACCTAGGAAGCAATGAAAAGGAATTAGGCGTTGGCGATCTGATCGAGTTTAAACTCGATTATATGGCGATCCTCCGCATCATGAATTCTAAATATATCGAAAAACGCTTGGCCCCCGCCTAAATTCTTGGGCCAATGCCTCGGCCGCAGTTCCTAAAAAGGAACTGCGGCCTTTTTTATGCGGCTAAACAAAGGTTTTGGGCCAATCTGCGGATTACAATTGGTGTTGGGAAAATCCCCCGCCTGTTTTGCAGATTACAATTAACCTGGGCGTGACGCCCAGCTTAATTTGCAGATTACAATTAACGTGGGCGTGGCGCCCAGCCTAATTTGCAAATTACAATTAACGTGGGCGTGGCGCCCAGCCTAATTTGCAGATTACAATTAACGTGGGCGTGGCGCCCAGCCTAATTTGCAGATTACAATTAACGTGGGCGTGGCGCCCAGCTTAATTTGCAGATTACAATTAACGTGGGCGTGACGCCCAGCTTAATTTGCAAATTACAATTAGCTTGGGGAGTATGTCTAAGACCCTATCTTTTTTTTCTGGACTGACCCTACTACAAATTAGCTAGACTCGCTTAGCAGCGAAATTTAGAAGTCTATTGATTTTAGGGCCTAAAAAAAGGGGGGAAACCTAAGTTTTGCCCCTTTTTGAGCGTTGTTTACTGCTTAATGAGCTTTCCGCTTTGTCCATTTTCCCATTTCCAGAAGTAACTGCCCTTGGGCCAATTTTCGGTACCAATTGTTTTTGGGCCAGCAGGCAAAATATAGCGAGCCACTTCTTGGCCCAAAACATTATAAAAGCAAAGCTGGCCCGCCTGAGGTAATTCTATTTGCAGTTGGGCGCTAAAGGGATTGGGCCAGAGCTTTGGCCCTTGCTCGCTCAGGTAATCTGTGGAACTAGGGTAGTAGCAAGAGCCATCTTCTACCCAAGCGTTGGGGACAAAGTTGAGGGCGTTGCTGTCTAGGCAGCCCGGCTTTAGGCAGTTTTGCAAAAGCGTCTGCACATCTAGTTTACCTGCTCCCCAGTCTATATTGGGCGGCGCGCCAGCGCTATAGACCCAAGCATCTTTGCGGGCCGATTGTAGTAAGGCGGCTTTGAGCTCGGCCCAATCGGCCTGGGGTTGGCATTGAAAATAGAGGGCAGCGGCCCCCGTGACCATAGGGGCGGCCATAGAGGTCCCTTTAGCGGAAACATGCCAACCGCCTTGGTCCAGATATATATAATTACTGTTTCGAGCGGCTTGCAGGGCGGCCAGACTGCCTGCCGAAAGGACCTGCCCCCCAGGGGCCGTTAAATCGGGCTTTTGTAGGCCCGTTCGACTAGGGCCGAGGCTAGAAAAATCTGCAATCCCAAAGATCGGAAAGCCCGCATAGGCCAAAGAGACGGTATCGCCAGCATAATTATGTAGTTGATCGCGGTTTTGATAGGCCGCCACCGTGATGACCTTGGGCGAGCAGGTCCAATAAGCCGCTAGGGTTTGTTGGTTATCGGGCGCAACATAATGAGAGCTATTGGCCTGTTGAAGAATATCAGAGAGTCCCATATTGCGTTCATGGCTCCAAATATCAAGCTTGCCGCTCCCGCTCCAATGCAAAAAAAGCTGTTGATTTTGCAAATTGTTTCCCCGCAGTTGAAAATACCACTCTAGGCAGCCTTGCCATTCGGCCAAATATTGCTCTAAAATCAGGGGGCCTTGTGGACCTATATATATAGTATCTATTCTTTGGGCGGGTAGGGGGCTATGCGGCGGCAAATCGGCAGGGGAAAAAGGGCGACTAAGGACCAATGTTTGTCCCTGACTTCCCTTTAGCTCAAATTGCCAATGCAATTGGGCCCAGTCACTAGTATCAATAAAGGCCGAGCTGCGAAATGCTTGGCCATTGAGGGGCAAAAAGGCCAGACTAGCGCTATCTTCTCGCTTCTTTTGCCAGTGCATTTTAGCCTGACGGGCATTGCCACCTGCTTGAATCAATGCACGGCCGTTTTCCTCCTCTAGCATAGCTTCAATCATAGCCGTATACAAGTCTTGACCATCATGCGAGCCATAATAGGCCCCTACACTAGAGTTAATGGCGCAGGGTTTTCCCAATCGCTTAGCTTCTTGAAAAATATGGTGGACGGCATCCACAAAGCGGGGCAAAAACTGTCCATCTTCGCTCAGGGCCACGGCCAAAAGCTCGGCTTTGGGGGCAATGCCGCTATATTTTTGGGCAGCTAGGCCATTTCCAGCGGCAGTGCCCAGCACATGCGAGCCATGTTCGCCTGGGGGATGAGTAATCAGGCCCGAATCAATATGGGCCTTGCTCCAATAGCTGCCATAGCCATATTGGCCCAGAAAAAAGTTGGGCGAAAAATAATCTTGGTCCCAAATGCTCAGGAAGCGGCTGCTGCTATCATCGGGCTGCCAGAAGTCGGGATGCTGCCATTCGTAGCCGTCATCAATAATGCCGACAAGCACCTCCTCGCCCTCAAAAGATTGGGGCAACCCCCAGCCTTCATGAGCGGCAAGGGCGTTATTATTGGCCAGCATCAGGCTATCTTGCTCAAAAAAATAGAGAGGGGAAAGGCGCTGGGCTTGCAGGCCTTTAATTTTGGGGTTTTCCCACCAAAGGGGCAGCTTTTGCAGGGGGATAGAGAGGGCGGCCAGATCATTAAGGCCATATTTATATTGACTATCGGTTTGTTTGGCCAGTTCTTTTATCGTCTGCGGATCGCCTTGGACCATCAGCTCTAGTTTTTCGCTGCCGCCCATTTGCCAAAGGCGAAAAAGGTCAACATTCAGCTTGCTATTTTGAGCGCTGAGGCAGCTAGGCAGCAGGAAAATAAGGAAGTAAAGCGCTTTCATAGTTAGATGGTTTTGGGGCCCGCGGCCGGCTCGGCTTCGCCTCGCTTGGCCGCCGCTATGCTTCGGGGCTCGCAAGTCGCTCGGCCCTGCGGCGCTTGCAGCGCCTCGGTCTGGCGCTACGCGCCCCCCCTGCGCAGCGCTGGGCCGAGGGGATTGGGAAGCCTTAGGCTGCAAAAAAGGCTTTTGGGCCAATAGATTTGGGCAGAAATAAGAGAATCGGGAGAAAGTTCTGAGAGGTGGATTATAAATTTAGCATAAAAAATTTAATTTTGTCCTTGGTCCAAACTGCTTGGGGACGACTTTTGGGCTAAATAGTTACTGACACCATTAATCAATTCAAATACAATTTAATTATGATAGGACCTATCCTTTTTGCGCTAGTATTGCTAGGGACGGCGGCCTTTTCCTACAAAAAGTACAGCTTTGTTATTCGTAACATACAGCTGGGAAAAGTAGATGAGGAAGCGCAGCCTAGTCCAGAGCGTTGGCGCAATACCATCATGGTGGCTTTGGGCCAGCAAAAAATGTTCAAGCGGCCCTTGGCGGCTTTTCTACACCTTTGTGTGTATGCTGCCTTTCTAGTTACGCAAATCGAGTTGATTGAGATCGTAATTGATGGTTTAACGGGCCAGCATCGTTTGTTTTGGGCTTGGTGGGAAGGCAGCGACTTCCTCCGTGGCTTTTATACCTTTTTGGTCAGTTTCATAGAGGTTTTGTCGGTCATGGCTTTAGTGGCTACTTTTGCCTTTTTGTCTAGACGCAATTTGCTCAAGCTGCCTCGTTTTGTCAAATCGGAGATGAACGGTTGGCCCAAGCTAGATGCAAACCTCATCCTCTTTGCGGAGATCATTTTGGTTTGTTGCATCTTTTTGATGAACAGTACAGACATGGCGATTCATCGCAATGAGTATGGCTTTTTGGTCAGTGGGTTGATTTCTCCCATTTGGGAGGGCATCAGCAATGAGAGCTTGCACATTTTGGAGCGCATTGGCTGGTGGGGGCACATTTTGATGGTCTTTGTCTTTTTGGGTTATTTGCCTTATTCTAAGCATTTGCACATCATCTTTGCTTTTCCGAATACCTTTTGGGCCAGATTGAACAAAAAGGGCGAAATGGCCAACATGAAAGAGGTCCAAGAAGAAGTAGCTTCTATGATGGATCCCAACGCTGCCTTTGATGCGCCTGTATCGGAGGAGATTCCCAAGTTTGGGGTAAGCGATGTCTTTGATCTCAAGCGTCAGCAGATCATGAGTGCTTATACTTGTACGGAATGTGGTCGTTGTACTTCTATGTGTCCCGCTAACTTGACGGGCAAGAAATTATCGCCTCGTAAAATCATGATGGACGTTCGGGATCGTGCTGATGAAGTTGGGCAGAATTTGGACCTCAACAAGACCGAGTTCATCAATGAGGAGCAGAAGGCAGAAACCTCTAAGTTAACGGCGGCCAATTATGATGATGGCAAAACGCTATTTGACTACATCAGTGCGGAAGAATTGCGGGCTTGTACCTCTTGTAATGCTTGTGTAGAGGCTTGTCCTGTATTGATCAATCCATTAGATATTATTATAGAGTTGCGTCGCAACTTAATTTTGGAGCAATCTGATTCTCCAGAAGAGTGGAACGGGATGTTCAACACCATTGAAAACAATGGTGCGCCTTGGGCTTTTTCTCCTGATGATCGGGACAAATGGGCCATGGAAATAAACAATGCAGAATAGGCGAGGCCTTAATTTGCGCAAAAGCTCCAGTTAATTCAACTGGAGCTTTTTTTTGTTTTGGGGGCTGGCGCAGCCAGCTTTTCTTGGCTGAGGGATGGGCAGGGGGGGCGCGTAGGCCAGACCGAGGCGCTGCAAGCGCCGAAGGGCCGAGCGAGTAGCGAGCTGCGACACAGCCCGACCCGCCCGAAGGGTGGGGCAGCCCCAAAATAAAAAGAATCCGTACTTCTATAATTCTATAATCAAATTTGTATAAATTGGCACAAAGCGCTTTTTTTCTTAAATTCGCTAGGCTTTTACAAAAACAAGATCGATGGGCAAGACAAAAGAAGAAAAACCTTTGCTTTTGCAGTTGGATATGCAAGAAATCAATAAGATTTTGCAGGCATTGGGGCAGCGTCCCTTTAATGAAGTTTATGAGTTGATCGGAAAGATTCATGAGCAGGCGAATGCCCAGATGCATGCAGAAGAGCCCCCCAAGCAATTGGACAAATAAGGACAAGCACACACTACCGCAAGATATTTTAGAACGGAACAGAACCCCAAGGGCAAGGCCCTATCAGATTTATAAGACCTATGGCGCAGAAACCAATTCAGATTTTCCGCGAAACCCCGCCGCACAAGAGTATGGACTTCTTCTTTTTGAAGGAAGAGGGATTGCAGATGGTGCAAGAACTATCGGGTAAAGTTTGGACCGATTACAACACCCATGACCCTGGGGTGACCATTTTGGAGCAACTTTGTTATGCATTGGCCGATTTGGGCTTTCGCACGGATTTTAGCATTCAGGATTTATTGAATGCGAGAGGGAAGGGCCGTCGTAAGGCTTTGAACAACACCTTTTACGATGCTTCGGAGATATTGCCGACCAATCCGGTAACGATAGAGGATTATCGCCGCTTGATTATTGATCGGGTGAATGGGGTGAAAAATGCCTGGGTAGAGCCTGTACGGGATCATTTGCAAGGGATTAAGGGCTTGTATCGGATTTTGTTGCAGGTGAGCGACAGTGCTCGTCATCCGCAGCGGATGAAAGAGATCAAGAGAGAAGTATATGCTTTGTTTGCGGCGCATCGCAATCTTTGTGAGGATTTGGAGGCCATAGAGATCTTGGATGTAGACAAGATTATCATCTATACTGATTTGGACATTAGTTCGGATGTGGTGGCGGAGGAAGTGTTGGCCGAAATTCTCTTTAAGTTAGAGGAGCATCTCACGCCCTCCATTCAGTATCATACGATTGATGAGCTTTTGGAAGAGGGCTATGCGATCGAAGATATTTTTGATGGTCCTGTGCCGGTGCATGGTATCATTAAAAAAGAGGACCTCAAAGCCATGAAGCGGGAGGTTTATATTTCGAAGATTATTGAAATCATCTCGGATATTGAGGGCGTTCGTCGCATCAATTATTTTCGGGTAGAGAAAGATGGTTTTCCTGTGGAGGGAGATGTCATTCGGATTGCCGAAAAGACTTATCCCGTTTTGGATATGGACACGATTGATGCACGTTGGAAAACTGATGCTTATCCGATTCGTTTTCAGCGAGGGAGCTTGAATTATGATTTGGATTTGAATACGGCCAGTCAGTTGTTGTATTCGCTTTATGCTCGTTATAAGAAGGGCTATCAGATGAAGATGCTCTATAATGAGAAGGATTATCCCTCGGTATTGAAAGAGGAGGACATCAAGCGTTACTATTCGGTACAGAATACTTTTCCGGCGACTTATGGTTTGAGTCCTTTTGGCTTGCCCAATAGTGTGCGTCCTACTCGGGAGCGTTTGGGCATGATTAAGCAGCTCAGAGGGTATTTGTCCTTTTTTGAGCAGTTGATGGCGAATTACTTGGCCCAATTGGGCAATGTGAAGAAGTTTTTCTCTTTGGATAGCGATTTGGATCGCAGTTATTTCTCGCAATTGCCAGAGAATATGCCTGAGATGCAATACATCTTGAAGGGGAAAGACAATGAGGCGAGGTTAAAGAAGCTAGAGGAAACGGTAGAGGAATTTGATCCTTTTGTGGAGCGTCGCAACCGTTTGCTGGACCATTTATTGGCTCGTTTTGGGGAGCGTTTCACTACGGACTTTCTATTGAAGGTGAGTCAGTATGTGGGTTATGATATGTCGGAAGGGGAGGCCAAGAGTCCAGAGCATGAGTTGGTCAATGCCAAGTTGGAGTTTTTGCGTAACTATGTAGACATTAGTCGCAACCGTAGTCGTGGCTTTAATTACATGGCCTTGTACAATGTCATTTATGAGCAAGAGTTAGAGTGGGCAGAGCTTTTTGAGCCGCTCATTAAGCAATATAAAGAAGAGGCGGAAAGAGATTTGATTCGCAAGCAGTATCAACAGCTACGGGAGAACTATCCGCTTCGTCAGCATCAGAAAGATGCTTTTTCTATGGCGATTAACTATCGCAAACCAGAGGATGTAGCCAAAGAGCAGACGAAAAAAATGCTCAAAGATCTCGATTTGCCCGAAACCTTGACAGCGGCTATTTCAGAGACCAATTTGAAATATACCCAGAAGATGTTGGAATTGCTAGAGACGGAAGTAGCTGGCTTAGAGCGTCGGGTTTGTTTGTTGCTCAACCTCAATCAGGGGGGGAATGAGTCATTGGTTCGCATTTTTGAGGAGGATGAAAACATTCCTTTGGAAGATGGCATCGATAGCTTCCATGATTTGATACAGATTGAATCACCTATGTTGCCTGAAGGCTATGTGGACTTAGATGTAGAGCTAGAGCGTTTGGAAAAAATTGAAAAAGGAGAAGATCCTGGTCCCGCTCCTGAGCGATTGCCCGAAACCCTAGACTACCGCTCTAAATTTATCTTTAGAGCGCAGGACATGGATGAGCTCATGCAAGATCTTTTGGCCAATGGTATTTTTAGCTATAATTATTTGGCCCTATTGGAAGATCGCGATGGGGAGGAAATGTATAGTGTATACTATAAGGGAAATCCCGATTTAGGTTGTGTAAAGATTAGAGAATATAGTAGCATTTTGGCGGCTCAGGTCGAGTTGGAAAAGCTGATTAAATTCTTTGCTCGCATCAACCACCAAACGGAGGGGATGCATGTGGTCGAGCATATTTTGCTTCGTCCACAGGCCCAAGATCGTCACGCTTTCCGCTTGGTTAATGATCAGGATCGCCCCTTGCTCGAAAGCTATGAATTTGGAGCTTTTGATGAGCAGCGCAACTTGAGTAATCAACTAGATTTGTTGGCCAGCAAAAAAGAGAACTTCATTGTAGAAACCTTGGAAGATGGCGAAAGTTATCAGGTGGTATTGAAGGAGTATGATCATAAAATTGCTCGCTGTCCAGAGATTTTCTATACCCTAGAAGGTGCCAAAGAACAGATTGATGATATTGTAGCCTATGTGTATAGCTTTAAGTCTGGAGCTATTCCTTTGCAAAGTAACATTCAGTTCTTTTTGGAAGAACGTCCCAATTTGGATGTTCGCCACGACTTCTATTCATTAGATATGAGTATCATTTTGCCCTCTTGGCCCTCTCGTTTCCAAAATGAGGACTTTCAAGACCTTATGCATGCTGTATTTAGTGTGAATGCGCCTGCGCATATTAACATCAACTTCTATTATCTGGATATTAACGAGATGAGAGAGTTTGAGCAGAAGTATTTTGCTTGGTTAGAAGAGCGCAATGCCGTAGAGGCCGTACAACCTGAGTTGGACAATATGGCCATGGAGGTGGTGGCTTATCTACAAAAGCTAGAAGCACAAAATTAAATTATAAGAGAAATACCTAATTTCTAGTTTTGCCTAAATGGCCTAGAAAACTGATTATTGCTTATCGTAGATTTGCAATAGAGCAAAAGGAAATACTTGCTCTAACTTCAATTAAGTTTGGGGTAAATCATGGGGATTACAGAGCAGTTACTTTGGGGAAAGTAGCTGCTCATTTTTTTGTCCCTACCCCTTTGCTCCAAGCTATAGAAAGGCGCGCAGCGCCTTGGCTGAGGGATGGGCAGCAGTGGCCGAAGGCCAGACCGAGCCGCCATAGGCGGCGAAGGGCCGAGCGAACAGCGAGCTGCGAGACAGCCCGACCCAAGGCCAACGGCCGCAGGGGCAGCCCCAAAATATTCCTACTTTCAATAACAGATGAAAAAAGTTGTATCTTTGCGGCAACCATAGGCCCAAAGGGCTGTTAAAAGAGAGAATCTGGAAACAAAAAGCTATGAATGTAAGCGATTTATTGCATAGAGCCCTGCAACTAGAAGAGCTCAGTATTGAGGAGGGTGTTTTTTTGCTGGAAGAGGCAAGCACCGCCGAGTTGATGTATGTGGGCAACCGCCTGCGGCAGCATCATGTCCCTAATGATGTGGTGACCTGGATTATCGACCGCAACTCGAATACCACCAATGTCTGTATTGCCAACTGTAAGTTTTGTAATTTCTTCCGCCGCCCTGGCCATGAGGAGTCATATATTACTTCTATAGATACTTATAAGCGCAAAATTGATGAGTTGATGGAGTATGGCGGCCAGCAGTTGCTTTTGCAAGGTGGACACCATCCCGATTTGGGCATTGATTACTATTGCGACTTGTTTAAGGAGCTTAAATCGCTTTATCCGAACCTCAAATTGCATGCTTTGGGCCCGCCCGAAATCGCGCATATCGCCAAAATTGATCAGCTTTCGCATACCGAGGTGCTCAGCCGCCTCAAAGAAGCGGGCCTAGATTCTTTGCCTGGGGCTGGAGCCGAAATTCTCAATGATCGGGTGCGTCGCCGTATTTCTCGAGGAAAATGCGGGGGCCAAGAGTGGCTAGATGTGATGCGGGCTGCTCATCAACTGCATCTGACGACCAGCGGAACCATGATGTTTGGCCATATCGAGACCAATTATGAGCGCATGGAGCATTTGGTTTGGTTGAGAGAGGTGCAAAACGAAAAACCCAAGGACGCCAAGGGCTTTTTGGCCTTTATTCCCTGGCCGTTTATGGATGAAGACACGATTTTGTCTCGCCTGAAAATCAAACGCCGAGATGTGAGCGGCGATGAATATATCCGCATGATTGCCCTCAGCCGCATTATGTTGCCCAATGTGACCAATATTCAGGCTTCTTGGCTGACCGTAGGGAAACAGGTGGCCCAAGCTTGTCTACATGCTGGCGCCAACGATTTTGGAAGCATTATGATTGAGGAAAATGTGGTTTCTGCCGCTGGTGCTGCCTTCCGATTTACGGCCCAAGGGATTCAAGACGCCATCCGCGAGGCAGGTTTCCGCCCGCAATTGCGCAATCAGGAATATGAGTATTTAGAACTACCCGAAAATATTCGTCAACAAGAACTGGATAAAAATACCATGATTGTCGATTAAGAGATAAAGGCATTTGGCTTAGGCTAGATGCCTTTTTATTTGGGCCTCCGTCTCGCTTTGCTCGTCGGCGGTTACTCCCTTTGGTCGTCGAACTGCGGTCTAAAGGCCTTGTTGTCGTTTCGCAGCTCGCTGCTGTTTTGGGGCCTCCCGCCTTCGGCGGGCGCTACGTTTCGCAGCTCGCTATTCGCTCGGCCCTTCAGCCCTGCGGGCTTCGGTCTGGCCTGCGGCCACTGCTGCCCATCCCTCAGCCTGCGGCGGCTTCGCCGCCTGTCCACCGCAAAAATTGCTGTCTATGAAAAGTTGTATTGGCATTTTGCTTCTTTGCCTAAGTTTATCGGCTTGCCGCTTGAGCTCTTTGGGCCGCCTGCCTATTTCGGAAAGTTCTGGTCTTTGGATTGACAGCAGTGGCAGTTTTTATACCCATAATGATGGTGGAAATCCCGCTTTACTTTATGTATTGGACCAAAAAGGGCATTTGCAGCGCAGTATAAACATTTTAGCACCTAATGTAGATTGGGAGGCGCTTTCTACTGATAGCGCATTTATCTATTTGGCCGATATGGGCAATAATTTAAATCAGCGCAAAGATCTTTGCATCTATTTTTTCCCCAAATCGGCTTTGGACCAAAAAGAAATTCAGCCTCAAAAAATTAGCTTTTATTATCCAGAGCAAATTGCTTTTCCCGCCGCCCCTTGGCAGCGCCACTTTGATGCCGAGGCCCTTTTTGCCCAAGGCGATAGCTTGTATATAGTGACCAAAAACCGCCATCGCCCGCATGATGGCTGGCATTATCTCTATGCCTTGGGCAAAGAGGCGGGGCCGCAAGCGGCCCGCCTCTGCGATAGTGTACAGCTAAAAAGAGGCGGTTTATGGCAATCGGTTACGGCCGCAGCTTATCGAGAAGAAGAGCAAAGTCTTTATTTATTAAGTATGCGGCATTTGTACCGCTTTTCTTTTGAGCGGGGCCGTTTTGGTCCATTAGAGCAGCGCATAGCTCTGCCTTTGCGGCAGCAAGAGGCCCTTTGTTTTGGGCCAGATGCGGAATTATATTTAACTACAGAGCGCTCAATTTTATCGGGGGCCAAGTTGTGGCGCTTGCGGCCTAAGGCCTTAAAGCGCTTGCAGGAATAAAAAAGCCCAACTTCAAATGAAGTCAGGCTTTTGCGCTCCCACCTGGGCTCGAACCAGGGACCCTCTGATTAACAGTCAGATGCTCTAACCAACTGAGCTATGGAAGCAAAATATATTGTTGTGTATGAGTAGCGCTCCCACCTGGGCTCGAACCAGGGACCCTCTGATTAACAGTCAGATGCTCTAACCAACTGAGCTATGGAAGCGTATATTTGCATTTAGAGGGCTGTTCCCTCTTTGCGTATGCAAATATAGGAGCCCTTTTTGGTTTTGCCAAACTTTTTGCAAAAAAAGACATAAAAAAAATGGAGTTTCTTTGGACTAGGGCAAAAAAAGGAGGCTAGGCTGCCGTTTTTTCGGCCTTTTTCTGTTTTTTTGTGCCCAGAAAAAAAATCAATTTTACTATGAGCTTATTGACATTGGGCACTGTTGCCTTTGATACCATTGAAACTCCTTTTGGCAAGGCAGACCGCATCATTGGTGGTGCTGGTACTTATATTGCTTGGGCAGCTTCTCATTTTCACAAAGATTTACAATTGCTATCTGTAATTGGTGAGGATTTTCCTGCTGAGGAGTTGGCGGCTTTGGAAGCCAGAGGCGTTAATTTGGATGGATTGGAGAAACGCGAAGGCGAAAAGTCTTTCTTTTGGGCAGGGCGTTATCACATGAATATGAATGCTCGGGATACCTTGGCCACAGAGCTCAATGTATTGGAGAATTATAGCCCTCAATTGCCCGAAAGCTATAAAAGCCCAGAATATCTTTTGTTGGGTAACTTTGCCCCAGCTGTACAAATGCAGGTCTTGAACCAGCTAGAAAAGCGCCCTAAATTGGTCGCTATGGATACGATGAACTTCTGGATGGATATTGCCATGGAGGAGCTCAAAGAGGCTCTAAAGCAGGTAGATATTTTAATTATCAATGATGAGGAAGCTCGTCAGTTGTCTGGGGAGTACTCTTTGGTAAAAGCTGCTCGTGTAATCCGTGAAATGGGGCCCAAATATTTGGTAATTAAGAAAGGAGAGCATGGCGCCTTATTGTTCCATGGCGAATCTACTTTCTTTGTTCCTGCTTTGCCTTTGGAAGAAGTATTTGATCCTACTGGAGCTGGTGATAGCTTTGCTGGTGGATTCATGGGCTATTTGGCTCAGGAAGATGACCACTCTTTGGAAAGCATGAAGCGTGCTTTGGTTTATGGTTCTGTAGTCGCTTCTTTCTGTGTTGAAGCTTTTGGTCCTAACCGCCTCAAAGAAATTGATGAGGCTGCTTTGAATGCTCGTAAGAAAGCTTTCCAAAACTTGATGGAAGTGAAGCTCTAGACTTTGCTCTATTACGCAAGAGCCCCCAGCCAGCGCAGCTAGCTGGGGGCTCTCTTTTTTGGCCACAACAAGGACTTTAGTCCGCAGTTCGATGACCGAAGGGAATAACCGATGTGGAGGGGGGCGGCTTAGCCGCAGACCCAGCGGGCGAAGCCCGCGCAGGGCCGAGCGACCCGACCAACGGGAGCCGACGCAGCGAAGCAAGTAATAGCGAGCTGCGAAACGACAACAAGCCCTTTAGGGCGCAGTTCGACGACCGAAGGGAGTAACCGCCTGCCGCAGGCAGACAACAAGGCTACAAGCCGCAGTTCGACGACTGTAAGGAGTAACGCCCCAAAAAAACAAAAATAAATATGTCAGTACCTCAACTTGCCGCCTTATTACATGCGCCTCAATATCGCCCGAACTTATCCTCGATGATTCGGACCGCAGAATTTTATGGCTTGAAGAAAATCTATATTTACGACCAAAACGATTTGTTGCTACCGCCAGGCAAGAGCAAATTTGCCAGAGCCGAAATGGAGAAAATGGCTAGGGTTTGGACGGCTGGCGCCATTGAGCACATTGAAGTGATTCCCGTTCTGAATGTAGCCGATTTTCTCGCCAATTATTCAGGCCGAAAAATGGCCACTTGGGTAGATCCTAGCGCCAAAATGCTGCATGAGGTCCAGTTTGAAGCCCAGGATTTGCTAATTGTGGGCAATGAAAAAACGGGTTTGCCTGAAGAAATTGCGCCCTTGATCGATCAGAAAATTTATATTGAAGGGCATGGACAAACCTCTTGTTTGAATGTAGCCGTCAGTTTTGGCATTTTGATGCAGACGGCCATTACTCAGCTTTGTTCATCGAAGTAAGTACGGATTTTTTGGGCCAAATTGAGCCCAACAATGGCTTCTAATTGGCTTAAATTGGCCTTTTTGACCTCTTTGACAGAGCCCAAGGCCAAGAGCAATTTCTCTTGGTTTTTTTCGCCAACGCCCGGAATTTGCCGCAGCTCATTTTGCAAAAATTGCTTAGAGCGAACATCTCGGTGGAAGCTAATCGCGAAGCGGTGAGCCTCATCTCGAGCTTGCTGAATGACCTTGAGCGTAGGCGATTTTTTAGAGAGCAAAAGCGGAACGGGATCATTGGGAAAGAAGATTTCCTCTAGTCGCTTGGCAATGCCAATAATGGCCAAACGCTCAAAAATGCCTAGTGCTTTGAGGCTTTTGACAGCCGCAGAAAGCTGTCCCTTGCCCCCATCAATTACAATCAGTTGGGGGAGGGGCTTTTTCTCTTCCAAAAGGCGCTTGTATCGGCGAAAAACGACCTCTTCCATAGAGGCAAAATCATCTGGACCAACTACCGTTTTGACATGATAATGCCGATATTCTTTTTTGGCTGGTCGCCCATTTTTGAAGACCACCATAGCCGAAACAGGCTGGTTTCCCTGCAAATTGGAGTTGTCAAAACACTCAATATGAATGGGCAAATCATCAATTTGTAGGTCTTTTTTCATGATCTCTAAGAGCTGCTCGGCCTTGCCCATTTTGTTGGCCTTGGCCAAGGCTTGTTTTTGCTTTTGGAGGATGAAATATTTGGCATTTTTCTCAGAAAGCTCCAGCAGTTTTTTCTTATCGCCAATTTTTGGGACCGTCAGCTGGATCTCGGACCAAGGGAGCTGAACCTCGAAGGGCGCAACAATTTCAGGAGCAATACTTTGGAATTTCTCCCGTAATTCTCGAATCCCAAAAAGCAGTAAATCCTCAGCTTCGGTATCCAAATTCTGCTTGAGCTCCAGCATAAAGGTGTTAATAATCGCCCCTTCCACTACCTTGAGGTAATTGATGTACGCCATCTCGCCTTTTTCATCTTGGGCCAAGGTAAATACATCCAAATCTCGGATATTGGCATTGACCACCGTCGATTTTCCCTGATAATTTTCAAGCAAAGCTAATTGAACCTTAGTCCGCTGCGCCTGCTCAAAATTGAGCTCCTCGGCATAGCGACCCATTTCCGATTTGAGGTATTTGCGCACCGCTCCCAACTGGCCTTTTAGCATATTTTGGACCTGCTCCATTTTGTCCATATAATTGGCCTCAGATTCAAAACCCACACAGGGCGCTTTGCAGTTTTTAATATGGTACTCAAGGCAAACTTTATGCTTGCCCGCCGCAATGCTTTCCTCTGATAAATTGAGGGCACAACTGCGCAGTTGGAACAACTCTTTGATTAGCTCTAAGAGCGTGTACATCCGCTTTTTAGAGACATATGGGCCATAATATTTAGAGCCATCCTGTACCACTTTTCGGCTAATCATAATCCTCGGAAAACGCTCTTTTTTGATGCAAATATAAGGGTAGGGGCGGCTGTGTTTGAGCGCCACATTATAACGCGGCTGATGCTTTTTGATTAACGTGGCCTCTAGCAAAAGCGCATCTTGCTCCGTTTCTACCAGCGTATAATTGAGCTTTTTGGCAGCCATAACCATCCGCTTCGTTTTACGGCGCATATCTTTGCGACTCGTAAAATAGGAGGCAATCCGCTTCTTGAGATTTTTGGCTTTTCCAATGTATAAAATCTCCTCATCAGCCCCAATAAATCGATAAACACCCGGATCTGTAGGCAAGCTGGGCAAAAGCTTTTGGTAATCCTCTTTATTCATAATAGACTAAAAATTGGCGGCTTGTTTGGCATTTTATTTTGGGGCTGCCCCACCCTGCGGGCGGGTCGGGCTGTGTCGTGGCTCGCTGTTCGCTCGGCCCTGCGCGGGCTACGCCCGCTGGGTCTGCGGCTGCGCCGCACCACTTTCCATCCCTCAGCCAAGGCGCTTCGCGCCTCTGTAGCAGCTAAAAAGGGAGGCAATATAAGGCAGCTCCTTCAAAAAGTGTCTATATTTAAAGCAGACTAAAGATAAGGATCTATGTTGAACTTAGAAGAAAAAGAAAAGAGCAGCCCCTTGGCTCGTTTTATACAATTACTATTAGCCCTGATTGTTGTGGCCATAGTCATTTATTTGGTAATTGGTTTCCTCAAACAGTTTGTTTGGTGGATCGTTGCGGCTTTGTCGGTTGGGGTTCTGCTCATCAATCGGCAGCTATTGCGTAGAATTTATAACTACATTAAAGGACTATATACCAAAAATATCTGGTTGGGACTAGGCGCAACTTTATTGGCCATCGCAGCCTTTAGCCCATTCTTGGGCTTTTTATACTTAAAAACACTTTGGGATTTTGGTAGCTCGACCTTATTGTCTGCCAAAAAGGAAAAAAAACCTTTAGACATCCCCTTTTCAGATATAGAAGAAATTAAGGAGGAGGGCAAAGATAAAGAAGAACCGCCATTACTGCAGTAGTGTCTCAAGGGCATGAAAAAAGAGAATCCAAGCTCGTCCCTCGAATTCTCTAACTTACAACATCGTCAGTATTGTAAAAAATCTAATATCAAATAATATGCCCCATAAAAAGGAAATTATAGTATATATTCTACTTCTTTAAAGTTGAATAACTGTAATTGGCCTTGGCGGTCAATAATTTTGAGCTGGCCCGTAGGCGCTACGCCCCAAATACGACCTTCTCGCTCTTGGCCCTGCCAGCGAAATTTTGCCCATTCCTTATAGCGCCAAAGCTTGCTTTCGTATTGGGCCCAAAGCGCTTGGTTTTGGTCTCCCTGCCGCAGTTTGAGGTATAGACGCTCTATCGCTACATATAGTTGTGAAAGAATTGAATCAATGTTCAACTTTTTATCTGTAAGAGAGGCTAAAGCATTGGGGTTAGGTAAGTTAGGGTGAAAGCTTTTTTGGAAAATATTGAGCCCGATACCCACCACAGACCAGTCAAGATAACTGCTCCGCAATTGGTTCTCAATCAGAATACCTCCAACTTTGAAGTCACCCACATAAATATCATTGGGCCACTTAATGTAGTGCGGCAGTTTAAGCTGGCAATTTGTCAGTACCTCATGCACCGCTAAGGAAATCACTATGTTCCAAAGGAATTGCTCTTTGACTAAAAGGAACTTTGGACGCAATATTAGGCTTAAAGCTATGTTTTGCCCCGCTTCGGATAGCCAAGCATTGCCTTTTTGGCCACGACCAGCCCACTGTTCGTCTGCAATAATGGCAGTTCCTTCCGTTGGTAAACTTTTTGACAAGAAGTCAAGCGCATAGCGGTTGGTCGAATCTAGGCGTTTATGACGGATGGCAACCTTTCCGACAAAAAGACTGTTATCTGATTGCTTGGGCATAACATAGCTGCTTTTTTGAATTTAAACCCTAACTTTAGGGCTTTTCATTTTTCCTTGGTCTTTTAATAGGACCACAATTTAATATAAGTCGATTTGAATAAACAAGAGCTTTCGCAAAAAGAAGAAAAAATGCCTCAATTACAGGACCTACTAGCTGTTGCTGTAGAAGCTATGCAAGACCGTAAGGCTATAGATATCGTCTCTTTGGACCTCTCTGCAGTAGATGAGGCTAGCACAAACATTTTCTTGATTTGTCATGGTAATTCCTCTACACATATCAACGGCATTGCCAAAAATATAGAAAAAACACTTTGGGAAGAATTGGGCGAGCGCCCAAATCATATCGAAGGTAAACAAGGTGGACATTGGCGGCTATTGGATTACTTCACATTAGTTATCCATGTTTTCGGTAAAGAGAAAAGAGAGTTTTATAACCTAGAAGGTTTGTGGAGCGATGCTAAACGCAAGGAATATCCTGCAGTCTAGACTTGATATAGATTAGCATTCAGTAAGAACGAACACAAAGGCAATCTTGTCTTTCTCATAGTTTGGGCCTATCTTTTCCATCGGCCCATTATTATACATTTTCTGATATTTTATTATGCAAAACAATCCCAATAACCAACCACAGGGAGATAAGAATAACGGCCCAAAATTCAATTATTATTGGATTTATGGTCTTCTTGCCCTGTTGCTCATTAGTGTCAACCTGATTTGGGTAGGTCCCAAAACCACAGAACTAAGTTGGAATGAGTTAGAGCCAATTATCGCTCAAAAAGATGTTGATAAAATTATCATCGTCAATAAAAGTCAAGCAGAAATTTACTTGACCGAAGATGCCCTAAAAAAAGAGGAGTACAGCAAATTACCCCGCTCTTCCTTCAATAACAATGCGCCCAATTATAGCTATACCGTGGGCGATATGGAGTACTTCCTCAATAAGTTGGACAATTTGGAGCAAAAAATTGCTCAAGATGATCCTAACTTTGGCATTAACCTAAAAAATGAAATCCGCTACGATTATGTCGGCGGCTTGCTAAGCTGGATTCTGCCTTTCGCTATTCTAATCATTATCTGGATCTTTATCATGCGCCGCGTTGGCGGTGGTGGTGCTGGACCAGGCTCGCAAATCTTTAATATTGGCCGCTCTAAAGCCACTTTATTTGATAAAGATGGTAAAGTAAATGCTAGCTTTAAAGATGTTGCTGGCCTTGATGAGGCTAAGGAAGAAGTTATGGAAGTGGTCGACTTCCTGAAAAAACCTAAAAAATACACCTCTCTAGGCGGTAAAATCCCCAAAGGTGTACTTTTGGTAGGCCCTCCCGGTACGGGTAAAACGCTTTTGGCCAAAGCCGTTGCCGGCGAGGCTGGCGTGCCTTTCTTCAGCATCTCTGGTTCCGATTTCGTAGAAATGTTTGTCGGAGTTGGTGCATCTAGAGTTCGTGACCTCTTCCGCCAAGCTCGCGAAAAAGCCCCCTGTATTATCTTTATTGATGAAATCGATGCTATCGGTCGCGCTCGCGGACGAGGAGCCATGCAAGGTGGCAATGACGAAAGAGAAAATACCCTCAACCAGTTGTTGGTCGAAATGGATGGCTTTAGCACCGAAAAAGGCGTGATTATGATGGCGGCCACTAACCGCCCCGATATTTTGGACCAAGCGCTTTTGCGCCCAGGCCGCTTCGATCGCCAAATTTCTATCGATAAACCTGACTTGGTTGGACGTGAGCAAATCTTTGCCGTTCACCTCAAAAATATCAAAATCTCTGGAGATGTGGATGCCAAGAATTTGGCCACCCAAACTCCCGGTTTTGCTGGTGCCGAAATTGCCAATGTTTGTAATGAGGCTGCCCTTATTGCTGCCCGCCGAGGCAAGCAGTTTGTAGAAATGAATGACTTTAATGACGCTATTGACAGAGTAATCGGCGGTTTGGAGAAAAAGAACAAATTGATCTCTCCAGAAGAAAAACGCGTGATTGCTTATCATGAGGCTGGACATACCCTCTGTGGCTGGTTTTTGGAAAATGCCATGCCGCTAGTTAAGGTGACGATTGTCCCCCGCGGTATCGCTGCCCTCGGTTATGCCCAATATTTGCCCAAAGAACAACACATTACTACCGTAGAGCAGCTACTGGACCGAATGTGTATGACTATGGGGGGCCGCGCTGCAGAAGAAATTATTTTCGGAAAGATTTCTACTGGCGCACAATCTGACCTTGATCATGTTACCCGCATGGCTTATTCTATGATTACGGTTTATGGTATGAATGAAAAGGTCGGTAATGTCTCTTATTATGGCATGATGAACGAAAGCGGCGGCTTTAGTAAGCCTTATTCTGAGGCTACAGCCGACCTAATCGATCAGGAAACCCGCAAGCTAATTGAAGCCCAATATGAACGCGCCAAAAACTTGTTGAGAGAAAAACGCCAAGAACTAGAATTATTGGCCAATGAACTCCTCAATAAGGAGGTCCTTAACAAGGATGCCGTAGAACAATTGATCGGTAAACGTCCTTTTGATGAGCTGCCTGGCGAAGATGGCGAGGCCGTTAGCGAAAATCATGGCGTAGATACCTTACAAGATCCTAAGCCTGAATTAGGCGAAGAGGATACAGAAGAAAAAGAGTAATTGATCTCTCTTTTTCGATAAGCAAAACATCCAGTCTCTTTTGAGGGGCTGGATGTTTTTGTTTTGGGGCTGCCCCTCCCTTCGGTCGGGTCGGGCCATTGCGCAGCTCGCTGCTCGCTCGGCCCTGCGGCGCTTGCAGCACCTTGGTCTGCCGCCTTCGGCGGCCCTGCTCCAGCCCCTCAGCCTGCGGCGGCTTTGCCGCCTGCAATATCCAAGAGCTGAGGCCCGAAGGGCCGAAGGCTATGCAGCTAGTTTTGGCCCCCAAGGCCAAAATCTAGCTGCCCCCAGGCGGAGGCGGCTTTGCTACACTCTTAGCCTGAAATGAAATATATTGAGGACCAAAATTAAATTGGAGCGAAGAAAAAACGGACCAGCCGCCTACCGCCGGCCGGGTCCATTCAGCCCGCAGGGCTGTCTAAACAAAATGCGATTTTGCAGCGGCTTTGCCGCTGCAAGGGCCTAGCGCTGTGCAGGGGTGGCCGTAGGCCAGACCGAGTATTGAGCATAGCGAAATACGAAGGGCCGAGCAGCCTTGCGAGCTGCGACAACCAGCCCCTATAGGGGCGCCAGTTCGATGACCAACGGGAGTACACATAGCGCCGCAGCTTTGCTGCGGAGGCCCCAAAAAAGAATAAAAAAAGGGACCATCAGAAAACTGACGGTCCCAAGCTACAAAAAAGAAAAGGGATAAAAACGCCCTTTTACGCCTTTAGATGATTCACCTCAGAGGTGAAACAGGTCCCCGAACAATCCTCTAAAAAGAGGGCAATCTGAGGGAGGATTTCTTGGGCCAGCTCTTCAGAGCAGATCGTAAAGAGGTAGCTATTAGAGAAAATTTTGGCTCGGCAGTTATGGTCGAGCATGCCATTTTGGCCCTTACCCGAAATATTGCCAAAAAGCGTATAGCCATGAGCGCCTGCTTCTTCAAGCATTTCAATAAAGCGCTCCACCTGAATACTTTCAAGGATGACCTCTATTTTGACCGATTTTACAATATTCATAATTAGAGAATTTGTTGGATGATATAATAGTAGAGAGGAATCCCTACAATTACGTTAAAGGGGAAAACAATACCTAAGGCCACAGGGACCGTAAAGGCGGGATTAGATTTTGGAATGGCCAAGCGCATAGCCGCAGGAACGGCAATATAAGAGGCACTAGCCGTAAGTAGACAGAACAAAAGGGCGTTCCCTTTGCTTAGGCCAATCAGGTAGGCGATACCGATTCCTAAGGCAGCGTTGAATAGAGGCATAAGCACACTAAAAGAAAGCAAGAAACCAAGGTTTCCACGCAAAGCTTTTAGACGACGAGCCGCTACAATACCATTATCAAGTAGGTAGAAGCAAAGCATACCTTTAAAGATACTATCAAAGGGTTGGAAGTCGTGCCAGCCCTTATCTCCAGAAAGGATACCAATGAGCAGCGCGCCAACTAGAAGCAAAATAGAGCCATTGAAAAAGGCATCTCGGAGAATATGTCCCCAATTGGTTTTCTTGTTACTGTTTTGTTCCTTTTTGCCATAGATATTATAGAGAAGTACCCCAATAATAATCGCAGGAGACTCCATAAGCGCCATGCCCGCAACCATATATCCTTTATAGGCTACTTGCTGGCTTTCGAGGAAAGATATCCCTGTAATAAAGGTAACGGCACTAATAGAACCAAAGGTGGCCGCAATAGCAGCAGCATCGGCTGTTCCAAATCGAGCTTTGAGAATAAAGAAACTATAAATAGGTATAGCAGAAGCCATAAGGAAACAAGCGCCTAATACAGTAACCAATTCCCAAGAAAAACCACTATGATAAAGCTCATGCCCACCATGCAAGCCAATATCCATCAAGAGATATAGCGAAAAGAGTTTGGGCAGCGGCTGCGGAATTTCGAGATCAGATTTGAGGGCAACGGCAATAAGGCCCAAAAAGAAGAAGAGAACGGGAGGTGAAAGGATGTTACCAGTCACCATAGACATATCAAAAAGAAAATTCATGATTCAGAAGGCTTAAGTCTACATATTGGACAGAAAGAAGTTGCCCAATACCTAGTTGAATAAAGGAAATAGGTTATTGGATTTACAAACTGTTGTAAATCAATAGGTGTGTGTATCTGCCTAAATGCAGATAGACTTAAGCCAAATCTAATTTCAAGGAATGTAAGCGCAAATAGAGCTTCTGCTGCTTTTGAGCCTCTGTATTAGGCAAAAAGCGACAAGCAGAAGGATGCGGCTTAGGAATAAAAAAACTGTGAAAGGAAGGAAGGGGAGGAGACCATCTAGAAAAAGAAGGAAGAACATCTATAGACCAAAACAAGAGCTGTTTTAGTTCTTCAGCTTCTTCTCCCTCTATTTCTTCCTCATTGGTGTCTTTCTCCTCGCCATCAAAATCATAAAGATGTTGCTGCCAGTCTGATGCTGGCTTCTTGCTAAAACTCAAATGATGATCCTGCTGCTGAATAGGATGAGCAGCAAAACCAGCTCCCGCATTAAAGAGAAACAAAAACAGCAAAAGCATTCGTCCCAAATAGGAGAATGTAGAGCATTTTGGCTGTATGTGATCTAATTGTTTCATCAATCTAATGAGTGGTATTGTAGCTATTAGGCGCACAATGTAGTAGCTTTTTCAACATTGTTATATAGAATTATCAACTTTAACAATTGTTAAATTAAACCCACTAAACATTTCACGAATAAGGAATTATATTCCCCTAAAGCAGCCAAATATCTTAACAAATCGTTACCTTAATACATCATCAAACGTGTTAAAACTAAATTATTATGCAAACATCTATGCTAAGAACAATGCTGTTCTTTATGCTCTTCTTGCTAGGATTCTCCTCCCAAGAAGCCAAGGCTACCCACGTTATGGGAGTCGATTTAACCTATGTCTGCCTAGGCAACAATCAATATAAGTTTAGCCTACAAGCTTATAGAGATTGTAATGGCGTGTATATGGGAACTACTACAAACCTAAGGTTAAGCTCCCCCAATTGTAGCGCATTTACAACTACTATGGTAAGAACTTCTATTGTAGAAATTACCCCCTCTTGTCCTGGTATTGTAGGTACAGCCTGCAATGGCGGTAACGGTATTTATGGTATCGAAAAATATACCTACGAAGCAACTGTAACCATTCCCACTACTTGTACAGATTGGACGGCAAGCTGGAGCCTCTGTTGTAGAAATAATGCCATTACTACTCTAACTAATCCAGGCTCTAATACAATGTATGTAGAGACAGAACTAAATACTGGACTAGCAGCCTGCAACAACTCGCCCACTTTTCTCAATAACCCTACGCCCTTTGCTTGCGTCGGCCAATCGGTCTTCTATAATCATGGAGCAGTAGACACAGACGGCGATTCGCTATATTATTCACTCACAGATTGCTATAGCGCAGCCAATACTCCCGTAACCTATGATGCTACTCAAGGGATCTCTGCTAGCTCACCGCTAATAACGAACAATGGCGTGAGTATCAATCCCGCTACTGGGGCAATCAGTTTTACTCCCTCATCTCCACAGGTGGGGGTTCTTTGTGTATTGGTCGAAGAATTTAGAAATGGCCAGAAAATCGGAGAAATTGTTCGCGATATCCAATTTACCGTGGTCAACTGCCAAAACCAAGCCCCCACACTAACGGGTATGAATGGCGGAGCCGTTTTCGACACCACAATTGCCGTGGGGCAACAACTTTGCTTTGAGGTGCTTTCCTATGATGTAGACTCCGGACAACAGACTTTTATTTACGGCAATAACGCTATTCCTAACGCAGTATTTACAACCTCTGGCAACCCTTTCCAAAACGGATTGTTCTGCTGGACCCCCAGCGCCGCAGACCTAGGATTTCATAGCTTTACCCTCAATGTGCAAGATGATGCCTGTCCCTTGGTGGGCCAAAATACTTATACCTACTCTATCAATGTAGTCGGTGGAAATAATGATAGCTCCAACTGCGCTGGCTTAATCGTCAATCTGGATACCATCCAAGACCTAGCTTGCACAACCAATGATGGCCAAGCTATGATTAACGCTACAGGCGGAGCGGCCCCCTACCAATATTCAGTGATTAACTGGACCACAGGAGAGATTTTCCAAAATAGCTCAGGTGTCTTCACTAACCTTACTGCTGGCCAATATGGAATCTGGGTAGAAGATGCCAACGGCTGCGAACCCAATTGCTCTAGTCTCTCTTTCGAAATTGATGGCCAAGTCCGCCCCCTAAATGCCCAAATTGATGTGATAAATCCAAGTTGCGCCACAAGCGGAGATGGCGGAAGTATCGGAATTGCGGCCTTTGGCGGTACCGCTCCCTATCTCTATTCTATCGGTGCTGGCTTCTCGTCTGACCCGCAGTTTAATCAATTGGCCGCAGGAAATTATCAAGTGGTGGTCCTAGATGCCAACGGCTGTGCTTTTGTCGATTCAGTAACAGTAACGATCCCCGCCCCCTTGGATCTCTATTTTACAGGCCTTACTGCACCTAATTGTGGCCAAGCCAACGGAAGCATTAGCCTAAATGTATCAGGCGGAACAGCCCCCTATATCCTAACTGCTAACGGACAATCCGTAGGCAACACAATCACAGGCCTAGCCGAAGGTACCTACCAAATTGCTCTAATGGATGTCAACGGCTGTTCTTATGATACAACCGTTACGCTAAGTAGTACCCCCAACTTTGGTTTAAGAACTAAAGTGACTAGCCTTAGCTGTGCTGGTGATTGCAATGGTAGCGCAACGGTAGTCGCCTCAGGTAGCTCTGGATATACCTATAACTGGAGCAACGGTGCAACAACTAATCAAATTAACCAACTCTGCGCTGGAACCTATACCGTAGAAGTAACAGACTCTAGCGGCTGTACAGAACAAACTCAAGTAATCATAGTTGAACCCGCTCCCATTAACTTAGCTGTGCTAAGTAGCCAAGAGCCTAGCTGTGCAAATAATGATGGCGCATTACAACTAGCCGTTAGCGGCGGAACTCCCCCCTTCCAAATTAGCCTAGCTAACTTGAGTACTCAAACGGTACAGAATAACAACAATGGTCAGTTTACAGGCCTAGCCGCTGGCCAATATACTTACCAACTTATCGATCTTAACGGCTGCCAACAAGAATGCCTCGGCCATGTTCAGCTATTTCAAGATTGCGATAGCCTAAATGCAGGAACTTTGCCCAATAATGGAGGAATTAGTTTGACTGCGGGTAACTATCTCTTGGTTAATCCTAATCCAGCCGCAACAATGCTCCAACTGCGCTTTGCTGCCGAAGAAGCAGGTTTGCAAATTGGCATCATTAACCTAGATGGTAAATCGGTCTTCCAACGCCAAGGCTTAGCCGCTGAAGGTAGCCTAGAACTTAATATTCAGTCTTGGACTAATGGCCATTATGTGGTTTTACTCCGCAACAAAGCCGGAAAACTCATTAAGAGCCAAAAGTTGGTCATCCAACACTAAGCTAATTTTCCCCATTATTCACGTTTGATGTAATCAAAAAGGTCTAACTCTATTAGGGTTAGGCTTTTTTGTTTTTGGGGCCTCCGCAGCAAAGCTGCGGCGCTACGTTGCGGGGCTCGCTATTCGCTCGGCCCTTCGGCGGCTTTGCCGCCTCGGTCTGGCCTGCGGCCCCCCCTCCACATCGCTAGGCCGATGCTGCGGCTGCCAAGCCGCAGCTAGGGCGTTGTCCCTGCTTTTATTGTCTCTAGGCAACTTATACCCCCTCCCCAAGAGTTGACCGCTATTTTTTGTGGAGATATGTATCGTCCAAAAGCCTAGACGGTTATTTTTTGTGGAGATATGTGTCGTCCAAAAGCCTAGACGGTTATTTTTTGTGGAGATATGTGTCGTCTAAAAGCCTAGACAGCTATTTTTTGCACAGATATATGCCGTCCAAAAGCTTAGACGGCTATTTTTTGTGCAGATACATGCCATCCGAAAGCTTGGACCACTATTTTTTGCGCAGATACATACCATCTGAAAGCTTGGACCACTATTTTTTGCGCAGATATATGCCATCCAAAAGATTAGAAAGGATATTTGAAGCGGAGGGTATCCATTTGGCCTAGCGATGTGCAGCAGTGGCCGTCAGGCCAGACCAAGGCGCTTGCGCCGCAGGGCCGAGCGAAGAGCGAGCTGCGGAACGTAGCGCCGCAAGGCGAAGCCGCAGCGGAGGCCCCAAAAAAACAGTTCACAAAAAACTAATCTCTGTTAAAACTTTGACAGCTAGACGATTGATGGACCTTTAAGGTTTTGTTTAGAAAAGGCCCTAGAATTTTAAGGTTAATTTTGAAAAAAGCTTTAATTTGGGCTTGTACTAGCAGATTTTGGCCCACACACTATACTTTTAATTGCCAATTTTGCCCCAGAACCTTAGATGCTACGGATATATGAGAATACCCAAAAAGCTGCATTGGCAGTGGTTTGCCCTATTGTTATGCCTACTGTATAGCCCCATGCAGGCCCAACAATCTTATGATGAACGCATTGTTCTCTTTGATGAGTTGGTAGAATTAGGCGCTTGGAAAAAGAAGCTACTTTCCTATGACCTCAAGCAAGGCGAGCAGGTTGTTATTGATATGCAAACCATTGGCGCCCGTAAATTGGGCCGTCTCATTGTGGAATTGCCAGGCACTCAGTTTAAGATGCGCATGAAGAAGGTGCGTAGTTTAGAGCGGGAGTCATTTATTGCGTCTAAGGATGGAGTGCATAATTTTGTGATGAAAAATCGGGGGTTGTTTGGTCGTGCTTTTCGTATGCAGATTTATAAGTTTCCGGCCATGTCTTTTCAAGACTCTTTGGTATTGGATGATGTGATGGTAACGACCTCAATAGATACCATGCGCACGGCTTATCCCGATACGATTCCCTATCCAGATATTACAGAAATTCAGTTGGATCTACAGCCGGCCCTAGACTATCAGTCTTTGGCCGATAGTTGCATTACGGAAGCTTTATTGGAGGGGGATTATCAATATGCTGTCTATTGGATTGGCATTGGGGATAAGGCCCATCAAGAGTATCAAAATCTCAAGAGCAACCCTAAGCTTAGTTGGATTGCGGCAGAGGTGACGGAACCGCTTATGGCGTATGGTTTAGGTTTGACAGAAACTTTGCCGATGGCAAATAATTCTTTGGCTCGAAACCTTCGCTATGATTTTAAGGATCCTAGGGCCAATGATAATTATGTGGGGACGCAGGGCTTGAATCCTCCTCCATTTGGGGTAATCCCTGCTTATAAGGCGGGTACCTACAAGCAGTTGAAAATGTGTTTTAGGAACCTCAATACGGTGACAGGAGTGCGGGTTTATATTAAGGTGGCCAAATTTCAACTCAAGCGAGCCGAAATCTTGGAGATTATCAAGCGGGAGCGAGTCCAAGAGATCTTTTTGCAAAAGAAGATTCCAGTATTCAAGGCCGAAGAAGGCTAGTCAGACACCCCATTGAGAATTTGAAAAGCAGAAAGAAATGCGAATTTTCATCAATACAACGGCCAAACTACTCTTGTTAAGTTGCTTATTATTGGCAACAAATAGCTGGGGACAGAGCCGTATTGCCATCCAAACTGCCAAAAAAGGTGGTGGAAATGCTCTAGAGAAAAAAGCGACTAGGGCCTTACGGGATGAGTTTGAGAGTCGAAAAACTACCGTTAAGAATGCTTATCGGACCAAATCTGATGAGTATAAGCAATTGCCTTCTTTTAAGAAGGAAGATTTTATCCCAGAGAACGATCCTACTTTAGAAGAGTTGATAGAGGACGAAAATGCAAAGCGGGAAATAGAAAACCCCAATAACAAAAAGCGTTTTATTGATCTTTTGGGGCAGTGGTGGATGACGCCTAGTGATGCTGATTTGGAAGCTAAATTGAAGTTTGAGCGTCAAAGAGATTCTATTAGTGCAATTGATAGCTCGGAATTTCGGGTGCCCAAACTGGTAAAAGGGACAGCTAGCCAATTTGTTACTGTCTTTGGTTGGCATGCGCATTTTAATGGCAATGCATATAAGACCTATGATTATGGGTTGCTTTCGGCTATTGCTTATTATGGTTATGATATTGATCCTTATACAGGCGAAGCTTTAGATTCGACAGTGATACATGACTTTTTGGGTGGGGATGATCCTGATAATGGGATTGTGCCTACGGCTCATGCCAAAGACTGTAAAGTTTTGTTGAGTATTACGAGTCATAGTTATGATAACAATGCTTTTTTCTTGGCGCCTGAAAATGCAAAGCAGCGGCAAAACCTCATAGATAATATTGTCTATTTGATGGATACCTCTAAGGCCGATGGAGTAGAAATTAACTTTGAAAATGTACCTGCTCTTGCTCAAATAGAATTCCTCAAATTTGTACGACAGCTTTCATTCACCTTGCGGGCGGTCTCTCCAGATTTAGCAGTTTGCATGAGTGTGCCAGCTGTGGATATTGAGGGCGTATTTAATTTGAGCAAATTAAAAGAACATGTCGATTTCTTTATTATTAAGGCGGTTGATTACCACAATGATCCCAAGACGGGAGAAATCATTAAGAAGCCTGTTGCTCCACTCAATTTTACGGCAGCCTCAGGCGAAGAAGATATTCGCTCATCGGTAGAGCATTATATTGCATCTATTGGTAGAGATGCAGCGAATCGTCTCATTTTGGCTTTGCCCAATTATGGAACACTTTGGAAGAGTAGTAATCGGGGCTTTGATTTAGAGGGATATGTACCCTATAGCAAAATCCAAAATGATTTTGTAATGCGTGATAGTAAGGCCGTGGGAATTGACTCGAACTACTACTCTTATGTTTGGTCCAAAGAAGATACTTTGTTCAAGAAAGTAGGAGGAGCCTTACAAATTGATGATATCGTACGGACGGAGCTTTATTATGATGATGTGCGGACTTTACAGCTCAAGTATCAATTTATCAATGATATGGGCTTGGCTGGTGTAGGTGTTTGGCCTTTGGGGTATGATTTGGGCTATTATAATGTATGGAATACGCTTTCTTCGGAGTTTACAACCATAGAGATGCCTCAATTAGAAGCATATGAAAAATTAGGGGCAGCAAGTAAGGCGGCTAGAAGTTGGGGGGCTACGCTTTTAGCAGTACTCCTTTTCTGGGCCATTTTTGCTTCTGCTGGTTTTTGCATGGCCCTCTTTAATAAGCAGGTGCGCAGAACCCTCTTTAATAATGGACGTTTTAGAATGCTTTATCTGGGCTGGTTTTCGGCTCTCTTGCTTATGGTGGGGTCTTACTATGGACTTTTCCGTGGTGGAGCATCTATTTTATTGTTGGGGCTGGTTATTGGGGGATTCTTTACTTATGGTATCATCTATTTAGTAGATAAGCAACAAGCCAAAGCCCCTTAATTCTCCCAATTTCTTATTCAGACGATTTTATTCCCAAGACTTATGTTGATGTGGACACATATACGGACCATTTTACTCTTACTCTTTTGTTTTGCCTGGGCAACTTCTGGTCTTTTGGCACAGCTAGACGGTAAAGAATTGAATGGCACCCAAATCCTAACCCCTACGGCAGAGGATTCTTCAGAGTTGCGTTTGCAACGACTCGAAAAGCTTCGGGAGAAGGATACTATTATTGAAAATAAGGTGGTCTTAGAACTAAGCCAAACTCGTTTTAGAACGCTAGCTCGCCATTGGTGGGGCATGCCGACAGAAACGGACCTTAAAGTAATGGCCAAGGGACGCTATTCGCGTTATGAAAAACCATTGGGCGCAGAGGAGATGTATGAGCAAGAGCCAGCACTCTATGTTCAGTCTACCGAAATCAATAGTAAGCAAAACTTGGTGGTTTGGGGTTGGCATCCCTCTTGGGCCGGCGAAAAATACCACAACTATAATTTTGGTTTATTGACCCATGCCTCTTTTTATGCCTATAAATTGAATCCCTTTACTGGTGGCTATGAAGATTTTGAAGCCATTGATCAGTTTAAGAATGGGGATTTTGTAAAAACAGCGCATAAAGATAGTTGTAAAGCTATGCTTACGCTTTCTTGCCATAGAGGGGAGCGTAGTGAAATCTTTTTTACTTCAGCAAAGGTAGTTCAACGCAACCTTATTGATAGCTTGATTGCTGTGCTCAATTATGCTGGGGGAGATGGAGTAGAAATTAACTTTGAAGAATTACCTATCGAGTATAAAGCAGATTTTGAGGATTTTGTTCGTGAGCTCTCTTTTGCACTACGCGAAGAAAATCCCAACTTTACTATTGCGATGAGCTTGCCTTTACGCGATCCTGAAAAGGTCTATGATCTAGGCTTTTTGCAAAATTGGGTAGATATTTTTATTGTTTCTGCCTACAATTTTCATTTGCGACCAACAGGCGTAAGCAAAGGACCTTTGACGCCTTTGCTCAAGCCCGAAGCAAAATGGAAGCGTAGCTATATGAGTTACTCAGAGAAGATTAGCTTAGACTCTGTGCTTCGGACTTCTTCTGCAATTAAGAATATTGAACTGCTACATACAGAAGGTTATCAACGACAGTTGCTGGATACCTTAAACATGTACATCCTCAGAGCGGGGATTACAAATTTGGAGTATAATACCTATGATTTGGGGACTGTTTTGGGCATTATCCGAGCGACCAAAGAGCTTCGTGATAATCCGTATCTCCGCAGAGCATTAAAAGCAACTGCTTGCCAGGCTGAGTTGGCTAAATATTATGCGGCCCGAAATCCAATCAATATGTTCTTGTTCGAACCTGAACAGGATACTATTCAGATTCATGAATTTGATCTTTTCTCTGGTTTAGAGGGGATTATTTCGGAATCGGATAGCTTGGAAGAAAGTCTGGAGGAAACTATTGATCGCTACATTCAAGCAATTGGAGCCAAACATAGTACTAGTCTTGTCCTTGCCCTGCCTTATCATGGGGCAGTTTGGGCCTTGGAAGGTGATGCAGGGGTAAGTTTTGAGGGCTATATGGCTTATTCAGAAATTCGAAATCTGGCTCGGGCCAACCGATTAAAAGTGCGTTATGACAAAATGCACAATAGCATGATTGGCGTTTTGGTAGATACTTTGGGCAATCCGCTCAAAGAGATTTACTTTGATAACTCGACGAGTTTGGGCTTGAAGATGGACTTGGCCCTAGAGAAGAAAATGGGGGGAGTTGCTGTTTGGGCCCTTAGTTATGATCATGGGTATACCGAATTGTGGCGCACCTTGGAAGAAAAGTTTGCGGCCAGAGAGGTTTGGAATACCAAGTTGGAGAAAATTGAACGCTATAAAGTAGCAAAGAGCAATAAAATTCATTACACCATAGCTTATCAAATCAAAAAGGCAAATGGGGTGGTGTTCTCGACCCTTTTGGCCATGTTATTTTTTATGGCTGTGGGTTTTGCCTTCTCTTTATTAGATTGGAAGGTGCGAGATGTAATGTTTTATAGTGGTGCTTTTCGAATTTTCTACTTGGTCCTTTTTGCCACAATCGTTTTGTTCATCGGCAATAATTTGGGCTTGTTTAATAATTGGGTAGCTACCTTTTTGGTAGGAACCATTTTGGGGGGGATTCTGACTTGGGTAGCCAGTATGTTGCTCAAGCGCCAGCAAAAACGATTGCCTTAGGTCCTTTTGCGGTGAGCAGGCGGCAAAGCCGCCGCAGGCTGAGGGATGGAAAGTGGTGCGGCGAAGCCGCAGACCCAGCCAGCTTGCTGGCGCAGGGCCGAGCGATTAGCGAGCCACGGCACAGCCCGACCCGACTGAAAGGAGGGGCAGCCCCAAAACATAAAAATCAAAAACAACCTTGTGCGATATCGAGGCTAACAAAAATAGAGCATGTTTAAAATAATCGCAAGAGAGTTCATTTGGCTGATTGTGGCCCTGATCGTCTCGCTGCCCATGGCGGTGGTGTTCCTTTGGTTCTTTGGTTATACCAGAGAGGTGGTAAATATGAGTGAAATTGAGCGCAACTGGGTATTCTGGATGTACTTGATAGGGTATTTTACCTCTTTTTTGGGCATTTATATTATGCGTTTTATTGCGCTTTCTATCAAAACACTGACTCAGCCAGAGCCTGAGGAGGAAGAAGAATAAGGATTATGATTGATAAAGTTGTCACGGCTGTGGTGGGCGAGCTCAATCGCTTTTTGCAGTCTAAACACAATATTTTAGAGGATAAGGTCATCATTTCGCATCTAGTAAATGCCGATGGATCGATGGCGGTGCAAGAGGCCGATAAGATCGTGATGACGATCATCAATATTGAGGCAGAGCGAAATAAGAGCACGACGGCTACCTATCAGCCCAACAAGCGAGGGAATTTTACTAAGGTTATTCCGCCGGTTGAAGTCAATATATATATGTTGTTTTCGGCCTATTTTACCAATGAAAATTATTTGGAGGGCCTTAAGTTTGTGAGCTCGGTGATTGCTTTTTTCCAGAGTCGCCAAGGCGTCTTTAATGAGCAAAATACGCCAGCGCTTTCGGGTAGCCTTACGCGTTTGGTGGCCGAAATGGTTTCTCCTGATTTTAGGGATGTATCTAATGTTTGGAATGGGGTAGGGGCCAAGTATTTGCCTTCGGTCCTTTATCGTTTCAAAACGATTCCGATTGAGCATAAGAAACCAGAGCTAGAAATTCCATCTATTCGCAAGATTTAGAAGAATTTGGGGCCTCCGTCTCGCTACGCTCGTCGGCGCTACGTTTCGGGGCTCGCTGTTCGCTCGGCCCTTCAGCGCTGCGCGCTTCGGTCTGGCCTTCGGCCACCCCTACACATCGCTAGGCCAAAATGAGCTAGCGCTAAAGCCTCAGACAGTTAACTAATGAGGCGAAAAGCCCTGCTCATCGGGCTTCTAGACTTAACTTCAGCTAAATTTTAGCTTTTGTTAAAAAAAATGAAAAAAAACTGCATATAAACTTTGCAGACCAAAATTAAATTCTCTAATTTTAAGGGACTTAAAGCAGAAGAGCTTAATGAAGAGACGTAAAATTAGCAGGCGACGGAATCCGATGGAGCATCATATGCTGCTGAACATCCAAACTCGCTATAATCAGCTATTGAACATAGCTATATTGCACGATTACTTTGATGAGCAGATCTGTCAAGATGTAGTTCTTAGCCCTACTTCCGACACGGTTTTTCGCCTAAAACAAACTCAGCTTAAAACTGCCTTTGAAGGCAATAATTTGCTGATTGGTTATGGGGAAACAGTTTCAGGAGGCCCTGCTTTAGAAAGTTTGGAAAAGCCCCTAAAGCTTAGTTTTTGGATGAAGGTAGAAGATGCTTTCTTCCTTAACTATACAGGTCTTCCTTATGAGTTTGGTGACTATCTTTATCACTTCACTAACCGGGCTGAAGATAAGATTGAAGATGAAGCTGGCAATCTCTCTAATGATGAGTTAGTTTCTGAAATGGATCGCTTACCAATTGAAGGCCCCGTTTTTCGCTACGAATTTGATGATGAAGAGGAAGATGCGGAAATTGAGGTCGTTGATGAATTGGGTCAATCTTATTTCTTTTTGGAACAGGAGGGCGAAAATGCACATGTAGATGTGGTCATGCCTGATGCACCTGCCGGAAAGTATATTTTGCAGCTAGATGGTTTGGAAGAATATACTTTTTATATGGCTCCAGAAGGAACCGCAGGTATTTGGGGCGTAGTGGATATTTATATTGACAAGGAGGATGACAGCCCTTACCGCTTTTTTGATGCAGAAGGGAAGTTGTTGCCCAAAAGAGATTATAATATTCATTTTCCCGCTCGTTCACTGCCTTGGCACTACTATATAGTGGAAATGTCAGAGGATAAGCAGCACAAAGGACATGAAGCTTACGATAATGGTCGAGCTGGCGAAACAGTAGACTTTGAAGAAGCGGAAGAGGTGGAAATGCCTTCTGGCGAAATGGCTATATTGGTCAAAACTTCAGAGCCTGTTCCCTTTAAGGAGAAACAACTTAGTCGCTTTAAACTCAGGACCAAAAGAGGCAAAAATGGAATTGAATGGATTACAGATTTACCTAATCATTCAGCAAAATCAATATTAAAAACAGATTTTAACGTTGAGGATGCTGTGTTTTCCGAAATAATTGTATATTTGTAATCAGTTGATAGAAATAAATTTGTAAATCAATTAAACTTTTCAAAATAAATTAAATCATGGCAAAACAGTATGCAACACCAGGCGTTTATATCGAAGAAAAAAGCGCCTTCTCGAATTCTGTTGTAGCAGTAGGAACTGCTATCCCTGCTTTCATTGGCCACACTGAGAAAGCCGCTGCTGGTAAGCGCGACTTGACTAACACGCCAATGCGCATTACTTCTTTGGTTGAGTACCTATCTTACTTCGGTGGTGCTCCCAAAACTACTTTCAACGTTGATGCTGAAGGTGACAACTACACCGTTTCTGTTGATGGCGGTAACTACATGTTGTTCCGTAGCCTTCAAATGTTCTACGCTAACGGTGGTGGAACTTGCTACATCGTTTCTGTTGGTGGATACGGCGATGACGTTTCTCCCAAAACACTAGTTGGTACTGAGAACGGCGGTGGTATCACTGCTTTGTTGAAGGAGCAAGAGCCTACTTTGGTTGTAGTTCCCGATGCTATCTCTTTGGAAGAAGGTGACTGTGCTACTGTACAGCAAGCTATGTTGAAGCACTGTGGTGCTGATACTCGCAGCCGCTTCGCTATCCTAGATGTATGGAACGGTAACGAATCTCGCAGCATGCTAGATGATGATGTTGTAACTCGCGCTCGTGAGGCTTATGGCAACAACTTCCTAGACTTTGGTGCTGCTTACTACCCTTGGTTGAAAGCTACTGTTGTTCAAGCTGATGAGTTTGACTACACTAACGTTGCTAACCTAGAAGGTTTCGTTGAATTGCTTAACAAAGAAGTTGATGACAACGTAGCTGCTGGTTTCGTTAAAGCTGAAAAAGGTGAGTTGATCAAAGCTGAGATCGCTAAGATGGCTGACGCTGATGCTAACGTAACTGCTGTACACAACATCATGAAGGCTGTAAGCCCTGTATACAACGATGTATTGGGTCAAATGCGCGATATGTTGAACGTATTGCCTCCTTCTGGTGCTATCGCTGGTCTTTACTCTTTGGTAGACAGCACTGTAGGTGTATTCAAAGCTCCTGCTAACGTATCAGTTTCTTCTGTAACTGGACCTACTGTTAACATTTCTGCTACTGAGCAAGAAGACTTGAACTTGCCTTTGAGTGGTAAAGCAATCAACGCTATCCGTCCTTTCGTTGGAAAAGGTACTTTGGTATGGGGTGCTCGTACTCTAGACGGTAACAGCCAAGACTGGCGCTACATCAACGTACGTCGTACTATGATCATGTTGGAGCAGTCTGTGAAGTTCGCTTGTGAGCCTTTCGTATTCCGTCCCAATGACGCTAACACTTGGATCGCAGTTAAATCAATGATTGGTTCATTCTTGCGTAGCCAGTGGCAAGCAGGTGCTTTGGTAGGTGCTACTGAAGACCAAGCTTTCCAAGTAGAAGTTGGTTTGGGTACAACTATGACTCCTCAGGATATCCTAGATGGTTACATGAAAGTTTCTGTGAAAGTAGCTATCTCTCGTCCTGCTGAATTCATCGTTATCACCTTCCAGCAAAAAATGCCCGGTGGTGCTGAGTAAGCTTTGCGCTTAACTTAGAGATGACATCTAAAGCATTGAGCCTTTCTCTTGGGCTTAAACAAGAGAGCATCAACAATTTAAATTTAGATCATACTTTTAAACGCCATATATCATGTCTGCAACAACAGAATGGCCACTGCCTAAGTTTTACTTCTCTATCGAGATTGACAATATCCCCAACACTTTGGGCTTCCAGACAATCGAAGGTCTTGAGACTGAGATTTCTGTAATGGAGTACCGCGCAGGTAACTCTACCAACTTCTACAAGACTAAGCGTCCTGGTTTGATGTCTTATAGCAACATCACCTTGAAGAAGGGTACTTTCCAGAGCGATGACTACCTATATCAGTGGTACAAAGAGCTTTCAGTTGACCACCAGCACACTGAGCGTCGTACTGTAATCATTCACTTGATGAATGAAGCTGATGAGATCGTTTTCACTTGGACTCTTCTCAACGCTTTCGTTACTAAGTTTACTCCTACTCCTTTTGACGCAGAAGCTGACTCTGAAGTCGCTATCGAAGAACTTGAGTTCTGCTGCGAAGAGTGGACTATGGAAACTGCATAAGCTTAATTTAGCTTAGCAATAAATTAAACCTGGCAGGTAAAAACCTGCTAGGTTTTTTTTGTGCTATTAAGATTTTTTCTTTAATTTAGTAGCCTAAAGCGCTTAACTTATAGCGAGTCTTAACTGCCTGATTATTAAAGGTGATATCGCTAAGCGCTATTTTCAGGGCATAGGCCCAAAAAATCCATGCCTTGACGCTAGTATTTAGCTAGTTAACTTGGGCAGCTGCTTTCTTAAAAATAGATGTTATGAGTTCAGATTCCACAATGACATGGCCCCTAACGCGCTTTAGCTTTCGGGTGTTTATTGGTCCAATTGAAATGTCTTTTCAGACTGTAGATGGTTTGGAAGCGGAGATTGGGGTGATTGAGTACCGAGATGGTAATTCTCCCTTTTTTGGAAAGGAGCGCATGCCTGGCATGTTGCAATATAGTCGGATTACACTTAAGAAAGGCTCTTTCTCTCAGGATGATCAAATGAGTCGTTTGTTTGATCAGGTAGCGGTGAGTCGGGAGTATACTTCTCGTCGGACAATTGAAATTCATCTCTTGGATCACAATATGGAGACGCAGTTTATTTGGCGGCTTGAAAAGGCTTTTATTACAAAGTACATTCCCTCTAATTTTGATGCTGAATCTGAAAATGAAGTAGCGGTAGAGGAGATGGAATTTGCCTTCCGTCATTTTGAAACGCAGGTAGGCGGTTAAATTGAAACTGCTTAGCAAATTAACTTTTAGACCAATAGCTATAGATAATCCCAATAAGATATGAATAATACCATTAGCCCATTTGAGCGCTTTTTAGATGAAGTAATGAAAGAGGACGAGAAAACAACCTCGCCCATTCCCGCTTTTTACTTTGATGTGCAGATGTATGATCAAAAGCATGAGGGAAATAGCTTTTTGGCAGGAGTAGCCAAAGGAGCTGTCGATACTTTTGTTGGGGGCATGGCCGGAGGATTGCTTAAACAGGGGATTAACAAACTTGATGGTGGTGGTGCGAATGGCTTGCCTACGCCAGGCGACACCAATATTCACAACTCATTTATAGAGGTGAGTGGATTAGAGATTGGACTAGAGGGGAAGAAGACTTATAATGAGGGGGGATACAATTATCCTATTGACTTACCTGATAAGATGAAAAACTCTGCAATTACGCTTAAGCGTCTAGTTCGGCCAGATGTGATTAAAAGTTCTGACCCTTGGACACAGTGGTGTGAGGAGAGTTTTGATGCTATGGCTTCTTGGAATAAGCAGCTTAAGTTGAAGGGAGTTCAGGTTAATGTTATGCATCCTAACCTTACACAATCGGGAAAGCCGCAGATTTTGATTTCTATGGAATTTAATTTTGCGTATCCGTCTAAAATGAGTTTGAGCTCATTGAATTCTACTTCAGAGGATTTGTTGGTTCAGGAGATTGAACTTTCTTATGCATTCTCTAAGGTAGTAGCACATTAAGCGAAGCCGTTTATGGCCTAGCGCTGTGGAAGGGTGGCCCGCAGGGCCAGACCGAAGCCGCCAAAGGCGGCTGAAGGGCCGAGCAGGCTTGCGAGCCCTGAAACATAGCGGCGGGCGTAGCCCGCAGGCCCCTAAATAATCTGCTCAAAGATAAAACACTAACCTTATGGCAGTAACAGTAAAAGAGATGAATGTCAACACCAATGTGAATGCAGAAAATGGTGGAGGCAAAGGTCAAGGGAAAAAAGATGGGAAGGATCAGGGAAAGGGAATGACCGAAAAAGATAAAGAAATTTTGATTCAGGAAGCAGTACGACGGGCAATGGAAGCTTGGGAGTACAAAATGAATCGATAGAATTGACTCAATTAACTAGAAGATAAATAAAGAAAAATGGCAGATTCTCCAGTAAAAGGCATGGGCGAAGGCTATCTGTCGGTACTTGTACTGATAGATGGAACCGAGGTGCCTAAAACAATGGTCGTGGAGAGCGTAGATATTGTAAAGGAATTGAATAAGATTCCTTATGCTCTTATTACGCTTAAGGACGGAGATACTCGGGAACAGAAGTTTCCGACCTCTGAGGATGCCATGTTTGAGCCGGGAAAAGAAGTGGAGGTAAAAGCAGGTTATGGTCCTGGTAAAGAGCAAACCCTTTATAAAGGTATCTTAGTAGAGCATGGTATTAAGCAGTCTAATTATAGTGGAGCAGCTCTAGTGCTCAAGTGTAAGGATAAAGCGCTTAAACTAACTGTTGGCCGGAAAAACAAGGTTTTTTATGATCAGCTTGATTCGGATATTATTTCGGCAGTTGTGAGTGAGGCTGGACTTTCTGCGGATGTGGAAGCAACGAAAGGAAAGCACAAGAAGTTAATTCAATATTGGAGCACTGATTGGGATTTTATACACTCTCGGGCTGATGTGAATAGCTTGGTGACTATCATTGATGATGGTGAAATTAGTATTAAGAAACCTACGGTTAGTGAGAAGTCTGAACTCGTTATTTCTTATGGAAATGACTTGGTAGAGATGGATATGAATATTGACTCAACCTATCAATATAAAGAGGTTGGTGCAACCAGTTGGAGTCATACAGATTTGGCTATTGTAACAGCTGATGGCGCTAAACCAAAGGTTAATGCACAGGGAGACTTGGACTCTGCTAAGTTGGGGGCCGTTATTGAACCCAAAAATACGGTCAAAACCACTCCTCCTGTAACTAAAGATGTGATCCAGTCTTGGGCAGACTCCGTTTATCAAAGAGGACATCTCTCTCGAATTCGAGGTAGTCTGAAGTTTTATGGTTCGGCCAAAGCAGAATTGGGTAAAACAATTGAGCTTTTTGGTTTTGGAACCCGCTTTGTCGGCGATGCTTATGTAAGCAAAGTTCGCCACACTATCCTTAAAGGACAATGGTTAACAGAGGTGGGCTTAGGTATGGATCCTCAACCTTATATGGAGGCCAACCTTACGGCCAGCTCTCGCCCAGCAGGAGGAACTTTACCGGCTATTCATGGCCTACAACATGGTGTAGTTAAGCAAATTGACTCAGATCCAGATGGTGAGTTTCGCGTTTTAATCAATATCCCAATTATTGATGATCAAGCTGGTGAAGGCGTTTGGGCGCGTATGGCGCATTATTATGCCACCGAAGATTGCGGATTTGTATTTTATCCCGAAGTAGGCGATGAAGTGGTTGTTGGCTTTTTTAATGCTGATCCCACTTATCCCGTCATTTTGGGCTCTATGTATAGTAGCGGAAGAGGTATTACCACCGAGGAAACGCATATTCCTGCCGATCCCAATATCTTTAAAGCTATCTCTATCAATAAAGGAAAAACACGTATCGAACTTCAAGATGATCCTGGCAAAAATATCGTCAAGATTATTACAGAGGATAAAATGATCGTGGAGCTTAATGACGATGAAGATACGATCTTGATCGAAGACCCCGTGAATGTCAACAAAATGTTGATGGACAAAAATGGAATTCTCTTCGAAACGGATGGAGACTTTGTCGTTAAAGCCAAGAAAAATATTAAAATGGAGGCAGACATTAACATCGAGACCAAATCAGGTTCCGATACAAAAATGGAAGCCACAGCCAATTTCTCTATTAAGGCCTTGGCTGTAAAAGGAGAAGGCTCAACCACTATGGAACTCAAAGGTTCTGCCTCTGCTAAGCTAGAAGGCGGCGGACTATGTGAAGTGAAAGGTGGTTTAGTGAAAATTAACTAGTACGTTTAAAATCAATATACTATGGGAATGCCCTCTGCCCGAATTGGCGATATGCACGTTTGCCCCGCCGTTTGCCCCGGTCCAGCTCCTCATGTTGGAGGACCTATTGTTAGCGGTGCCGGAACTGTTATGGTGACTGGAATCCCCGCGGCCCGCCTTGGCGATTCTGCCGTCTGTGCCTGCGCTGGCGACTCTATTGCTTCTGGCTCAGGAACAGTCATGATTGAAGGTAAACCCGCTGCCCGTATTGGTGATTCTTGTGGCCATGGCGGAGCAGTGGTAGCTGGAGCCCCTACGGTGCTTATTGGTTAGTAGTTTAGGGGCCTCCGCAGCTTTGCTGCGGCGCTAGGTTTCAGGGCTCGCAGGACTGCTCGGCCCTTCGGCCGCGGCTTTGCCGCCTCGGTCTGGCCTGAGGGCCACCCTTCCACAGCGCTAGGCCAATTCAGCGCCTGCTTTGCTCCTAAAATAAATAGTTGATCCCAATTTTTTAGACGATAAGAAATTTCTAAGCATGTCAGACGATATCCAAAAATCATTTTTAGGCTCAGGCTGGAGCTTCCCTCCACGTTTTAGCGACTCTACCCGCGGAATTGTTATGTCTCAAGACGAAGAAGATATTAAGGAGTCTCTTAATATCTTATTATCTACACTCCCCGGCGAACGAATCATGAACCCTAGCTATGGTTGCGATATCCATAGCCAAGCTTTTCAAAGCATTAACAATGCTACCCGAATTCGGATTCAAGATCTCATTACTACAGCCATCCTGTATCATGAGCCCCGTATTCGCCTCATCTCTGTCGATGTAGATGAAAGCGAACAACTCCGTGGCCGTGTAAATGTAAATGTAGTTTATGAAATTAAGGGGGTGAATGCTCGTAATAACATGGTCTATCCTTTCTACCTTGCAGAAGGTACCGAGCTCTAAATCACTATAGCCCCAACTATCACTATCAGAACAACAATAACCATCCTCTTAAGCGCACCTTAGCATGAGTACCAAAAAGAATAAATCTAGCCTATCCTGGAATGGCGTAACGCAGAGCCAACGATTGCTCAAAGCCCTCATCCCAGAATATATTAAGGTAGATGAACGCTCTACTAGTGACCTCCTTGCCTTTTCTGCCAAATATGCCGAAATGGTCCAGTTCTATGACCAAACTAACTCCCCCGCAGGAGATTGGTCGCGCTTTTTGCGCAATGACCTTTCTGTATTTTTGGCCTCAATTATTGCAACCGACCTTAAAAAAATTGAGCAGGAACACGCCAAATATATTACTGAGCTAGAAAATGCAGCCCGCACAGCTGGTCGCCTAGAAGCGCTTAAGGCTCTGTATACCCAGGTCTTCGATATGGCCAAACAGTTCAATGATTGGTATGAGCATGCACTCAAAATGAATACCTTGCAACCAGGCGATACCGATGAACTGGAAAATGAATTGGAAAACGCAATTAAACAACAGCTTTCTTCTAACCTACTCGAACTCTTAGAACAAGATCGCTATCTAGAGTTTCACCAAACAGGGATTTATAGCCCCAACGAAATTGAAGAGAACTTTCATAGCATTTGGTTCCCCTCTAAAAAGTTGCTCTCTGCTCGCGCTATTGAAGTAGAAGATCCTAGAGCCAATTTTAAAATTCAAGATTATACCAAAAAGATCCGCCTGCAATTCCGGACCTTTTATAGTGTGCTTTCCTATATCGTACAAGAAGCACCAAAATACCTAGAGAAATCACTTAAAGAAAAAGATGATCACCGCCCTGATTTAGCATTATTTATCGCTTTTGTTAAACTCTTTAAACATAATCAGGACCACCTAAATACCCTAACCGAAAAGCATCTCGATTTTTACTATTACGATGTGCTTAAAATGCAAGAAAGAGGCTTACAACCCGATCAGGTGAATGTCTATTTCAATTTAGCTAAACATATTGATAGCTTTTTCTTGCCTGCAGGTACACTACTCGATGCTGGAGTAGACGAAAATGGCAAGCCTATTCGCTATAAAACTGATTATGGTATCGAATTGAATCAAGCTAAAGTTGATTCGGTGAAGACGCTTTTTGTAAGCAAAAATCCAAAAATTGGTATCGGTAGCTCTTACCGCCTAATTACTAATATGTATGCCGCACCTATTGCCAACTCTAGAGATGGCTTAGGCAAACGCTTTATCAATAATGAAGAGGAATGGCCCGCTTTCGGAGAAGAACTACTCGAGAAAGCAGCCGATGAACGCCAAATGGTCTATGCCGAAGTAGGTTGGGCTATGGCCGCTCCTATCTTAGAAATGGAAGAAGGACACAGAAGCATTAAATTGCGCATGCGATTTGACAAGTCTTCTATGTATACCCTTAATCTCTTAATTAAGGATATTAGCCGTAATCAAGGGCTCTCTAAAGAAGATGCCTTCTCTAAAATTTTTAAAAATAGCCTGAAACTACTCCTCTCTGGAGAAGAAGGATGGATTGAAGCAAAAAGCTGCGAACTACTCCCTCCAGAAAATTGGAACATCCCTGAGTTTAGTCTGCTCGCTACCGTTTCAGCCAATGCTCCTGCTATTGTAGGCTACGATGCTGCCGTTTTAGGCCCCGACTTCGACACGACTCTTCCTGTGATGAAGGTCCTTCACCAAAATGAAAATGTGACCTACTCTTACTCTTTCCTTAAAGAGCTAAGCCTAGAAAGAATTAACATCGACGTAGAGGTTAAAGGAATTAAACGCCTAAACCTCAGCAATGAATATGGCCAACTAGAAGGCAGTATCCCTTTTCAAGCTTTTGGCCCTACACCAAAACTTGGTTCTTATCTTCTCATCGGAAAAACAGAGCTCTTTAAAAAGGAACTGACCAATCTGAAAATCAATATTAACTGGCATAATCTACCCGATAATACAAAAGGCCTCCGAGGCTACTATCGTGAGTATGGCCTAGGAGTTCGAAATGAGGATTACCGAATCAAACTATCCGCTTTGCGAGAAGGAGAGTTCTTCCCTGAAGCTAAGAATAATGTCAAAGAATATTTCCTCTTTGAACAGGATGAAGATAACGTTCACGGTATTAGCTCGGCCACTTGCCTAGATAATATCGATCTTAAGCTTTTTGATCTCGAACCTCAAGCAGACCTTAAACAACTAGACACTTATACCAGCGAAACGCAGACTGGCTACTTCCGTATGGAATTAACAAATCCACCCTCTGCATTCGCCCATGATGAGTTTCCAAATCTTTATGCTGATGTGGCTGCTTATAACGCAGACCCCAAAACTAAAGAGAAGAAAAAGCTTCCGAATCAACCTTTTACTCCTGTAATCAGAAACATGAGTATTGACTATACAGCAACCGCTCAAGTTAATATTATGTCTATCGGTACAGTGAATAGCTCTGGCGGTGTAGTAGAAGAACTCTTCCATATTCACCCCTTTGGCGTGATGCGTAACTTCTCTCAAGGCCGCCCAATTAAGCCCACACTTTTGCCCGCTTATGACGAGGATGCTTATCTCTTCCTCGGAATCAAAGACTTCAACCCACCAGCAACTCTTTCTGTCTACTTCGAGCTCAAAGAGAATCAAGACTATTTCTCTATGATGAAGGGCCGAAGCAGTGAGGCCAAACAAGCCGAAATTGTATGGAGCTTTCTCGTAAATGATGAGTGGAAGGAGTTCTCTCAGACACAAATTCTAAACGATACCACCAATTTCTTTAATAATTCTGGAATTATCACCTTCGATATCCCCAGAGATATTTCTGAGAATAACACGATCTTCGAAAAAGGTAAGTTTTGGCTGCGAGCCTCTCTCCGCGGAGATGCAAGCCGAATGCCCACTGTCCTTCACCTATCAACACAAGCTATTTCTGCAACCTGGGCTGGAGAACCCGAAGACGAAGTAGAACACTTAGAAGAAAAACTAGCCGCTAATAAGATCAAAAATTTGGTCAATCCATTGGTCCAAATTCGATCTGTCCAACAGCCTTTTGGCTCTTTTGAAGGACGACCTGGCGAAAATAAAAAAGAGTTCTATACCCGAAGTAGCGAACGCCTCCGCCATAAAGGAAGAGCAGTGTCTGCTTGGGATTATGAACGCTTAGTACTCGATCAATTTCCCGACATTTTTCAAGTGAAATGCGTTACCCATATTGGCCATGAAGAATTTGTCGATAAAGGCCAAGTGGTCCTTGTTGTCGTTCCTCGAATTAAGGCTGCTCATCAAGGTCGCCTACCTATGGTAAATAACGCTACTCTTGAGGCTATCCGAGATTATCTTACTCCTTTAGCTTCCCCCTTTGTCGATATTAAACTCCGTAACCCTATTTACGAAAGAGTAAAAGTAGCCGGCGGTCTGCGCTTCCAAAAAGGCATGAACAACGGTACTTTTCTCAAAAAATTGAATAAGGATATTATGGACTTTGTCTGCCCCTGGATGTATGGCGGCCAAAGAGAATTAGAACTAGGAGGAACACTAGCTAAAGACGTTCTCCTCAGCTTTATCGAAAAAAGAGAATATGTCGATTTTGTCACGAAATTCTCTGCCGTACAGGTATTCCCTAGCGGAGAAGGCTTTGATGTAGGCGATACCGCAATCGATAATTCTTCTTCTCCCTTACTTAAGGCAACTACCCCTTGGTCGGTCCTCATTCCTTTCGAGAAAAACCCACTCTACTTATTAGACGAGGTGGCTTTCCAATCACCTGCCAAGGCTGGATTAGACAATATGATGCTCGATGGAGACTTTGTAATGACCGAAGAGCGTGAACTAGACGATTAAACGAGCTAGAAAATTATAAAAACTTAGGCCCAGAAGTTTCCGCACTTTTGGGCCTTTTTTAGGCCTAGAATAACCATTTTTAGGGGCCCGCGGCCGCCCTTTATAGTGGGGCGGCCGCCGCTATGCTTCGCAGCTCGCAAGTCTGCTCGGCCCTGCGCGGGCTGCGCCCGCTAGGTCTGGCCTGCGGCCACTGCTGCGCAGCGCTGGGCCATGGCTCGCTTCGCTCACAGGCGGCTCCGCCACCTCAAAAGCAGCAAAAAACAATAAATAAAGGCGTTATTAAGAAAATCTAAATTATAAAATCGTTTTGGCTGCGCCTTTTCCAAACAATTTTTTAAATTTGGAGGCATTCACCCGCCTTTACCTAAGTTAAAGTATTTAACCCAATGGCTTTACTCACGCGTAGCACGCTCAAGAATCTATTCAAGAGGGGCATGGTCCCCACAGAAGTAAACTTTGCCGACCTTATCGACTCTACCGTCAATAAGGTTGATGATGGTTTTTCTCAAAGTTCTACGGAGGGCCTTATGTTGGCCACTCAAGGCCCAAATAAGCGCTTGATGAGCTTCTATGAAAGCATTCGGGACCCGCAAGCCTCGTTTAGCGTTTCTATGAATCCCACTCCACATAGCGAGGGCTTAAGCTTTAATGATGGCGAAAATGAAAGTCTCCTTTTCTTACGCAAAGGAGGTAATGTTGGAATTGGGACCACTTTGCCCAACTTTAAGCTAGAGGTAAATGGAATGCTTGGGGCAAATGGCCGCGTAGGTACCTTTGTTCAAGGAGAAATCCCTGCCGATGGTCGCTGGCACCCAATCGTTTCCGATTTGGAGGGCGTACAAGCCTTTGAAATTATTGCGCATGCTGCGGGACGAAAGAAAAGAGCTAAATATGCTTTGACTTATGCCATTGCTACGGCTACTTATGGTCAAGGTGTAGTAAAGCACGTTAAAGCTAGTTATGGTTTGCTTTGGCGAAAAATTAGTTTCCGTTGGACGGGAACAGAAACCAATTTCCGATTAGAAGCCAAGACAGCTGGAAATTATGGTTATCTTGATAAAGAGGAAAAGAAACAGGCGGTTCTTCGCTTTTGGGTGTCTAAACTTTGGGATGATACGAGTATGATGCCTAAGGGACAATCTACAGCGATGAACTTAGATGATGATTCGGATGAGTAATTAGATATATCATTAAAAAAGAGCAACTGAAAATTTTCAGTTGCTCTTTTTTGGGCCAAAAGTTTTGGGAGTTGCGATCTACAGGCCCGAAGGGCCGCAGGCCTAGCGATGTGCAGCAGTGGCCCAAAGGGCCAGACCCAGGCGGCAAAGCCGCCGCAGGGCCGAGCGAATAGCGAGCTGCGGAACGTAGCGCCCGCCGCAGGCGGGAGGCCCCAAAACAGCAGCGAGCTGCGGAACGACAACAAGGCCTTTAGGCCGCAGTTCGACGACTAAAAGGAGTAACCGCCCGCCTGTGGCGGGAGGCCCCAAAACATAACAAAGAGCAATAGAATTAGCTTCCATTGCTCTTTGTGTCCCGAGGGCTAGATTTATTTAATCCTTGATAAAAGGGTAATCTTCTTGTACATACATATCTTCGTACAATTGCTCGGGTTGGGGGAGGGGTGAATTTTCTGCAAAATCTACAGCGGCCTTCACTTCTTCCTTGAGACGGTTTTGAATTTCCTTCAATTCTTCTTCCGTAATCATGTTGTTTTCTAGGAGAATGTGTTCTACGCGACCGATGGGGTCTTTCTCCTTATATTCTTTCTCTTCGTCTTTGGTCCGGTATTTAGCGGGGTCAGACATAGAGTGGCCCTTGTAGCGGTAAGTTTCGATTTCGAGCAGCATGGGGCCATTACCTTGGCGGATATAGTCGATAGCTTCGCTCAATTCGTTGTGAAGAACTTCTACGTCCATGCCGTTAATGGCTTTATTGGGCATTTTGTAGCTTTCTCCTAGGAGGTGAAGGTTGGTCACATTCGAGGTACGTTCTACAGAGGTGCCCATAGCGTACTTATTATTTTCGCAAATAAAGAGCACGGGAAGTTTCCAGGTCATGGCCATATTAAAGCTCTCGTGTAGGATACCTTGGCGAGAGGCGCCATCGCCGAAGAGGGCGAGGGTTACATTGTCATTTCCTTTATATTTATCGGCAAAGGCGATACCTGCGCCGAGGCCGATTTGGCCGCCCACGATACCGTGGCCGCCATAAAAATTGCGTTCGGCATTAAAGAAGTGCATAGAGCCTCCTTTGCCTTTAACGTTGCCAGTTGCCTTACCATAGAGTTCGGCCATAGTTTCGTTGGCGGAGATGCCAGCGGCTAGTGCCATCCCGTGAACGCGGTAGGCGGTAATCCAAGAATCTTCTTTGCGGCAGGCAGACTGCATAGCGGCATAGATAGCTTCTTGGCCAATACATAGGTGGAGAAATCCACGAATTTTTTTCTGATAATATACAATATTACACTGCTCTTCAAATTTGCGTGTGAGGTACATCAATTCGTACCAAGATAGGTACTGTTCTTTTGAAAAAGCAGGCTTCTTTTTTCGCTTGGCCATATTCCTGAAGTTTTGATCTTAAAGAATTGGGTCGCAGTATTTTAAGCGGATTGAATGCTGAAAATGCTGCTTTCCGGGGCTAAGATACTAATTAAAGTAGGAGGGCAAAATTAAATTTTGTGCAAAAGAGTAGATTTTTTTCTGGGGAATAGTTTAGTCTCTGAAGCATATTAAGTTATTGTTCATGGGTAATTTTGGTATTTCATCAAGCTTTTTGCTAGAACTAATACAGTAGTTGGTTTGTGTCGAGTGGGGAGAAGCAAAAGTAAAGTTAGAAAGAAAAAAGGCGCTTCTGATTTTAAGGAATAATTAAGGAGGTGTTTTATTATTCTGGATAATTCGCTTATCTTAAAGCTGAAAACATACTACACTGAGAAGAATCATCTAGGCAACATTATTTTGCCAAAACTTCCCCAAGACTAACACTATATATAAAGTATGGCATCCTTTGAAATTTTAACTAAGGAACCTTATCCTGGTTTGCGTCCTTATGAGGCCAAAGAGAGAGAGCTTTTTTTTGGAAGAAATAAGCAGCTTGATGAATTGTTACGCAAGATTCGTGGCAATCGTTTTTTGGCTTTAGTAGGGGGGGCAGGCAGTGGTAAGTCCTCGCTAGTTCGGGCAGCCTTGGTCCCTAAACTAAATGATGGTTTTGCTGGACAGGCTGGGCAGAATTGGCGGGTTGCAGTTTGTCAGCCTGGCAATAACCCTATTGGAAATTTAAGTCGACAGTTGGCTTCTAGAGGGGTTTTGCATCCTGATACTAAAATGGACCCCAACTATCCTGCTATTGTAGAGAAAACCTTGCGCCGAGGAAGCTTGGGTTTGGTTGACGCATATAAGGATGCGGATGTAGAGCGGGCCAATTTGATGGTAGTCATTGACCAGTTTGAGGAGATTTTTGCTTTTGCAAAAACTTCTTCAGCAGCACAAGAAGATGCAGCCACCTTTGTCAACTTATTGCTCAATGCATCTAGGCAGCGAGAGGCGCCCATTTATATTGTATTGACAATGCGCTCGGATTATATTGGGCGTTGTACAGATTTTAGGGGCTTACCAGAGGCCATTAATGATGGGCAGTTCTTAATTCCTAAGATGAAGGTAGAAGAACTCAAAAAGGTCATGATTATGCCAGTTAAGGCTGTAGGAGCAGCAATTGCACCTGATCTTGTGAGTCGAATGATTGCCGATATTGGGGAGGATTTTGATGACTTACCTCGTTTACAGCATTTGATGATGCGCGTTTGGGATAATTGGGTAGAGGTAGATTCAGACCCCAGTTTGCCCTTAGGTATTAAGCATTATGAGAATGTAGGTACAATTAAGGAGGCACTTTCTGTGCATGCAGAGGAAGCTTATAATAAGCTCAAAACAGAGGAACAAAAAGTAACTTGCCAACGGATGTTTCGGGCGCTTTCAGAGCGCAATGCCGATGGGTCGGCCAGCCGTAGAGTAGCTACAGTTGGAGAACTTTGTAAGCTTACAGATAAAAATATAGAAGCTTTAGCCCCTGTTATTGTTGCTTTTTCTCGGGCTGATCGTCGTTTTTTACAGGCCCCCCCCAATAGAGATGACTTAGAGCTAGATACAGTTATAAGTATTACACATGAAAGTCTTATTTCTTATTGGGATCGTTTGGCGCATTGGGCAGAAGAGGAGCATGAAGCTGCTGAGACCTATATGCGCTTGTCTACTGCTGCTGCTCTCTATTTTGAGGGGAAAGGGGCTCTTTGGGTAGAGCCTGAACTGAGTTTAGGGCTGAAATGGTATGAGCCACATACTTATGATGAGGAGCATCCTGAACGCTTGGCACCAACTAAAGCTTGGGCTTCTCGTTACAATACTACTTATGATGAAACGATTGACTTTTTACATAAAAGTCATGAAGCCTCGGATAAAAAACTTCGAGATAAAAAGGAGGATGATGACCGCAAACGTAAAACGCGTATGCTTATCACATATCTTTCTTTGGGCTTTGGTGCTATTTGTTTAATTCTTTTGCTCCTCGCTGGAGTCGCACTAGATAGTGCTCGCCGATCAGCGCAAATTGCTGGGCGCAAAGAAAAAGAAGCTCGTTTAGCCGCTTATCAGGCAGAAATAGCGAAACAAAGAGCTAACGAAAGCCGATATATGGCTAAGGTTAATGCTAACCGCGCACAAAGAGAAAGCTTTTTGGCTCGTCAGGCAACTGAAAAAGCTATTCGCTCTTCAGATATTGCTGAACTAAAGTCAAGAGCTGCAAATCAAGCTCGTTCTAAGGCCCTAATTGCTTTAGATACAGCAGAGCTAGAGCGTCAAAGAGCGGAAATTGCCAGACTAAAGGCAGAGCAAGCACGCCGTGATGCAATAGCCTCTGAAAAACGCGCTCAAGAAGAACGCCGCAACGCAATTATGACAAAAGGCCTTTCTTTGGCCCAGTCGGTCGCTGTAAAATCTTGGAAAGTAGAAGAGCCAGATTTAGAAGCACTCTTAGCTAAAGAAGCTTTTGAACTCAATCGTGTAAATGGAGGAAAAAAGCATGATGCCTATATTTATGAGGCACTTTATAAAGCTATAGATAAAATGCAAGGGGTTAGAGATAACCCTGACTTTAATAGCCTTAATGTTCCCCCCGAAGGCCTTTCGCACTTAGGAGCTATGCGCTCTATCGTTGTCTCTACCGCAGAAGGAGAATGGGATCAAAAAGTCTATACTACAGGTTCTGATGGTTGGTTATTTAAATGGCCCTTGGAGGTTTTTGATAATAAAGAAGATCAAAGAACTGTTGGCGCTCCTCAGGTATTGACGCGTAACCGTAATAATAGAGTATACCGTTGCATGGATATGAATGCTCAAGGAAAGTTCCTGGTCCGTGCCGGCGATGAAGATTATATGGAAATTTGGGATGTAGCCAAAGAAGAACGTATGCTTAAGGTCGATGTACACCGCGGTCGCCGTGTCTGGGATCTTGGGTTTTTACCCAGTGGCAATGCCGTGATTTCAACAGGAGATGATCGCAGTATTAAGTATACGAATATGAAGGGAGAAGTAACGCCTATCGTGGAACGTACTCCTTATCGTGTAACTTCAATCGCTATTTCTGCTGACGGACAACATGTCGCTGGTGCAGGGGGCTCTCCTGATGTCTCTATTTGGAATATTAAGTCTGGCCAAGAGGATTTTAAACTCGAAAACCCATATAACAAACGCAATGCGACAGCTGTAGCTATTAGCCCCACAGGCCGATTCGTAGCTGTAGGCTATCAAGACGGATCTTTGCTAATCTTTGACATTTATCACTACAAAAATGGCCTAGATCACCAAGGAAATCGTTATGTCCCCGAACGCCTAATTTATCATAGTGCAAAAATTAGTGACCTTAGCTTTTCTGATGATGGAACAATGCTAGTCGTAGGTAGCCTAGATAAAAGAGCAACGCTCTGGCAAATCTGGAATCAAGCTTATGAAAATTATGATAATGAAGAGGAGTTTCCCTTCAAAGATCCTAAATTCCAACCCGTCCGTTTAGAAGACCATGAAGATTGGGTGCTCTCTGTTGCCTTTACCCATGACGGACAAAAAGTCCTCACAGGCTGCGCTAATGGAGAAGTTAAAATCTATGAAGTGGATATGTTCCGCTATGCGAGCCAACTTTGTGCTATGGTTCGTCGAAATCTCTCTAATAAAGAATGGAGAAAATATATCGGTACAGATGATCCCGAAAGAGATCCACGTAATCAACGCCTTTATATCATTACCGCAGAGGGAGAACGCGTTCCTCTATCAACCTGTGGAAATGAATACCAACAAGGGGACTAATATTAGCATATACCTCTAAAAGATAGTGCCAGGGGAGGGCTAGCCGGGCTAGCTTTCCCCTTTTTTAGGTGCTATCGTTATTATTTAGGGGCTTCCCCTAGGCGCCTAAAGGCGCTAGGGTCGGGCTATATCGCAGCTCGCTGTTCGCTCGGCCCTTCAGCCCTCCGGGCTTCGGTCTGCCACCTCCGGTGGCCCTGCTACCTATCCCTAAGCCAATGTAGACGCCTGCCGTCTCACAAAATGAGTTCGAGTTTAATAATTACTAATTCGCTTTTTATTATGAAACTAAAATTGCTTTGGGCCGCTGTTGCCCTAGCCCTCAGCCCTCAAATCTTATCTGCACAATCACTAGATGAAGATCTCTGTAACGATAACCTAGATGAGGCCAAAAGATCTTATGAAGAAGGCCAACTGGAAGAGGTAGGCGACCTAATCCGCGACTGCCTAGCAAATAAAAAAGCCTTTCCTGTAAAAGCAAAAAGAGAAGAAGGCTATAAACTACTTACCGAAAGTTACTTGTTCCGCAATGACCTCGACGATGCTACTCGATCTTTTGAAGAACTCCTCAAAATTAACCCTCTCTATGAGGCAGACTCTTTAAACCCCAATAATTCTTATGACCTAATTTATTTGTCTAGAACCTACAGACATAAACCCCTCATTTCTATCTATGCAAATATTGGAGCGAATAATAGCCGATTGCAAATCTTAGAAACTTATAATGTAGATAATAATAACCGCCGTTCAGAAAACTACAATACGTTTATGTTGGGTGTTTCAGGAGCTATTGGCGTGGAAATGCCAATCTGGCGAGATTTTACCCTTGCCTTAGAAGGAAATTTTGCACTTAGAAGCTACAGAGGAATAGATAGCATGTTTTTGTCTCCAAGCAGCCAAACACCAACTCAGTTTGAGCAACTGTACTCTAACCTACAGTTCGATGAACGCCAATACTGGATTGATATTCCCCTAATGCTCCGATACGAACACTATTTTAAGCGCTATAAAAAGGTAATTCCTTATGCCTATATCGGAGGCGCCCCCAATTTCTTGCTCTCAGCAAGTATGGTAAATATTCAAAGAAGTACTACCCGAGAATCTGACGGAGGTGGAGCCGTGGTAGGTGGCGAACGTAGCTTTGTTATTGCTGGTTCTGGCCTGAAGGGTGAAGTACAAACTGGCGAAACCAATAATGATCGCTTGTCGCTACGGGAATCATTTAATATCTCTCTTTTGGCTGGAGCTGGAGCCAAAATTCGAGTGGGCCACGATTTTGTTATTATTGAAGCCCGGTACAACCGCTTTCTAATGAATTCCGTCAATAGAGAAAATCGCTATAGCAATCCAGAACTACTCTATGAATACGGACATGTAGATAATGATTTTCGCATGGATAATTATTCTCTCACAATCGGCTTTGAAAAATCTTTCTATAAACCCAGAAAAAAAAGACAGTACAATGAAGTCTTTATCAATCGTCGCCTGAATAAGATTATTAGTAAAGAAAAACGGAACGCTAAACGGACTACAGACTCTGAACTAAAACAAGAACTCAATAGCTTTGTCCGTGAACTCGAAAGAGACCAACCTGGTATCATTGAAGATGTGCGCCGTGGCCGCGCTAGCTCAAAGGTGATTGATGAAATCAAAGACAAAGCCTCTGAGATTAAGAAGAAATAAATCTACCTAAAATTTACACCTATGTTAAAACACTATTTACTGGCAGCCTCAGCCCTACTCTTGCTTGGCCTAGCCTCCTGCAAAAAGGAGAATATCTCTCCAGCCAACCAAGGAGATGCCTTTGTCAAATATTACGGATACGTCAATGACCAAATTGGAAAGGATGTTAAACAAACAGCTGATAAAGGATTTATAATTGCAGGCTCTTCCAATTCTTTCGTTAATGCTTCTAGCTATAATGACTTTTACCTAATCAAAACTGATTCTTTAGGGAATGAAGAATGGAGCAAAACTTTTGGTGATGGAGGAAATGGCTACGAAGAAACAGGACATCGCGTTCTGGTCCTCTCTGACGAATCTGGCTACCTCGTAGCCGGAAACAGAACAACTGTCGTTACAGTCGGTGGCCAATCTACACTAGATGCAACTTATATCGTTTTGTATAAGCTAGACCTAGATGGAAATATAGTTTGGGAAAAAGTGCTCTTTGATGGCAATACGCTTGCTTCTTCAGAAACCTATAAAGATTTTGTTTACGATATTAAAGAATTACCCTATGGCGGCTTTGTTCTAGTTGGAGAAACTACAGATTTAAATGTAAAAGCAGAATACATAGAATATGCAGAGTATGATAAAACCGATATGCTTACTGTACGACTCAGTACTGAAGGCCAGGTACTCTGGAGAGTAAAAAGAGGATTTGTCGGTGAAGATCGTGCTGTCTCTGTAGAAGTCATTAATGGCGCCTATATCGTTATCGGAACTTCTCAATCTCTAGATGAAGAGAACAGTACTCCTGCCAATCCCAATTTTACTACTGAAATTCTTACCATCCGATTTCGCGCCTCTTCTGGAGGTGAAGTTAGCCAAGAAGGCTTTGGCGGACAAGATATGTTTGTTGTAGCCGGTGGATCTTGCTACGATTCTCTCAATGCTCGAATTACTATCTTAGGCCATGTCGAAAATCGTGACCCCACACGAAATGAGGTTAATGAAGGCGACCTTATGCTCTTGCAAATCGGTGAAGACCTCGGAGAAATTCAGCGGCGCTACCTAGGCAAAACAAATGGAGGATTTAGCAATGCCACAGAAGACCTCCTCTCTGGTAGTATCGCATTGGTCCCCTCAGATGTTGTGGGAAATGACCCCAGCTTTGTGATTAGCGCAGTTAAAGAATATGATGAAGCCAATTTCGGAGATGAATTAGTGATGGCCAAAATTAGCGCAGATTTAACCCCTGAATGGGATGGTCAAATTCGAGAATTTGGACGCGCTTCTGTAAATAATAGTAGCCAAGCATTGGCTGGAAACCAAGCAGGAACAGTTATGCCCATCCGCGAGCTAGTTCCTGGAACTACCCGCCGAGAACTTAAGGGGTACCTCATGACCGGGACCATGAACTTGGCCACAAACCCCATGGTTACACTAATTAAAACCAATACAGAAGGTTTGCTAACCCCCGAAAATTAAAATGGGATAGCCTCTTTTTTGGGGCGGGTTGTCGCAGCTTGCTGCTCGATTGGCCCTGTGCAGGCTGCGCCCGTTAGGTCTTTCGCCTTCGGCGACCCTGTAGTACGCAAAATAAAATGGCCGTTTTCCAGCTTGGGAAAACGGCCATTTTTATATAACATAATCACTTATTCAGCACAATTACTAAAGCCTAAACTTTGACAAAGCGCACTGAGCTTTTCCCGTCCTAAAGAACTATAACCCGCTGGTTTACCAGCCGTAAGCAGCGCTTCTTGTACAGGAATCTCAGGGCCAGCTACTTGCTGGTTACACTGAAAACATACACTCACTTGCCCTACTGGCTCATCACTGCCATTATAAAAAACAAAACCCAAACGAGGATAAAAACAACGGGTTACCGAACCGCCATAAGTACTCTCACTATTCAAAGTCTCTACTAAGAGTGCTGCCTGCTCTTTGCTTAGCACTTTTTGAGCCTTTACTGAAGGATGTAATTCTCCTTTTCGATTGAGTATATAATCGCCTTGCATACTCTCATAGTCATAGGCGACAATTTTTGCAAACTCTTTTTCGGGAAAAGGCCCTTTTTGGGCCACCTCTATGGAAATTTGTCCAGGCTGTCCAGATTGACAAGAAAAGAGACTGAAAGCAAATAAAGCAATAAGAAGTAAGTGAAATTTCATAGTAACTTGAGGTTGGGGAGAAATGGATTTGCGGAATTGAATGAGTCGATTTAACGGGGCCTATATAAAGATACAACTATTTTGTAAAGCCCCCGATTTTTAAAGAACGTAACTTTTTAAGGGATTGTACTTTTCTATATAAAGAGGAGGGATTTGCAAAAGGTAAATTTTTATCTTGCTAAGCAGCTGAATTCATGATTGAGCACTTGGCCTAGCGATGTGGAGGGGTGGCCGCAGGCTAGACCGAGGCGGCAAAGCCGCCGAAGGGCCGAGCAGACCTGCGAGCCCCGCAACGTAGCGCCGACGAGCGCAGCGAGGCGGAGGCCCAAAAAAAATAAAAACTAAACACTATAATAATGATGAAAAAATTAATATTCGGAGGGCTATTGCTATTGATGTTGGCCTGTCAGACCGCAGAGGTAGAAAAAAGCAAAAGCACGAAGGTGCTAAAAACGGAGCAGCAAGAAAATTTATGGATTGAGTACGAATTTGATACACTCAAGCAAAAAAAAGATGGTTATTACAAGGAGTATAATTTAGTGGATGGGAAAAAAATTTTGTTCCTAGAAAAAACAATCAAAGATGGCTTGAGTCGCGGAGAGGAGAAACAATATTACCCCAACGGACAACTAGCTGCTAGCTTTCAATACAATGAAAAAGGGCAATTAGAAGGCCCCGTAAAGTACTATTTTCCTGATGGTAAGCTTAAACAGGAAGGACACTATCAGGCAGATGCTTTAGCAGACAGCTTAAAAACCTATTACCCCAATGGCCGCCTCAAAGAGCGGGTCTTTATGGTGGAAAATATGGCCAATGGTCCTTTTGAAGAGTTTTATCAAAATGGTCAACTCAAAGCAAAAGGCTTGTATGTGGATAATATTGAGCATTGTGAGCTCTGGATTTACGATCAAGATAGTACAGGAAGTTTAGAATCTAAAATGCTTTGTGACAGTCAATTAAAGACTTGTGCAACCTTTTGGAAAGCCAAGGAGGGCCCTGTAGAAGGAGTTAATGATTTTGCTAAAAGCACAATTGAAAAAATGCGGCCGCAATGCGAACCGTTAAAATAAGAATAAAAAAAGGCTTCCATCTGAAGCCTTTTTTTATTAAATTGTAGGGAGAAACCACTAAATCACTAACAACATGCTAGCAGATCCTCAAGAAGAAGAATGGGCTGCCCTCTTAGAAGAGCGAATCAAGCCCAAGTTAAAAAGCCTCTCGCTTCAGTTAAAACTGAATAGCCTGAAGGTACAGATCCGTAAAGGAAATTTAAGCTTAAAAGACGCTAGGCAGCAGCTTTGGGCCTATTGTGCCAAAAATGAAAAGATGTATGCCGCCGATCTTAAAGCCATTTTTAAACACTAATTCCCATTCTTCCCCATGAAAAAAAACCAACTGATTTCCCCCGAACGTTGTGCCCAATGGATTAGCGAGGGCCGAACTTTAATTGTCGCTGCAGATGCCGCTCTTTTACAACAGTTGCCTAAGGGAAACTGGATTGGAGGAAGCATCCCTTACTTTATGAGTGAAGAAGGTGGTGCTCTCCTCCGAGATCAGGTTTTTGTGACAGATCTAACAACAGAAATAGAAAACTTTAGTATTAAAGCTTATCGAGCCGAAGACTTAGAACAAATGTTAGCCGATCGGCCAGTAAATGGGTTTTGCTATCTGCTCATGCCTGCTTTTCAGGATGTGCAAGCAACTTATGCCTTAGAGATTAGCCAAAATATTTCTCTTTTTGATGTGCCTACCTTAGGCTGGGTAACAGGAGTTGCTTGGGGAGAAGCCACTGCTCCTATAGTCGTCAATGGTCAAGATGGAACTGTTTATTTGGATCAGTTGGTTGCCTTACATGCTCATTTGCCAGCCGAGAAGTATGCCGAGCTGTCTATTGTCAATATCTATGAACAAAATGAAGGCCCCGATATCCAGTTTCTTCAAGATGGTTATCAGGCTGAATATTGTTTAATTGATGGCGAGAGACAAAACTTTTTAAGCTATCTCCAAACCCATCAGATAGACCTAGACTACCCATTAGTCGGCGATTTTGCTGGAGCCGAACTCAATACCTCTATTTATCAGGCCGAAGAAGGAGCCCAAGCTGTAAACTTTGCTTCTCCTGTCTTCCAAAGCCAAACTTACCGCTTTGCCAAAAATATAGCTGACCGACAAGCTAGTTTCCGATCTAAATTACCCCCAAAAACAGAAAGTACTTTGCTTGCCTATAATTGTGTAGCCAATTTTTTACAATTGAGCCAGAACGAAAATTATACAAAAGACTATACTTACCCCTTCACCTTTGGCGAAATTGCCTATCTGGTCCTTAACCAAACAATGGTCATCCTAGATATTAAACAACTATAGTTGGCCATACGATAACTTACTGCTTAACCATATAGCTTATGCCCAATAACCAAATCCTAACCTTAAGGGAAACCACTGCACTGATTGAGCAAGGGGATTTACTTTTAATTGCTGGCAACCAAGATTTATTGGACCAATTACCCGCAGGCCAATGGTTGGGCGGAACCATTCCCTACTTTATGAGTGGAGAAGGGGCCAAAAAAGATCTTAACCGCCTTTTTGTTAGTAACCTCACTCAAGTGGCAGCCTCTGCCAGCATTAAAAGTTATTCCACTCAAGAGTTTGAAGAACTCTTAGCCGACCGCCCCAAAAATGGCTTTAGCTATATCGCACTACCCGTTTTTTCTGAGGTTCATAAAGCCTATGCCGTAGAAATAAATCAATACGAAACCCTCTACGATTCACCTATCCTCGGATGGATAACTGGAAAAGATTTGGACGCTAGTGAACAGGATGACCAGTTCCCCGCAGTCTATCATGGACCAACAGCAACTTGCCTCGCTAATAAGGCAGTACTCATGCATATCGAATTGCCCGAAACCCAATATGCCGAAATCGAAATCTATAATCCCTACGAACAAGCCAATGGCGATAGCATCCAGTTTCTAGAAGATGATTTCTCCGCCGGCGAGGTCCTAATCAATAACGAAAAACAAAACTTTGCCCACTACTGCCGAGCAAAGAAGATTAAAGGCCAACTACCCGTTGTCGCCAATTACTCTGGTGCCCTAATTAATATTGATATTGAACGCATTGACGAAGATAGAGTCCATTTCTATGGCCCAGTATCTCGCGACCAAGTTTATCATTGGGCCAAAGATATTCACTACAGCCCCCAAGCTTTTCTAAAGGCTATGCCCAAAGAAGAAGCAATTACGGCCTTTAACTGTATTTCTATTTATTCTAATTTTCAATTAGAAGGAGAACAAATCGGAAACTACGGCGGCCCCTTTACCTTCGGAGAAATTGCTTATATTTTACTCAACCAAACCCTCGTCCTCTTGCACATTCAGAATAAGTAAATGAGTTTTAAACTAACCTCCTGATTTTGAAGAATTTTAGCGTTTTGTAAAACTCATTTTAGACCTCCTTTTTTGTGAGTTCATTTTATAACCCTATAATTTCTAACGATATGGCTAAGCTTCAAAACGAATTACTTACTCTAGAAGAGACGCAAGCGCTAATTAAAGCTGGCGAACTACTGCTAATCGCCGCTAGCCAAAAATTACTCGACCAACTGCCCGCAGGCCAATGGCTGGGCGGGAGTACCCCCTACTTTATGAGTAAAGAAGGGGCCAAAAAAGAACTGAATCGACTATTTGTTACTAAACTAACACAGCTAGCCGTTTCTGCCCAAATTAAAAGCTATTCGGCCCAAGAACTCGAACAGTTACTAGCCGACCGCCCCCAAAATGGCTTTAGCTATATCGCATTGCCCGCTTTCTCTGAAGTCCATAAAGCTTATGCCCTAGAAATTGGCCAATATGAAACACTCTATGATCAACCCATTCTAGGCTGGATCACAGGCCGACAACTAGAGGCTCCTGAAACTCATTTGCCAGCAACTTATTATGGCCCAACAGCCCAAAAGTTAACGAATAAAGCAGTCTTAATGCATGTCGAACTGGCCGATACCCAATATGCCGAAATCGAAATTTATAACCCCTACGAAGAAGGCCAAGGCGATAAAATCCAGTTTCTAAAAACTGACTTTTCCGCCTCCGAAGCCCTGATCAATGGCGAAAAACAAGATTTTCCTAGCTACTGCAAAGCCAATGGCATAGATGGTAGCCTTCCCCTAATCGCCGATTACTCTGGCGCACTAATCAATACCACTATCCAACGCATAGAGGAGGAGGCTGTCTATTTTTATGCCCCCGTTTCGGCCGATCAACTGTATTATCTAGCCAAAAAAGTTGATTATAGCCCAGAAGCCTTTCTTAACGAAATGCCTATTACTAATGCCGTTACTGCCTGTAACTGTATCGTAAATTACCTAAACTTTAAGCTAGATGGCCAGAAAGTAGGCGATTATGAAGGCCCCTTTACCTTTGGCGAAGTGGGCTACATGCTACTCAACCAAACCCTCGTCCTCCTGCATATCCAAAACTATTAAGTACAGATGATTGATCCTAACACTAAAAATTGGCCCTATTACCAAGCCCTCTTTTTTCTCACCGATGAAGACCTAGCAGAACTTGCCCAAGCCGGCCAAAAAATTTATGATCAAAAAGATGAACTCTACTCGCGCTTCTACAGCTGGCTAGAAAATCACCCCTTCTTCCAACAGTATTATACAGAGGATGTCCTGCAAGCCATCCGAGATAGCGAAGATATTTTCTGGGACGATCTGCTCGCTGGCCAAGCCGATGACGAATATATCGAACGCCAACGGTTTTTTGGCCAAGTCTTCGCCAGTGTAGGCATCCCCTTCGATGCCTATTTAGCTTTCCAAAATTATTACCACCAAGAGGTCCAAGACCTATTCGAAAGAGAAGGCCTGCTTACGCTTAGTCTGCTCAAAACTTATCGAAAACTGACCGGAATCGCTATCTCCACCCTGACCGATGGCTACAGTAAAGCCCAAGAAGAACTCCTCCAAGAAAAAGAGGAAACCCTCTCGGCTATGTCTACCCCCATTACCCCCCTCTGGGAAGGTATCCTGCTCCTGCCTCTGGTCGGTTTCCTCGATAGCGAACGAGCCCGACAAGTCCTTAACGCTATGCTGGAAGCTATCGCCGAGAAAAATGCTAAGGTCTTTATTCTCGATATCCGAGGCATCGCCGTGATGGATAGCGAGGTGGCCAATGCCCTGATCAAAATGAGCAAAGCCGCCAAACTCATGGGCTGCCAAGCTATGCTCTCTGGCATTTCCGGAAATGTAGCCCAAACTATTGTCGATATTGGTCTCGATATCCAAGAAATTCAAACTCACGGAAATATGCTCAATGCCCTCCGTGCTGCTCTCCGCCTAACTAATCAAAGTATTTTTTAGGAGCCCGCGGCCGCCCTTTTATGAGGGGCGGCCGCCGCTATGCTGCGGGGCTCACAGGGCTGTTCGGCCCTGCAGCCGCCTGCGGCGGCTTTGGTCTGGCCCTTCGGGCCACCCCTCCGCAGCGCTGGGCCAACTGGCCTGCGGCCAAGGCGGCTGCGCCGCCTCCAATCCTCCCAAAAAAAGCTTATTTTTGGCCCAAAATCAATTATGCGAATTCTTAGCCTCCTCTGCCTGCTCCTTAGCCTCTACGCCTGCCAACAAAAAACAATGGCCCATTCCGAATTTGGCCAGTATAGCCTCCAATTTCCCGCCCCCTTCGATAGCCTAGAACAAAATGGAGTAGAAGCCTATTTCTACAAAAGTCCAGACTCTATCTGGGAGTATCAAGCCGCCTGCATGAAGTTAGGCGAAACTCAACTCGCCCTAGCCCCCGATAGCCTTTTCGAAATTCTCTTGCTGGGCGCCGCTATGCGCCTCCAACCCATGAGTGTCCAAAGAGAAGAAGGCCCCTGGGGCAAAAATTCTAAACGATATACCCTTATGGGCTTCGATGCCGCCGCTGTCTATGACCTCTACCGCAAAGAAAATAAGGTCTATCAGCTCCTTATCGTTAACCGCCAACCTCAAGCCGTTAAAGCTGAAGAAATCCAAGATTTTATGGGCAGCTTTAACCTCAAATAAAATATGCCCCGCAAAAGGCCCAAAACCTAGGTTTTGGGCCTTTTTTTATGTCTATATATTATCGATCTGTTAAAAATGGAAATAATGTAACAAAATCAAAAAGGGCAAAAGTTATGTCTGGGAGCTAACTAGCTATGTAAAAAACATAACTGGCTATGTAAAAAGCAGGATTCAGCCAATAATCGCCTAGGGGCTTGTCCCTAGGCACAGAAAAGGGCACAAAAAATTTCAAACAGTCTCAAAATGGCCGAAGGCCAAACGGCTGAGGGATGGAAAAGGGTGGCCCAAAGGGCCAGACCCAGCAAAAATGCAAAGCATTTTTTGCGCAGGGCCGAGCGAGCAGCGAGCCCTGACACAGCCCGACCCGACCAATAACTCATGAGGGTTTCCACCCTCATTTTGTATCGCTTCGCAAAGCGATACCGCTTTGCGATCGGTTTCAACTCGGCGGGAGGGGCAGCCCCAAAAAAGAAGAGAAAAAGATAAAATAAAGTGAAACTAACTAGAATAAGTTAATTACCTTTGTACTTGATAGCTTTACTATCATCTAATTGTCTAAACATACAATTATAGCTATGAAGTCTCCTCTGTCATTTAAGTATTTAAGCAACGATTTGCCTGCGGCTATCGTCGTTTTTTTGGTTGCGGTACCGCTTTGTTTGGGTATTGCTTTAGCTTCGGGCACCTCTCTTTTGTCGGGCATTATTGCGGGCATAGTGGGGGGCACGGTGGTCACGCTTTTTTCAAATTCCTCTTTGGGGGTCAGTGGTCCAGCGGCTGGATTGGTGGCCATTGTCATTGCGGCTATTGAGCAATTGGGTAGTTTTGAAACCTTTTTGTTGGCGGTAGTGATTTCGGGTATCTTTCAGCTTTTGCTCGGTTTTTTGAAGGCGGGAAGCATTGGGTATTTTTTTCCATCTTCGGTCATTAAGGGGATGTTGTCGGGCATTGGTTTGATTATCATCCTCAAGCAGATTCCGCATGCTTTGGGCGATGACAAGGACCCAGAGGGGGAGATGGCCTATCAGCAGCCAGATGGGGAGACGACTTTTAGTGAAATTTTTAAGGCATTTACAGATGTTTTTGAGGGCTTGAATGTCAATTGGGGGCCAGCGGTAGCGGCTTTGGTGGCTTTTACCATTCTTATTATTTGGCAGCAGGACCTGATTAAAAAGCAGCCTTGGGCCTTGTGGATTCAGGGGCCTTTGGTGGCGGTTATTTCTGGCATTTTGCTGAATTTGGGCTTTAAGGGGATTCCACAACTGGAAATTGCCCCAGAGCATTTGGTGAGTTTGCCTATTTTTGATTCTTGGGCAGCCTTTTCTAATGAAATGAAGTTTCCAAACTTTGCAGAGCTCTTTAATCCAGCCGTTTATAGTACGGCCATAACGTTGGCGATTGTGGGGAGTATGGAGTCTCTGCTTTGTGCAGAAGCTACCGATAAATTGGATCCGCATAAACGGACCACCAACCTCAACCAAGAGCTCAAGGCCCAGGGAATGGGAAATATTGCAGCGGGTTTGTTGGGTGGTTTGCCTGTTACTCAGGTGATTGTGCGCTCTTCGGCCAATATTCAGTCAGGGGGACGTTCTAAGACAGCGGCTTTTTTGCATGGGGTCTTTTTGCTTTTGGCCGTTTTGACAATTCCTTTTTTGCTCAACCTCATCCCCTTGGCCAGTTTAGCGGCCATTTTGGTTATGGTGGGCTACAAATTGGCTAATCCAACCGTCTTTAAACAGATGTGGAGGCAGGGGTATAAGCAATTTATTCCTTTTGTGGTTACGATTGTCGCCATTTTGCTTAGCGATTTGTTAGTCGGGATTACGATCGGGATGGCTGTGGCTATTTTCTATATTTTACGCAATAATTATCGTTTGCCTTTTACGGAAATTAAGGAGGGCGATAGGATTCATCTTCAGCTATCAGAAGATCTTTCTTTTTTGAATAAAAGTGCATTAAAGGAATACCTATCAAAGGTTCCTGCTCAAAGTCATTTGCTTATTGACGCTAGCCGAACCGCTCATATTGATCCCGATATTCTTGATATTTTTGAGGATTTTAAGGCCTATGCCAAATTCAAAGAAATTCGTTGGGAATGGTTTGGCCTCGATAGGGAAGGGGAGAGCTTGGCAGAGCTCAAGCAGATACAACCGCTAGAGCTAGAAGCCGACTAATTTTCCCTTAGCGATTTGGATAAGGCCCTTTTGCGTAGTTGCAAAAGGGTTTTTTCTTTTTTAAAGTCTATCTTTGCGCTGCCAACAGCTCATCAACCACCGCTTAACAATCACTTTCATGGTTGCTATTCATATTCAACTCAACGAGAACCTTTACCTACGAGACCCCCAGCAAACCAAATTGGGCCGAAAAATCATTGAGTACGCCATTATCCTGATTGAGGAACTCGGTTTTGAGAAGTTTACCTTCAAAAAACTGGCAAGCAAAATTCAATCAACGGAGGCTTCTGTTTATCGCTATTTTGAAAATAAGCACAAATTGCTGCTCTATTTGGTCTGTTGGTATTGGGAGTGGACCATGTTCCAAATTGATTATAATAGCATGAATATCGATTGTCCCGCCAAGCGATTAAAAATAATCTTGACCACTTTGGTCACTTCTTCACAAACCAACCCTGCTGTAGAATATGTAGACGAAAACCGCCTACATCGCATTGTCGTGGCCGAGGGCATCAAGGCCTACCACACCAAAGAGGTCGATCATGAAAATAAGGAGGGGCTTTTTCTCAACTACAAAACCCTTTCTAAGGTCATTGCCGATGCCATTCAGGCTGTAAAACCCGATTTTCCCTACCCCAATACGCTAGCTTCTACCCTAATTGAAATGGCTAGCGATCATATCTATTTTGCCGAGCATTTCCCCTCTATTACCGATGTTTCTGTAGAAAAAGGCCAGCTGGATGCAGTCGTTAAAATGCTCGAATTCTTTACTTTCAAGATGCTAGATCATCCTATTCCAGAATAGGATATTTTGGGGCTGCCCCGCCCTTTGGTCGGGTCGGGCTGTGTCAGGGCTCGCTACTCGCTCGGCCCTGCGCAAAAAATGCTTCGCATTTTTGCTGGGTCTGGCCCTTCGGGCCACCCTTTTCCATCCCTCAGCCTGCGGCGGCTTCGCCGCCTGTCCACCGCAAAATGGACCAAACAAAAGCATCAAACTCCCCCAAGTTTGATGCTTATAAAAATCCCCATTATTTACCCCAAATAGTTTTCTGCTTTAGCAGTAACTATTTGTTGTGTTACAAATATGGGGTATTATGATTGTTTTAACTTCGGGAAAAGGCCTATAATTCCTTTTTTAGGTGTTTTACCTATAGGTTTGGCTTGTAGTTATTTTATATGTTTATTGCTGATTTGCAGTGATTTTTGTGGGGGGTGGCTTTTTTTAGCCCCTGTAAAAGTGTTAAGGAAATAGAAAAATAGAAGCGACTCTATTTTTCGACTAAAGTAGTTGGATGAAATCTTTTGTCACTAAAATTGAATAAACATTTAAATAAGCTTTTGCTTTAGGGCTGTTGGCCTAGGCGAATCCAAACTTTGGGCAAATTATTTTTTGTAGGCATAGACATGCCTTGGCTGCCCATTTGTTGGCTGCTGCCGCCTAGCATGGGGTTACTGCTGGTTACTCCATTTTGGGGGTCTTGTTCATCAAAGAGGCTGCCTCCGGCCTGTTCTGCTTGATCGAAGGGGGAACTTGGCGTTTCACGGACAAAAAAGCCAAAAGAAAAGGCAGTACTACTTTTCTTTTTCAGGCCAAAGCGATTTTTAGGGAGTTGAAATTCTAGGCAAAGGCGTTTGCCTTCATCAAAATGGGCGGCTGTTTTAAAATCTTTAGAGGCCAAATTGCTCACGCGAATATTTTCTGAGACAAAATTGAGCAGTTCAAACTCTTGTAATTCCTGAGTATAGAGGGTTAAAAATTTAGCTTCATCTGCTCCAGCCTTTTGGGCCAATTCTTCTAGGCGGTTAGTGGCCAGGGGGAGGGGATAATTAAGGCCGAGGCTCTTTTTGTCTTTGCCCAGGCTATCGATCCAGATTTGGGCACCATTGGCCAAAATATAGTTTTGGTAGCTGGCCTCATCTATACGTATATATAGGTAGAGAAACTGCTCATCTTCTTTGGCTGCATATTGAATATTGATTCTTTCGCTTAGGCGTTGTAGTCCTTTGGGCCAATCCTCACTTTGTCCATCAATTTGCATTTGCTTTGTTGGGGCTGCTTGTAAGTAGGCGAGGGGGCTGCTACTTTTGCAGGCGCCTAAAAAAAGAAGACTAAAGAAGGAGAGGGGAAGCGCAATTTTTTTGGCTTCAAGGCTAAGTTGGACTAACTTTGCAGAAATTAGATTCATTATGCAAACAGATTATACGGTAAATAATTTGGCCGAATTGGCGGCGCTGGCCCAAGAGCTAGTTGCTGGACCGCTGCAAACTTACCGCAAAGTTTTTTTAGATGCGCCTATGGGGGCGGGAAAAACCACTTTGGTCCATTATTTAGTGAGGGCCCTAGGCGGCCAAGAAGAAAGCAGTAGCCCTAGCTATAGCCTCATCAATGAGTATGGCTTAAGGGATAGCCCTTTGTTGGTCCGGCATGCGGACCTCTACCGCCTAGAAAACCTAGAAGAAGCCCTTGAAATTGGCATTGAGGACTATCTAGAAGATGAGCATTATTTCTTTGTGGAGTGGCCAGAAATTTTGTTACCTTTGTTGCCCGAAAATGCGCTGCATTTGCGGATCTTGGTCCAAGAAGAAGGAAAACGACAAATTTTACTAGAAAAAATGTAAAAAGTTTTGGAGGTTTAATTTTCCTTCTTATATTTGTGCCGCTACGGAATTGGCCCATGGTGTAATTGGTAACACAGCAGATTTTGGTTCTGTCATTCTAGGTTCGAGTCCTAGTGGGCCAACAACTTTCAAACGAGAGTTTGGCTCCTTTACGTAGCAAAGATTTTATTGGCCTATGGTGTAATTGGTAACACAGCAGATTTTGGTTCTGTCATTCTAGGTTCGAGTCCTAGTAGGCCAACAACAGCCAGTCAGATTTCTGACTGGCTGTTGCTATTTTAGACGGGTCCTTTTGGCGGCGCAGCCGCCTTGGCCGAAGGCCAACTGGCCTAGCGATGTGAAAGGGTGGCCGCTAGGCCAGACCGAGCCAGCTTGCTGGCGAAGGGCCGAGCAGACCTGCGAGCCCTGAAACGCAGCGCCGCAGCTTTGCTGCGGAGGCCCCGAAACAGTACTAAAATGGCCTTTTTTAGGGCCTTTGTCTGCTTTTTTTTGGGAAATGTTTGGAAATGCTGCAAAAGGACATAAATTTGTAAGCGCCAAAAGCTAGACCTTCGACCATTGGTTTGAAGAACAGTAAGAAGCCTTAGACAGAGAGCCCCCCTGCTCTATTCAAACTACCCCAAGCTAGCTTTTCAGGGCGCAAGAATTACTGTATCATTTGGATAATCTAGAATTTAACTATGAACAAAGGAGATTTGATCGACAAAATTGCAGAAGCTGCTGGTTTGAAAAAAGCTGATGCTGCTGCAGCCTTGAACGCTACCCTAGAAACTATTGCAGACACTTTGAAAGCAGGCCAAAAAATCACTTTGGTTGGTTTTGGTACTTTTGATGTGAACTATCGTGCTGCTCGCAAAGGAATCAACCCTTCTACACAGAAGGAAATCCAAATTAGCGATAAGGTAACTGTAAAATTTAAGGCAGGTAAAGAGCTTGCTGGTACTGTAGATAACAAGGATCTACGCACTAGCCTTAAAGCTGCTGCTGACAAGAAGAAAAAGTAAGTTGCTTTTTCTTTCGAAGTTTTAATAAAAAGCCATGGACCCCAAGTGTCTATGGCTTTTTTTTGCGCAAAAAATAAAGCTCTATGCGAATTGTTCTTTTGGCTGTTTTCCTCTTTTTAGCAAACAGCAGTTGGGCCCAAACCCCTTTAGATAGCCTGCAACAGGATAGTATGCCCAAGGCTACAGAAGCCGAGCGCTTTCAGAAATTAGGCGATAGCTTAAAAATAGAATGGCGTTATGCGCTTTCAGAAAATGACTGGCTAGTGTTAGACACTAGCTTAGGCTATATGCATGATTTTGCTTGGGGCTGGGGGGGCGAAAGTTGGACCGAAAACTATGGGAATTTGGGCCATTGGGGAACGCCCGTTTTTGCCAAAACTTGGCAATATGAAGAAAAAGAATTGGGGCCGCGCTTGGGCGCTGGAGAGCATCTGGAAGCTTACCGGCTTCGGCCCGAACAGCTCCGGATTTATCAAGTGGAAGATAAGAAGGCCCTAACCAATCTCTATTATAGTCAAATTAACCTAAGAAATATTGCCCTCAAAGCCGAGTTGAGTCAGCAATATAATGATCAGTTGTATTATGGACTACAGTATAGTGTGCTGAGCCAAAGAGGCTATTTTAATAGCTTGGCCAGCCAACACCGAGATTTTGGCGCTCAAATTCACTATAAAAAAGGAGCTTATAAAGGCAGTCTGTTTTTTGTCTCCTCTAGTCAGAATCAAAGTGAAAATGGAGGCCTTCAGGATACGACTTTGCAAGGCTTGAGCAATGACTTTTTAGAAACAGCAGAGATAGGACTGAATGAAGGAGATAATGACTCTCCCAGACAGGAAAATCGCTTTTTAGAATTGCTTTATCGCCAAAATTGGAAAAATTGGGAACATCAAATACGCTATCAACAAGAGCGCTATAAGTTTTTTGATAATAATCTGGCTACAGATAGTAGCTTTTATGGCCCACTTCAAGTGAATAATCGCGGCTTGCGAATGGCCATGCAACAGCAAAAGATCCAAAATCAGCTGACTTATCGAATGAATAATCTGCAGCTTTATTTTGGACACAGATACCAAGCGGTAAAACAAGAACCACTAGCCTTAGAACATATCCATAGCCTTTTTGCTGGAGCCAATTACCAACTTAAAGGCCTATCTGCTTCTGCCAAGATTTTAGGAGGCAATAAAGCCCTAGACTATCAGTTTCAACTGCAGTATGAACGT